>KN173974.1:11706-11800 GCA_000759655.1 Acidicaldus organivorans | reverse complement strand
CCGCAGCGATCGAAAGCGACAGCCGATCCCCGCCGACCAGACAGAAGGCGGGAAGGCCGACTATGGGCGCGAAGCGGCCATCGACCAGCAAGGC
>KN173974.1:11123-11580 GCA_000759655.1 Acidicaldus organivorans | reverse complement strand
GCGCGCGGCGCATGGCGAGCAGGCTCGCATGATGGATGTTGAGCCGGGTGATCTCGGCGACCGAGGCGGCGCCGAGGCCGAACTCGACCCCGGGCGCGGCGCGGAGCAGGGCGAAGGCCCGCTCGCGCTGGCGCTTCGAGAGCGCTTTCGAGTCGGCGATCAAGGCGGCAAGCATTGGCTCGGGCGGGGTGGTGAAGACGACGGCGGCGGCGAGCACCGGCCCGGCGAGCGGGCCCCGGCCCACTTCGTCGAGCCCGGCGATGCGCCGCGCGCCTTGGGCGGCGAGCCGCTCTTCCCAGGAAAGGCCAGGAGCCATGCGCATGAGGCTTGGCGTCCCCCGTTCAACGGCCGGCAAACCGGGGCGGGCGCTTCTCGCGGAAGGCCCGCCGCCCCTCGCGATAGTCCTCGCTGTCGAAACAGGCCGCGACCGCCGCCTCGGCGGCGCGGAAATCGCCCC
>KN173974.1:8890-11048 GCA_000759655.1 Acidicaldus organivorans | reverse complement strand
CGCCGCCCGGCGCGATCAGGCTTTCGATCACGATCTTGGCCGCGCGCTGCGAGAGAGGCGCGCGTTCGGCGAGCCCCGAGGCGAGCGCGGCCACGTCCTCTTCGAGACGCCCCCCCGCCACCACGCGGTGGACGAGGCCGATGCGCTCGGCCTCGCCTATGGGGTGGAACTCACCGCCCGGCTGGGGGCAACCGTCGGTCACGCCTGGGCGCGCTATCTCCTCTTCACCGCCGAGCGGATCGGCGCGGCGGTGAAGAGGAGATAGCGCGCCCAGGCGTGACCGACGGTTGCCACCAGCCGGGCGGTGAGTTCCACCCCATAGGCGAGGCCGAGCCGCGCGGCGGGAATGCCGAAGACCGCATCGTCCGAGGCGAGGCGGAGGTCGGCGAGCAGGGCGAGCCCGAGCCCGCCGCCGAGACAGTAGCCGCGGATCGCCGCGATCACCGGCTTGGGAAAGGCGGCAAGCCGGGCCCGGCCGGCGCGCGTCTCGGCATCGTAGAGTTTCTGCGCCTCGGCATCCTGGCGCTTGCCCTCGAATTCGGAGATGTCGGCGCCGGAGACGAAGGCGCGTTCGCCCGCCCCGCGCAGGATGACGGCGCGGATGGCCGGATCGGCCTCGAAGTCATCGAGGGCCGCGACCAGGCCCTGCCACATGGCGAGCGAGAGGGCGTTGTGTTTTTCGGGCTGGTTGAACACGATGGTGCCGACCGCCCCGTCGCGCCGGATCAGGATCTTGCCCCCGGCGAGGGCCTCTTCCGCGCGCTCTCCCATGCTCCGACCTCCTTCTTCCCGCCATCCTGCCCGTCCCGCGCTCGGCCCGCAACCGGCCCCGCTCGAAAGAGTGAACGGCGTGACGGAGAATCTCCCCCCACGAGAGGCTTGCCGCGGCGGGTGAAACCTTTCCCGCCCGGGATCCGGGAGCGGAAAATTGCGCCGGATCCGGCCATGCCGTGATCCCGTTAACCATTTGCTAACCCTTTGGCGCTAGGGTTGGGAAACGTTTTTCAGAGCCGGAATGTTTTTCGAACCCAGGACGCCCGCACCCTTGATCAAGCCGCCGCTCGCCTCGCTCGGGGGATTGCCTGCCCTCTTCCCCTCGCTCTCCGTCACCTTCGACCGCCAGGAGGCGCGCCGCCTCGGCCAGGAGATGGAGCGCGCCCTCGCCCGCGGCGGCTTCGCGCTGCGTTACATCCCCCGCTTCACCCTGATCGAGCGCCGGCTCGCCGCGTTCGAGGCCCAGCTCACCTGGCCGCACCGCCGCCGCGGGCGAGGGCGCGCTCCATCTCCTGGCCGAGGCGGCTTCGCGCTGCGTTACATCCCCCGCCTCACCCTGATCGAGCGCCGGCTCGCCGCGGTCGAGGCCCAGCTCACCTGGCCGCACCGCCGCCGCGGCCTGATCCCGGCGAGCGTCTTCCTGCCGCTCGCCGAACAGAGCGAACTCATCCACAAACTCTGCACCTGGTCGCTGCGCGAGGCCTTCGCCACCGCCCAGCGCTGGTCAGAGCCCATTCCGGTCGCGCTCCGTGTCTCGATCCGCCAGCTCCTCGAAAACCGCCTCGTCGGCCAGATCACCGAGGCGATCGAGGAGACCAGCTTCGATCCGCGCCGGCTCGAGATCCAGATCTCGGAGACTGCCCTGCTGCTCGCCCAGGAAGAGGCGCTGTTCGCGCTCGCCGCGCTGCGGGACCGCGGGGTCGGCGTGCTCATCGACGAGTTCGGCGCCGATCAGGCCAATCTCGTGCTGCTGCGCCGACTGCCCCTCTCACACCTCAAGCTCGCCCGTTCCCTCATCGGCACCGTGCTCCATGACGAGGGCGCGGCGGCGATCCTCGAAGCGATTGCCCTCGTCGCCTCCCGCTTCGATCTCACCATGGTGGCAAGCGGCCTCTACACCGAGGAGGAAGAGGCCTTCCTCGCCGCCCGCGGCGTCCGCCAGGGCCACGGGCCGCTCTTCGAGCCGCTCGAAGCGGCGCTCTCCCCCGCCCTCACCGCCCCCGAGCCCCGGCCCCGGCGGCGCACCCCGCGCGACGCGGCCGGGCCCGATGCAGCGGAGGGGGACGATGCCGAGGAGACCGACGCTCAGACCGCCGCAGACGGCGCGCCGTAGCCGCCGCCGCCGGGCGTGGGGATGACGAAGGCATCCCCCGCCTCGAGCCGC
>KN173974.1:4875-8809 GCA_000759655.1 Acidicaldus organivorans | reverse complement strand
GCCTCGGCCACGTAGTCGAGCGCCTCACACCGTCCATCCGCCCGCTCGACCCATTGCGCCCCAGCCGCGCCCGAGGCCCCTCCGGCGAGCCCAAAAGGTGCGACACGGCGGCGAGAGGCGACGATCACCGCCGTCATCGGACGGAGGAAGCGGATGCGCCGCAGCGCGCCGTCGCCGCCGCGAAAACGCCCGGCACCCCCGGAGCCGCGACGGATGGCAAAGGTCTCGAGCCGCACCGGATAGCGGAGCTCGAGCACTTCGGGGTCGGTCATGCGGGTGTTGGTCATATGGGTCTGCACCGCATCGCAGCCATCGAAGCCCGGGCCCGCCCCGCTCCCGCCGCAGATCGTCTCGTAATACTGATAGACGTCGTCGCCGAAGAGGAAATTGTTCATCGTCGCCTGGGAGCAGGCGAGCGCCCCGATCGCGCCGAACAGCGCATTGCACACCGCCTGCGACACTTCCGTATTCCCCGCCACCACCGCCCGGCCGGGCGAGGGGCTGAGAAAGGTTCCGGGCGGGATGCGGATCTCGATCGGGGCGAGGCACCCCTCATTGAGCGGGATGTCGGTCCCGACCAGGCAGCGGAAGACATAGAGCACCGCGGCGCGCGTCACCGCGGGCGGGGCGTTGAAATTACCCTCGCGATCCTCCGCCCCGGTGCCGGTGAAGTCGATGAGCAGACGGCGCCTGGCGCGGTCCACATCGAGACGCACCGCGAGCAGCCGCCCGTCATCCATCTGGTAGCGGAACGCCCCATCGCTCAGCCGGTCGATCACCCGCCGCACGCTCTCCTCGGCATGGGCCATGACGTGGCGCATATAGGCCGCGACCAGTGGCCAGCCATATTCGGCGATCACCGCCTCGAGCGCCTCGCGCCCCCGCTCATTGGCGGCGATCTGCGCCTTGATGTCGGCGACGTTGAGATCGGGATTGCGCGCGGGGTAGCGGGCGCCGGTGAGGAGGGCGCGGAGCTCCGCCTCGCGGAAGCGCCCCTCCGAGACGAGGAGGAAGTCGTCGATCACCACCCCCTCCTCTTCGAGGCTCTTCGAACGGGGCGGGGTCGAGCCCGGGGTGAGGCCGCCGATATCGGCGTGGTGGCCGCGCGAGGCGACGAAATAGCGGATCTCCTGCCCCCCTTCGTCGAAGACCGGCGTAATCACGGTGACGTCGGGGAGGTGGGTGCCGCCCTGATAGGGATTGTTGAGCGCAATCACATCGCCCGGCCGCAGCCTGCCGCGGCGGCGGGCAAGCACGGTGCGCACGCTCTCGCCCATCGCGCCGAGATGCACCGGCACATGCGGAGCGTTGGCGACGAGCCGTCCTTCGGCATCGAACAGGGCACAGGAGAAGTCGAGCCGCTCCTTGATGTTGACGCTGCTCGCGGTGTTCTCGAGCACGATCCCCGCCTCGCGCGCCACATGCATGAAGAGATTGCCGAAGAGTTCGAGCCGCACCGGATCGGGGCGGACGAGTTCGTCCGCCTCCCCCCTTATTGCAGCGCGCGCGATCCGCCGCCTCAGGATGAGGTGATTGCGCGGGCTCACCTCCGCCTCCCAGCCGGGCTCGATCACCGTGGTGGCGTTGGCCTCGCGGATCAGCGCCGGCCCCTCGATGCGGTCGGCGGCGGCGAGATGGTCACGATCATAGACCGGAACCTCGTGCCACGCCCCGCCACTGAAAAGCCGCACCCGGTCGATCGGCGCAAGCGGGGTCTCGCCACGGGGGGGAAGCTCCGCCTCGGTGACCGGCGCGCCCGGCGCGATCACTTCGGCCGAAATCATCTCGACGATCAGGGCGCGCTCCGGCGTGTCGAAGCCGAAACGGCGGCGATGCGCTGCGGTGAAGGCCGCAAGCATTGCCTCGAGCGAACCGAAGGGCACGGCGAGCGCGGCATCCGTCCCCTGGTAGCGGAGATGGAGCGTGACCTGCGCGGTGATCCCCTCCGCCGGAGCGCCTTGGGCGAGGAGAGCGGCGCGGCCTTCGGCGGTGAGTTCGGCGGCAATCGCCTCGAGTTCGGCCATCAGCGCGGGCTCGAGGGGGCGTTCGATGGCACGCTCGCGCATCACCCCCTGATCGGCGAGCCCCATGCCGTAGGCCGACAGCACGCCGGCGAAGGGGTGGATGAAGACGCGCTCCATGCCGAGCGCATCGGCGACCAGGCAGGCATGCTGTCCGCCTGCGCCGCCGAAGCAAACCAAGGTGAAGGCGCGCGGGTCGAGCCCCTTGCGCACCGAGATCTGCTTGATCGCGTTCGCCATGTTGTTGACCGCGATGGCGATGAACCCCTCGGCGAGTTCCTCGGGCCGCTTGGCGATGCCGGTGGCCTGGCTCACCTCCTCGGCGAGCCGCGCGAAGTGGGCTTCCACCGTCTCGCGATCGAGCAGCAGGTTGCCCTCCGGCCCGAAGATCGCCGGGAAATGCCGGGGCTGGATCTTGCCGAGCAGGAGATTGGCATCGGTGATGGTGAGCGGCCCGCCATTGCGGTAGCAGGCGGGGCCCGGTGAGGCGCCCGCCGAATCTGGCCCCACCGCCAATTTGCTTCCGTCGAAATGGAGGATGGAGCCGCCGCCGGCCGCCACCGTGTTGATGGCGAGCATCGGCACGCGGAGCCGGGCGCCCGCGATCTCGGTCTCGAAATTGCGTTCGAAGCCGCGGTCATAGAGGGCGACGTCGGTCGAGGTGCCGCCCATGTCGAAGCCGATGATGCGATCGAACCCGGCGGCGGCCGCGGTGCGCGCCGCGCCGTTGATGCCGCCGGCGGGACCGGAGAGGATCGAGTCCTTGCCGTGGAACTGGGCCGCTTCGATCAGGCTGCCATTCGACTGCATGAAGTAGAGGCGCGAGCCGCCGAGCGCCTCCGCCACCCGTGCTACGTAACGGCGGAGAATGGGCGAGACGTAGGCATCGACCAGCGTCGTCTCCCCACGCGGCACGATGCGGAGCAGGGGGGTGACGGCGTGGCTTACCGCGACATGGGCGAAACCGGCCTCGCGGGCGAGGGTGGCGAGCCGCTCCTCGTGCCCCGGATGGCGCCAGGCATGCATGCGCACGATGGCGCAGGCCTCGAACCCTTCGGCGCGGGCCGCGGCGAAGACGCGGCGCGCTTCTTCCTCGTCGAGGGGGGTGATCTCGCGCCCCTCGGCATCGATCCGCCCGTCGATCTCCACCACCCGGGCGAAGAGGGGGGCGGGGCGGCGGATCTCGAGGGCGAAGAGGTCGGGCCGCGCCTGGTTGCCGATGACGAGCACGTCGGCGAAGCCGCGATCGACCACGAGCAGCACCTCGGCCCCCTTGCGTTCGAGGAGCGCGTTGGTCGCGACCGTGGTGCCCATTTTCACCGCCTCGATCATCCCCTCGGGCAGGGGTGCCTCGAGTGGCAGGCCGAGCAGCGTCTTGATCCCGGCGATGGCCGCATCGCGGTAGCGGCGGGGGTTTTCGGAGAGGAGCTTGAGGGTGAGGAGCTGGCCCTCGGGCGTGCGGGCGACGAGGTCGGTGAAGGTGCCGCCGCGGTCAATCCAGAACTGCCAACCGGGCCGAAGGGAGGATGCGTTTTTTTCCATGAGAGATTCTTGACAAATCATTGGTAATTTGTCAACGATACGCTAATGGAAACGTCGCGCAAACCGTCCGCCACTCTCCCGCCCGAGCTGGTCGTCTCCTCCGCCCATCTCGCCGCGGGCTCGCTTCCCGCCCTCTCCGCCTTCGAATTCGGCCTCTCCCTGGTCAGCCATGCCTTCCAGCGCTGGATCGTCCGCTGCGCCGCCGCCGCTGGTGCCCCCGGACTCTCGCCCACCGAAGTCCTGGTGCTGCACACCGTCCATCACCGCGGCCGGCCCAAAAGGCTCGCCGACATCGCCCTCGTCCTCGACATCGAGGACACCCACCTCATCACCTACGCGCTCCGCAAGCTCGAAGCGGCCGGGCTGGTGCG
>KN173974.1:4414-4831 GCA_000759655.1 Acidicaldus organivorans | reverse complement strand
GGGCGCCGAGGGAGCGGAGGAGATCATGCGCGCCGCCCAGCTCATNGCGGAAGAAGAACGGCAAGGAGAACATGGTGGAGACCACCGAGAGGGGGGCCGCGCTCTGCGCCCGCTATGGGGAGATCCGCGAACGGCTCCTCGTCGAGGCGGTGCGTGATGCGATGGGCGCCGAGGGAGCGGAGGAGATCATGCGCGCCGCCCAGCTCCTGCGCACCCTCTCCGGCTTCTACAACCAGGCGGCGCGCGCCGCGGCCACGCTGTGACAGCCGCGACTACGGCCGCGCAACAGACGAACGCTTCACCCAACGCACCCAATGAAAAAAGAGACGCGCCGATGACCGAGACCGAAACGCCCCCCGCCCCCTCCTCCGCCACAGAGCCCGGCGTCTCGATCTCCTCCGCAACCAGCCTCGCCGC
>KN173974.1:806-4324 GCA_000759655.1 Acidicaldus organivorans | reverse complement strand
CTTCTTCCGCTCGATGACCGGCGAGGAACGCGCCACCTTCATCGCCTGCGCCGCCGGCTGGGCACTCGATGGGATGGACTACATGATCTACCCCCTCGTTCTGGGGACGATCATGGAGGTCTGGCACGTCTCCTCCGGCGCCGCCGGGCTCGCCGCCACCGCCACCCTGCTCGCCTCGGCGGTGGGCGGCTGGCTCGCCGGGTTCCTTTCCGA
The DNA here is from genome assembly GCA_000759655.1 of Acidicaldus organivorans. Classification (GTDB taxonomy): domain Bacteria; phylum Pseudomonadota; class Alphaproteobacteria; order Acetobacterales; family Acetobacteraceae; genus Acidicaldus; species Acidicaldus organivorans. The sequence continues at coordinate 4,111 of KN173974.1, read as the reverse complement.
CCGGCTGGGGCGGGTGCGGACGCTGCAGATCACCATCGCCTGGTTCTCGCTGTTCAGCCTTGCCTCGGCCTTCGCCACCAGTTTCCCGATGCTCCTCGCGCTTCGCACCCTGCTCGGCTTCGGCTTCGGCGGGGAGTGGGCGGTGGGCGCGGTGCTGATGGGCGAGGTGATCCGGCCTGCCTTCCGCGGCCGCGCGGTCGGCGCCGTGCAGTCGGGCTGGGCGCTGGGCTGGGGCGCGGCGGTGCTCGCCCAGGCGATCCTCTTCTCCGCACTCCCCGCCCCGCTCGCCTGGCGGGCCATGTTCGCGCTGGGAGCGCTTCCCGCCCTGCTCACCCTCTTCATCCGCCGCAACGTGGCCGAGCCCGCCATCGCCCGCGCCGCCCGCGCGGAAGGGAGCGCCCCTTCGCTCCTGCGCATTTTCGCCCCCGATCTGCTCGGCGTCACCGTGCTCGCCTCGCTCGCCTCGATGGGGGCGCAAGGCGGGTATTATGCGATTACCACCTGGCTTCCCACCTTCCTCAAGACGGCGCGGGGGATCTCGGTGGTGGGCTCGACCGGCTATCTCGCCTTCCTCATCCTCGGCAGTTTCGCGGGCTATCTCACCGGCGCCTGGGCCGCCGACCGCATCGGGCGACGCCCGCTCTTCCTCCTCTTCTCTGCGGGGGCCATCCTCGTCGTCCTCGCCTATACCGCGCTTCCCATCCCCAATGCGCTGATGCTCTGGCTCGGCTTCCCGCTCGGCTTCTTCGCCTCCGGCTATTTCTCCGGCCTCGGCCCCTTCCTCACCGAGCTCTACCCCACCGCGGTGCGCGGCTCGGGCCAGGGGTTCTGCTACAATTTCGGCCGTGGCATGGGGGCGCTGTTTCCCACCCTGATCGGCTATCTCGCCGCCCATCTCGGGCTCGGCAACGCCATCGCCGTCTTCGCCGTCCTCGCCTATGGGCTTTTCTTCCTTGCCGCCTACGCCCTGCCCGAGACCCGGGGGCGGCGCCTGCAGTGAGGCAGAGGGGGCCAAGCCCTTTTCGGAGCACGGGAAAACTCCCGCATCCGGCAAGAACGGATGCCAATTTTTCCACATTCCGTTGAAGGGCCCGAGACCGCCGCCCTCTCATAAAAAATCTTTGAATATCAGATGATTATGTAATTTTTCCGGGGCTTGTTCACAGACTCTTCAGAGATTTCTCCCCAAACTTATCCACAGACCCCGCTCCCCTCTCCTCCGCCCCGCCCGGCGCCGGCAGAAGCGCATCCCACGCCTGGCGGATGGCGCCGAGCAACGCCTCGCGGGAGCCTCCCGGCGGGATCGGCGGGCCGATGACGAGATGGACCGGCCCCGGCCGTTTGAGAAAGGAGCGCTTGCCCCAGCGCCAGCCAGAGTCGGTGGCGACCGGGATCACCGGAAGCCGGGCCGCCGCCGCCATCGCCGCCACCCCCGGCTGCAATTCGACCCGCTCGCCGGGCCGGGTGCGGGTCCCCTCGGGGAAGATGATGATCTGCCGCCCTTCCGCCACCGCTTTTCGGGTCGCGGCGATCAGGGCGCGGAGCGCCTGCGCCCCGGCCTTGCGGTCAATCAGGATCATGCCGGCGATCGGGGTGAGGGGGCCGAAGAGCGGGATGTAGCGGAGCTCCTGCTTCATCACGTAGGTGGGGCGCGGCAGGAGGGTGAGCCAGACCAGCGTGTCGTAGGCCGACTGGTGCTGCGAGGCGATCAGCGCCGGTCCCCCGGCGGGCAGATGCTCGGCCCCGACCAGCACCGGATAGATGCCGCAGATCCGCCGCAACCCGGCGAGCACGAGCCGCGCCCAGAACTGGGCGTAATCGAGGGCCCGGTGGGGGGCGAACCAGCGGATGGCGAACCCGCCCACGCCCAGGAGAGCGGTGAGCCCCACGAAATAGAGGTTGAACGCCAGCGAGCGCAGGAAAATCCTCATCTCCGCTCCCCTTCGCCGCCCAAGCGGTCGAGGCCGGCCCGGGCGAGCAGATATTTGGTGTATTCGAGGGCGAGTAGGCGAAGCGTGGCCCCCCGCCAAGGGGTGCGCATCGCCGGGGGCGAGACCGCCCAGGGCTCGATCACCATCCCCGGCATGGCGCGGGTGAAGACGAGACGCGCCCGCGGCATGTGATAGCTCGCGGTGACCAGGATGAGGCTGTGATAGCCCCGCGCCTCGGCCCACGCCCGCGCCTCCTCGGCATTGCCGCGGGTCGAGGTCGCGGCGCGCCCGAAGGTGACCAGGGCGGCGAGCGCGGGGTCGGCGAGCAGGCGCCGGCTCTCGGGCGAGAGTTCGGCGATCCGGAACCGCTCTCCTACCCCGGAAATGAGCAGCGCCCGCCCTATCCCCGCCTTGAGGAGCCGCACCCCCTCGTCGATCCGCACCGCGCCTCCGGTGAGCACCACGATCCCCTCCGCCGGATGGAGGTCGCCCTGGGGAGCGGCGAGAACGGCGCGGAGGAAGAGCCCGAAGCCTACGCTCCAGCACGCCGCGATCAGGCCGAGCGCGAGCAGCAGGGGGGCTGCCCGTCTTCCGATGAGCCGCCTCAGGGGAGCCGGTGCAGCCATTGGCGCACGGTGAGATAGGCGCTCAACCAGCCGATGAGCCCGGCGATCGGCGGAAGCAGCAAGAGGGCGAGCCAGGCGGGCGCGGGGCCCCCTTCCCCTCCGGCGGCGAGACCGCGGAAGGGAGCGGCGAGGTGATAGAGGGCGAGCAGCACCGGTACCGCCGCGCCAAGCCCGCCGATCCCCCCGGTAAGCGCCCGCAGCCCCACCCGGTTTGCCACCCGGCGCGCGATATAGGCATCGCTCGCCCCGAGCCCGTGGATGATCTCGAGACTGTCGCGGCGCGCGGCGAGCACGGCGCGGGTCGCCACCACCACCACCAGCACGGCAAGCCCGCCGATCACCCCGAGCGCGAGCGCCGCACAGGCCTCGAGGCTGCGGGCGAGAAGGACCAGGGGGCGAAGGAAGCGGGCATTCTCGCTCACCGTCACCGCCGGATCGAGGGCGTGAAGCCGGGCGATCAGCCCCTCCGCTGCGTTCTCGTCACGAAGCCTGACCTCGACGACGAGCGGCAGTGGAAGATCGAGCCTCCCCGCCGCATTTCCGATCCAGGGCGCGAGGAGACGCTCGAGATCCGCCCCGGCGAGGGTGCGGAACGAAGCGACGTCAGGGTTCGCCCGCAGGAAACCCACCAGCCGCGCATCCCGCCGTTCGCCATTCACGCGGAGATCGGGGCCGGGGAGCTCGAGGGTGAGCGTGGCAAGTCCCCCGCCCTCCCAGTGCCGGGCGAGCGCTTCGGCCCCCAAAAGCC
>KN173974.1:576-757 GCA_000759655.1 Acidicaldus organivorans | reverse complement strand
GCGCGGGCGGTCACGCTCCTTCATCGATGACGCGCCCTCCTTCGAGCCTGAGCACGGGTGCGGGAAACCGGTTGAGGAAAGCGGTGTGGTGGGTGGCGACNGCCATCGCCGCCACCAGGAAAGGGAGCGAACGCTGGGCGAAGGCCGAACGCAGGCCGAGCTCATCGACCCTGCGGCGCAG
>KN173974.1:0-510 GCA_000759655.1 Acidicaldus organivorans | reverse complement strand
GGAGCTGCATGATGCGCTCGGCCTGCACCTCGTCGAGATTGCCGGTGGGCTCATCGGCGACGATGAGGCGGGGCCGGGTGATCACCGCCCGCGCGATCGCCACCCGCTGCTGCTCACCGCCCGAGAGCAGCGGCGGACGCTCGCCAAGCCGCCCGGCGAGCCCCACCCAGCGCAGCATTTCGGTGACGTCGGCGCGGATCTCCGCCTCAGGCCGCCCGATCAGGCGGAGCGGCAGGGCGACGTTGTCGAAGGCAGAAAGATGGGGAAGCAGGCGGAAATCCTGGAAGATCACCCCGATCTGGCGGCGGAGCGCCACCAGCGCCCGGCGCGAGGCCCGCGCCGTCTCCACCCCGAGCACTTCGGCCCGTCCCGCGCTCGGCCGGGCGGCGGCGTAGATGAGACGAAGCAGGCTGCTCTTGCCCGCCCCCGACGGGCCGAGCAGCCAGCGAAACCCGCCCGCCGGCACGGTGAAGCTCACCTCGCGCAGGACGGGCTCCACCCCCTCCCCGC
>KN173973.1:29631-30082 GCA_000759655.1 Acidicaldus organivorans | reverse complement strand
CGGGGAGGGGGAGGTGGAGGGAAGGGAAACGCGAAAAGGGGTCAGTGCGAGAGCAGGACGGGAAGGGTCATCCCTTCGAGCAGGCGGCGGGTGACGCCGCCGAGCAGCATCTCGCGCACCCGCGAATGGCCATAGGCCCCCGCCACCAGGAGATCGCAGCCCTGGTCGAAGGCCTCGTTGAGCAGCACATCGGCCTCCGAAATCTCGCTCGCCACGGTGTGGTCAGCGATGGCGCGCACGCCGTGACGGGCGAGGTGACGGGCGATGTCCGCCCCGCTCACCCCGTCCTCGGCCTCGGGCGGGTTGATGGTCAGGATGCGCACGCTTTCGGCGGCGGCGAGCAGGGGGAGCGCGTCGTTCACCGCCCGCGCCGCCTCGCGCGAGGCGTTCCAGCCGACCAGGATCCGCTTGCCCAACGTGGGGAAGGTGCCGTGCGCGGGCAGGATCAGCA
>KN173973.1:28852-29539 GCA_000759655.1 Acidicaldus organivorans | reverse complement strand
CGGCCGGAGTCGAAGAGGAGGCGTTCGACGAGGTCGAGGCTTTCCGGCGGGCGCGGATGGTCGGGATGGTCCTGGCGGACAATGGTGAGGTCGTAGTGCCGCGCCCGCCGGAAAGCCTCGACCTCGTCGAACGCCTCCTCTTCGACTCCGGCCGGCCGGAGTCGAAGAGGAGGCGTTCGACGAGGTCGCGGCTTTCCGGCGGGCGCGGATGGTCGGGATGGTCCTGGCGGACAATGGTGAGGTCGTAGTGCCGCGCCTCGAAGGCGAGCAAGGGGGCGGAGCGGCCACGCAGGACGTGGAAGGCATGCTCCACCCCCTCGCGCTCGCAGGCGGCATCGAAGTTTGCCGCACAAGCGGCGGCCTCGGCGTCCTGCTGCTCATGGAGCTTCCTCAGCAGGGCATCGGCATCGCCGGTCGAGGCATAGGCCAGAGCGAGCGCCTCAAGCGAGGAGGGAAGGACGGTGTCGGCGATGTAGAGCGCGGTGAGGTGGGATTCGCAGGCGGCGGCGAGACGGGCGGCGGTGGCGATCATCGTCTCATCGCGCGGGCTGCCGTCGAGATGGAGCAGGAGGTCGCGGTAACGGGGCATCATGGCGTCGTTCTCCTTGTTTCTGCGGTGTTCGTGTCTGCCGTGCGGGTCTGCGGTGTCCTTCCTCGGTATCCGGCCCTTCCCTTGTGCAACCCTCG
>KN173973.1:25300-28518 GCA_000759655.1 Acidicaldus organivorans | reverse complement strand
GCGGGCCGCGCCGGCGGCGAGGTAAGTGTCGAAGGCGGCGGCGATGAGGCGGAGATAGGGGCGGGAGGCGGGCAGGTTGGGGGCGAGGGTGCGCCCGTCCCAGGCGATCAGCCCCTCGGCGCGGAACCGCTCGAGCGCGGGGAAGGCCCCGGCGAGGCGGGCGAGCGGCAAGCGGTGCTCTGCGGCGAGGGCGGCGAGATCGGCCGTGTCCGCGCACATGATCCGCTCGATCACCGCCCGCCGCAGCCGGTCCTCGGTGCTGAGCGCGACCCCCCGCGCCACCGGGAGCAGCCCCCTCTTCACCTGCTCGCTCCAGGTGGGCACGCGCGGGGCATTCTGCCAGTAGAGCGCGGGAAGGCTCGAGATCGCGGAGGCCCCGAGCCCGATGAGGACCGGCGCGTCATCGGTGGTGTAGCCCTGGAAATTGCGCCGCAGCCGGTGCGTGCGGGCCGCTTCGGCCAGCGCATCGGTGGGGCGGGCGAAATGATCGAGCCCGACCGACTCATAGCCATGCGCGGTGAGGGTGGCGTGGATCAGCTGATAGAGCCTGAAGCGCGCCTCGATGCCGGGCAGCGCCTCTTCGGCGATCAGCGCCTGATGGCGCTTCATCCAGGGCACATGGGCGTAGCCGAAGGCGGCGATGCGGTCGGGGGCGAGGCGCAGCACCTGGGAGAGAGTGGCGGCGAGCCGCGCCTCGCTCTGATGGGGCAGCCCATAGACGAGGTCGATATTGATCGAGCCCACCCCGATCCGCCGCAACGCCTCCGCCGCCTCGGCGGTCACCCGGTAATTCTGCGGCCGGCCGATCGCCTGCTGCACGTCCGGATTGAAGTCCTGCACGCCGAGGCTCGCCCGGGTGGGGCGGATCGCGGCGAGCGCCTCGATCGTGCCGCGGTCGAGGCGGCGGGGGTCGATCTCGAAGGCGATCTCTGCGTCGGGGGCGAAGCGGAAGGCGCGGGCGAGCGACTCTGTGATGCGGAGCAAGGCGGCGGGGGGCAGGATGGTGGGGGTGCCGCCGCCCCAGTGGAGATGGCGGATCTCGAGGGCGGCGGCGCGGGCGGCGATGAGGCCGATCTCCTCGATCAGCGTCTCGGTATAGGCGAGCAGGGGGCGGTCGGTGCTGACCGCGGTGGTGTGGCAGCCGCAATACCAACAGAGCTGGCGGCAGAACGGGACGTGGATGTAGAGCGAGGCCGGGGTTCCGGCGGGGAGGGCGGCGAGCGCCGCCTCCGCCTCATCCGCGCCAATGGCCTCCGAGAAATGGGGCGCGGTCGGGTAGCTCGTATAGCGGGGCAGGCGCTGGTCGAGACGGGCTGGATCCATGGCGTCCTCTCCTGATCGGGGATGAGTGTGCCAGAACGGGCGCGTTGGGCTTTGATCTGGGTCAGATTCGGACCCCGGAAAAGAAGTTCGGAAAAGAGGACGCCCCCGGCCCTTGGGGCCGGGGGCGATCCTGCGGAGAGCCTCAGCCTCCGCTCCCCTCAGTCGTGCAGCGTCTCGAGATAGGCGATGACGGCGTGGCGGTTGTATTTCCGCTTGAGCCCGGCGAAGTGCATCTTCACCCCCGGGATCCAGGCCTGCGGATCCCAGAGATAGTGGGTGAGCTCTTCCGGCGTCCACACCTTGCCGAAATTGCGCATCGCATCCGAGTACGCGTAGCCCGGCTCGGTGCCCGCCTTGCGTCCGACCACGCCGTAGAGGCTCGGCCCGACCAGATTCACCCCTTTCTTGTCAGAGTGGCACTGGGCGCAGATGTGGTGGAAGACATCCCGGCCATGGGCGACGAGGGCGGCTCGGTTGTTTTCATCCTCCTCGTCGGGCTCCTGGGCGCGGGCGATCAGGCTCGAGGCGAGCGAGGCGGCGAGCAGCGCCCCGCCGAAGAGGAGGGCGAGACGCCGTGCCCTGGCCTTGGTCTCTCCTCCCCGTGTGGTGCTAGGCATCTTGGTTGCTCCTTTCATCCCTCAGAAGGCGAGCCACGCATAGAGGTAGAGAGTATTCATACCGCTCGCGTTGGGGCCATACCCGTCGAAGTTGGTGGTCCCGCCATTGAACTCCAAATAGGCGGTGTATTGCAGACCGAGCTTAAGATTTTTCTCGAAGTCCCACACCGTGTCGGCCGACTTGCCGAAGGGCACCCAGTCGAGCTCGGCGGTGAGCGCCTTGTAGTTCGGGCTGCCATTGGCCGAACCGACCAGCGGCGCAGGCGCGTAGAGCAGCGCGTCGTGGCTGCCGAACGTATCGTTGAAGGCCAGCGTGAAGCCGTAGGTGTTCTTGTAGTAATAGTCCCCCATGATGCGGAACTGGGTGAGGTTGTTCCACTCCTTGGAGGCAAGGCCTGCCGCATAGTCGGCGCCGAGGTTCATCTGCTGCTGGAGCAGGTTGGCGGCGATGGCGAAGGTGTGATTGCCACTCTGGTACTGATAGTTCACATCGATCCCGTAATCATAGTAATCGTCGGTGCCGGGGCCGATGACGTTGGCTTCCTGCAGGGCCGCACCAAACAGCAGGCCGCCGATCTCGAGGAAGTTGTTCCCCCAGATCTTCTGCCAGGCGAGACGCGCGTAGGGTGCCACCCCCTCGATATGACCGACGTAGGACTCACCGAGCGCGTTGGCCCAGGTCGTGCTCAGCGACTTGTAGCCGCCGACCTCGAAATACCAGGTCTGGTTGATCCAGTAATAATTGGTGATGCCCAGCGAGTCCCCGGAGAGTGCCTGCAAGGCGATCGGCGCGGTCACCGGGCCGGGGGCGATGGCCGAGCTCGCATAGGGATAGGAGTAATGGTAGAGCGTATTGTAGGGATCCTGCACCGAAGGCCCGTCATTGAGGTCGAGCCCGATCCGCACCTCATCGTTGCTGATGGTGAAGGCGTGGGTGAGGCGGAGGTCGGAGTCGTCGAGGAAGGCGGAGGTGGGGCTGGTACCGCTATAAGTCATCTGGATCAAGCCGCCCGCGTAGGAAGAGAGCGCGCCGGCGAGGAAGAGCGAGATCTGGTCCAGATTGTAGTTGTTATTGGTGCCGTAGGTCGGATTGACCATTTTCTGCACCGGATCGGCGGTATTGTTGAAGGAGGTGAGCAACATCGCCGAAAGCGGGATGTAGGGCCAGGGCGTTTCCCCCGCGGTCAGCGTGTAGCCACTCATCTTGAATGCAATGCCAAATGGCGTGAGCTGCGGCCCGAACGCCCCGATATGGCATGACGTGCAGGGCTGATCGGT
>KN173973.1:21908-25042 GCA_000759655.1 Acidicaldus organivorans | reverse complement strand
AGCGCGAGGGCGGCGAGGGCCAGAACTCCGCCCCGCCAAGCCCAGCGGCTCAGAGGGGGAGACAAAATACGCATCGTCCTTCTCCTTGATCTCAAAAGTGTCACCGCATGGCGGGAAGGGCCACGCGGTGCCGCCATGGTGGCGGAGCGGGGCGGAGGCTCTTTGATTTCGATCAAGAGCGTTGCCTCTCGATGACGAATTCGTCATCTGAGGAAATGTTGTTGCATAATTGCCACAGTGGTTCCGCCGCCTCAGCCCTCCCCTTGGGCGCTATTAAGAAATCCCTTACCCTTGCGGGCTAAGGTAGAGGCCGCACCGGGACGGATCGCCTGGCGAAGGACGGAGCCGGCTGAGAATGGCCCGGCAGAGGACATTGGGGGCGAATGGCCGAGATCGAGACACGGGCGCCAGCGGAACTCATCGCCGGATTCGCCGTTCTGCCCACCCCGGCTTTGGTGGTCGATGCGGGCTTGCGCCTCCGCCGCCTCAATCACGCCATGCTCGCTGCCACCGGCCTCGAGGCGGCGGCGCTCGCGGGCGAACCTGCCGCGAGGCTCTTCGACGTCACCGACGAAGAGCGGGCGGCGCTGGAGGCCGCGCTTGCCGCCGATGGTCCGGCCCCCGTGGCCTTTCGCCTCAAGGGAGGGGCAGGATCGCCACTTTGGGTCGTTCCCTCGTCCACCCCGCTTCCCGAGAGCGCGGTCGGGTTTCCCGGGCTTCGCCTCGTCCTGCTCCACGACGTCTCGTCCCGCCGCGCGGCCGAGGAAGCCGCCCGGCAGAACGCCCTGATCTCGGCCGCGCTCGACGAGGCGCTGCGTCTGGTGCGAAGCTCGCTCCCACCTGCGGCAGCGCTCGCCGAGATGGCGGAGCGGCTCGTGCCTCTCCTTAACGCGGCGGTGGTTTTCATTGGCCGGCGCGCGCGCGGGGTGCGCCGGCTCGAAAATCTCGCCGCGGCGGGGCCGGCGCGGGATTTCATCCGCGGCCTTTCCTTTACCGGAGATGCGGACCGGCTCGAAGGACGGGGCGTGATCGGCGCCGTGCTGCGCGAGGGGGGCAGCGCGCGGCTCCATTACGAGGATCCGGATTTCGCGGGACGGGCGGAATTCGCCCCCTTCCTCGCCCGCACCCGGCGCTTCGGGATCACGTCGGTGGTGGCCGCCGCGGCCGACACCCAGGAAGGGGAACGGGTGGTCTTCGCGGCCGGATTTTCCACGAAAGAGGCGCTTGAGGCGTTGCCGCCCGCGCTCCCGGGGCGGCTTGCCGAGAGCATCGCCGCCTATTTCGACCGTCTGGCGCTTGCCCGCCATCAGGCAGGGATCGAGGCGCTGCGCCGGGCACGCCGCCGGGTGGCCGAGCAACTCCTGCGCACCGAACGCGAGGAGGAGACCTTCACCACCCTGGCCCAGGCGCTGGCCGAGGAAATGCCCGGCATGAGCGTCGATGTGCTCGCCCCGCGCGAGGGCCGTCTCGCCCGCCTCGCCACGGCCGGGCCGCTCGCCACAGCCATCACCGCTCTCCCCGACGCGCCTGCCGATGAGCCGCCTCCCGATCAGCCGCTGCAGTTTCCGACCGAGATCTGGCTCACCCGCCGTCCCCTCGTGATCGACGCACCCGCCCGCCGCCGCCCCGCCCAGCCCGCCTGGGCCGAGCCGCCGCTTGGCGAGGTGGGCCGGCTGATGGGCTGGCCGATCGTCCGGCCTGGCACTGAAGAGGCCTTCGGCGTCCTGGTGCTGTTCCTCGAGGCCGGCATGGAGCTCAGCGCCGAGCAGGCGGAGATCGTGGCGAGCATCGTCGATAACGCCGCCCAGGGGCTTGCCCGGCTGCGCGAGCGGCAGATGATCGCCGCCCTCGCCCGTCTCGATCCGCTTACCGGCCTCCTCAACCGCCGCGCCTGGCAGGAACGTCTCGGCCAGGCGCTCGCCGAGGCGCATCGCCGCGGGGATGGCGTGGCGCTCGGGCTCCTCGACCTCGACGATTTCAAGAGCATCAACGACCGGTTCGGCCATCCCGCCGGGGACAAGGTGCTCGCCGAACTCGCCGCACGGCTGCGCGGCGCCTTGCGGGAGGCTGACATCCTGGCCCGCCTCGGCGGGGACGAATTCGCCCTGGCCTTCACCTTGATCGAGGATCCCACCGAACTCGACGCGGTGCTTGCCCGCCTCGCCGAGGTGCTCGCTCCGCCTTACCACTTGCCGGGCGGTGCGGCGCTTTCCATCGGCGCCTCCGTCGGCCTTGCCCTCTTTCCCGAGCACGGTGCTGTGGCGGAGGACCTCCTCGCCCGCGCCGATGCGGCGCTCTATGAGGCAAAAAACCGGCGCCATCACGGGCTCGCGGTCGAATTCTGGCGTGCCGCCGAGGAGGTCGCCCCCTCTCTGCCGCCAAGCCCCAAGTCACTCTCTGCCCCTTCCCTCGCCTATGGGGCGGAGGCCGCCGCTCTGCTCACCCACGCTCGCCCCCTCTTCCGCCGCCTGCGCGGACGTTTCGTCGATGCCTTCTACGCCGAGCTCACCCGGGAGGGGGAAAGTGCGGTGATCCTCGCCCGGCTCTCCGAGAGTGAGCGCGACCGGCTCCGCTTCACTCAGGGCAAGCATCTCGATGCCTTGCTCGATCCCTTGCTCGATGCCGAAACCCATGCCGCGCGGGGGCGGGCGGTGGGGCGGGTGCATGCGCTGGTCGGCGTGCCGCCCGCTGCGCTCTTGGGCGCCTTCCGCGTCTATGAGCGCATGCTGCGCGAGGCGCTGCCCGCCCTCGACCTGCCACGCAGGGAGCGGCGGCGGCTCGTCGATATCATCCTTGAGCGGATCCTCAACGAATTCGCTTCCCAGCGCGAGGGCGAGGCGGAGGTGGCGGCGGCCTGGCAGAAGGCGCCCGCCCGCATTGCCGCCGCGCTCGAGGGTTGTTCGGGGAGCACGACGTGCAGCCGCCTCACCGAGGCCGCGCTCACCCTTCCCGGCGTGACCGGGGCTGCGCTCAACCGGCCGGACGAGGAGGGACGCTTCGTTTATGAATACACGTCGGGCGTGGCCGATGCCTACGCCCAACTCTTCGCCGAGCGCGATCTCTGGCCCCGTCTCTTTCCCGAAACCGACCCTCGCGCCGAAGGAGTCACCGGGCGCGCCTGGCGCGAGGGCAGG
>KN173973.1:16593-21646 GCA_000759655.1 Acidicaldus organivorans | reverse complement strand
CGCGGCCATTCCCATCCGCAACGTGGACGGGGCGATGCGCGCCGTGCTCGTCCTGTTCGGCGCCTATCCCGGCCTCTTCGACACCGCTCCGGCCCAGGCCGCGCTCGAGACGCTTTCTGCAGTGCTCCATCTCGTCTGCGCCCGGCTTCCCGCCCTGCCGAGCCCGCTTCTGGCCGCGCCGGTCCGGCTCGGTCTGCGGCAAAGCCTCGGCGAGGGGCGGCTCGAATTTCACTTCCAGCCCTTCTTTGCGCTGCAGAGGGACGGGCAGATCGTCGGGGCGGAAGCCTTGGCGCGGCTCCGCGCCGCCGATGGGCGGCTCCTCTCGCCGGGTCAGTTCCTGCCCGCCTTCGGGGTGGAGGAGCTGCGCCACGTCTTCATCGAGGGGGTCTATCAGACGCTGGCTGCCCTCGCGCGTTGGGAGCGTGAGGGGCTCCGGCTCGGCGCGGCCTCGCTCAATCTCCCGCCCGAGCTGCTGGAGGCCGCCGATCTCGCCCCGCTTGTCGGGCGGGCGCTCGCCGAATTCAACCTCACCCCCGAGCGGCTGGTCTTCGAGCTCCTCGAGCACGGGGTGCGGGGGGGTCTATCCGCCGAGCTTCCCCTGCTCCAGGGGCTGATCGCGCTCGGCTGCCCGCTCGCCATCGACGATCTCGGCGCGGGCGAGAGTCATCTCGACCGGCTGAGCAGATTGCCCTTCCAGGGGCTCAAGATCGACCGGGGGCTGACTGCGCGGGCCGCCGGCGAGGCCTCGGGCATGATGCTGGTGGGCTCGCTCTTGATGCTCGCCCGCGGTTTGGGAGTGCTCGCTGCCGTCGAAGGGCTCGAGACCGTGGACGAGGTGGAAATGGCGGTCGAACTCGGTGCGGCGCTCGGCCAAGGGTTCGCGCTCGCCCGCCCGCTGCCGGCGGCCGAGATGGTGGGGTTCGCGCGCAGTTTCGTCTTTCCAGTGAAGCGGGGGGCGCCGCGCACCCCGCTCGGCGCGGCGGCGCGGAACTGGCGGCACCATTTCGAACACCGCCACAATGAGCGGAGTCTGCGCTACCGCATCTGGGAAGCGCCGGCCGAGCCCTGAGGCGGCGCGGGCGGAGCGGGCCTCAGGCGGCTCAGCCCGCCCGCTGCCAGCGCCATTTGGCGGAGAGGAGCAGCCGCTCGCCCATGCCGAGCCGGATGAGACCGGGCTCGCCCGGCAGATGGAACGCGTTGGGCGGATGGCTCACCGGCTCGAGGCAGAAGAAGTCTCTGCCTTCCGGGCGGTAGAGATGGCAGAAGCCGGGGCTTCCGCCGCGGTCCGGGGCGAGCAGGAAGGTGGCGAGGTGGAGAGTGAGGCCGAGCCCCGGCCATTCGATGACCGCCTCGCCATCCCAGCCCGTGTAGCACTGATCGAGGAGCGGCCCTTCCATGAAGAGCCCGCGCGTCGGATCGGCCTCGACAGGGGGCGGGGTGAGAAGGCGGCGCGGCAAGAGGTCTGGACCCGGCTCCCAAACCCCTGCCACCCGCGCCCTTACCCGCGCCCCGCCGTGACGGGGGAAATAGGGGTGCAGGCCGACCCCGTGGGGGAGGGGGGTGCGGGTCAGGGCGCGGAGTTCGAGCCACTGATCCAGCCCCCCTTCGACCAGGGTGAACACCTGACGGGCGGCGAAGGCGAACGGCCCCTCCTGGAAGTGATGGGAGACGAGGGCGAGCGTGGCGCTCGCCCGCCGCGTCTCCAGCACCTGCCAGCCCTGCCGCCAACCCTCGCCATGCAGCGGCAGCTTCTCGGCGGGATGGGTGGGGGCGATCGCGTGAACGCCGCCCTCCACCGCGACCGGCGCGCCGATGCGATTGGCCCAGGGGACGAGGGGGAAATGGGCGAGGTCGAAAGGATCGGCGCTTTCCCCCGGCCAGGGCCGCCAGAGGTCGATCAGGTCATCGCCCCATCTCACCCGCCAGGCACCGACGCCGCCACCCAGGCCGGGCAGGAGGACGAGTTCCTGGTCGAAGGCGGCGAGGGTGAGGACGTCACTCATGGGACGAGTTTAACACCGGACGATGAGGAGCGGGTGTTTTTTTGAGGGCTCCGGAAGACCGGGCCTTGACGGGAAGCGCTTCTGCTCGACAAACTGATCCATGAATAATGAAAGTTTTGCCGTTTCCGATAACATTTTAGATATCGGTGCGGCGTCGTCAGCCCGATGGAGGATCCCTCATGCCCACACTCCCCCCCTATCCCATCCCCGAAGAGCGTCTCGCCCGCTACCCCTCGCTCGCCGGGCGTACCGTCTTCATCACCGGCGGCGGCTCCGGAATCGGTGCGGCGATGGTCACCGCCTTCGCCCGCCAGGGGAGCAAGGTCGCCTTCATCGACATCGACGAGAAGGCGAGCGCGGCGCTTGCCGGGCGGCTCACCGGGGAGGGACGGACGGTGTGGTGGAAGCGCTGCGACGTGCGCGACATCGCCGCGCTAAAGGCGGCGGTCGCCGAGGCGGGGGTGGCGCTCGGCGACATCACCGTGCTCGTCAACAACGTCGCCAATGACGACCGCCACGAATTCGAGAAGGTCACTCCCGAATACTGGGACGACTGCATCGCCATCAACCAGCGCCCGGCCTTCTTCGCCATCCAGGCGGCGCTGCCGCAGATGCGCCGTGCCGGCGGGGGCTCGGTGATCAATTTCGGCTCGATCAGTTGGCAGACCAAGGGGCCGGACTATCCGGTCTATGCCACCGCCAAATCCTCGGTGAACGGGCTCACCCGCGGGCTCGCCCGGCTCTTGGGGCGCGACAACATCCGCATCAACACGGTGACGCCGGGCTGGGTGATGACCGAGCGTCAGCTGGCGCTTTGGGTCAAGCCTGAAAGCGATGCGGAGATCGACCACAACCAGTGCCTCCCCGGCCGGGTGCTCGCCGAGGATCTCGCCCGCATGGTGCTGTTTCTCGCCTCCGACGATGCGCGGATGTGCACCGCGCAGGAATTCAAGGTGGATGCGGGCTGGACCTGAGCGGCCGTCCTCGCCCCGCTCGCTCACGCCGGCGCTGGCTTCCCCACGCCTGCCCCGCCGGCGAAAGCGGGCGGGAGGGTGAGGCTCACCCCGTAGATCTCGCGCGCTGCCTCGGTGAGGGCGGCGAGGACGAGGCGCAGCGCGGGCGAAGGGATGCGGTCGCGGCGCAGGATGAGGCCGAACGTGTCCATGGTGCAGGGGAGGGTGAGGGGGAGGATCCGCACCACTCCGGCTCTTTCGTAATAGCGGGCGGCGGCGTGGGCGATGACGGCGAGCGCATCGCTCTCTTCGAGCATGCGGGTGACGAAGATGAGGGCGGTGGCGTCGATGATGTCTTCGGGGGGCGCGATCCCCTGGGCGTGAAACATCTGCTCGAAGCGCACCCTGAGCACCGAGCCCGGGGGCGGCAGCACCCAGCGCGCGGTGGTGAGATCGGCAAGGCGGAGACCGGGGGCGGCGAGCAGGGGATGGCCGGGGCGGACGATCGCCGCCACCGGCTCCTCGACGAGCGGGATGTAGTGGAGCAGGGAGGCATCGACATCGCCCAGGATGCGGCCGATCATCACGTCGATCCGCCCGCCGAGCAGGCGCCGCAGCAGGACGTCGGAGGTCTCGAGCTCGACCGCGATGCGGAGTTCGGGATGGCGCGCCTTGAGCGCGGCCACCGCGCGCGGCAGCAGGCTCACGCAGGGCTCGGTGATGCCGCCGAGCCGCACCGGGCCGAGATGGCCGGCGCGCAGTGCGCCGATCTCCTCTTCCGCCCGGGCGAGCGCGGCGAGCGCTTCGCGGGCATGGCGGATCATCGCCTCGCCATACCAGGTGGGGCGCATGCCACGCGGCAGGCGCTCGAAGAGCGGCACGCCGAGGCTTGCTTCGAGGTCCTTGATCAGCTTGGTGGCGGCGGGCTGGGTCATGTTCAGCGCCTGGGCGGCGCGGTGGATGGTGCCGGCCTCAGCCAGGGTGGCGAGCAGCAGCAATTGGCGCGGCTTGAGCCGGCCGCGGATGAACCAGGGCGGGGTATTGCGCATCGGCTCGGGAGATTGATACATATTCGACGATCGATCAAGTCGAATTCTCTATTGGAAGGTTATCTCTTGCCCGCCTAAGCTGGCTTCGGTTGCGAAAAACCCAGGGAGGATCGTCGTGCCGTTTCGCCGTTCCCTTTTGATGCCTCTTTTCGGCCTTGCCGCGCTCGCCGCGATGCCGTTCGTCTCGGGCCCGGCCGCCGCCGCCGAGGACAAGGGGTTGATTGGTGTCGCCCTTCCCGAAAAGTCGATCGCCCGCTGGATCGCCGATGGCGACAATCTCAAGAAGGGGTTCGAGGCGAAGGGCTATCGGGTCGACATGCAATATGCCGATGACGACATCCCGACCCAGATCACCGAAATTGAAAGCATGATCAGCCGCGGGGCGACGGTTCTCGTCATCACGCCGATCGATGCCACCACGCTCACCGACGTGCTCGAGCGCGCCCATCAGCGCGGCATCAAGGTGATCTCCTACGACCGCCTCATCCGCAACACGCCCAATGTCGATTATTACACCACGTTCGACAATTTCAAGGTCGGCGTGCTGCAGGGCCAGTATATCGTGGACAAGCTCGGGCTGAAGGAAGGCAAGGGCCCGTTCAACATCGAACTCTTCGGCGGCTCGCCCGATGACAACAATGCGTATTATTTCTACAACGGCGCGATGTCAGTGCTGAAGCCCTACATCGACAAGGGCCAGCTCGTGGTGCGCTCCGGCCAGATGGGGATGGACAAGGTGGGCATCCTGCACTGGGACGGGGCGGCGGCGCAGGCGCGGATGGACAATCTGCTCTCCGCCTATTACGGCAACGCCAGGCTCGATGCGGTGCTCTCGCCCAATGACGCGCTTTCCAACGGGATCATCTCCTCGCTCAAGGGGGTGGGCTACTGCACCGAGGAGCGCCCCTGCCCGATCGTCCCCAGCCAGGACGCCGAAATTCCCGCCGTCAAGTCGATCATCCGCCACGAACAGAGCATGACCGTGTTCAAGGACACGCGCGAGCTCGCCAAGGTGACGGTGAAGATGGGCGATACGCTGCTATCGGGT
>KN173973.1:15898-16544 GCA_000759655.1 Acidicaldus organivorans | reverse complement strand
TCCTGGTCGATAGCGGCTATTACCGCATGGATCAGCTCAAGTGAGGGTGAAGACGCCCCTGCCTGCCGCCGCGTAATTCATCCAACGAAACTGGAGGAGAAAACGTTTCATGATCGCCCGACGCCAAACCCTGCTCGCCGCGCTCGCTGCCTTGGCCTTTTCGACGACATCCCTGCGCGCCGAGGACAAGGGGCTGATCGGCATCGCCATGCCGACCAAATCGTCCTCGCGCTGGATCTCGGATGGCGAAAATCTCAAGAAGGGGTTCGAGGCAAGGGGGTATCAGGTCGATCTGCAATATGCCGAGGATGACATCCCGACCCAGCTTGCCCAGATCGAAAGCATGGTGACCAAAGGCGCCCGTGCCCTGGTCATCGCCTCGATCGACGGCACCACGCTCGCCGACATCCTGCAGAAAGCCCATGACCGCAAGGTCGCGGTGTTCGCCTATGACCGGCTGATCCGCAACTCACCCAATGTCGATTATTACACCACCTTCGACAATTTCAAGGTCGGCGTGCTGCAGGCGCAGTCGATCGTGGACAAGCTCGGCCTCAAGGAGGGCAAGGGCCCCTTCAACATCGAGCTCTTCGGCGGCTCGCCGGATGACAACAACGCCTATTATTTCTACGACGGCGCGATGTCG
>KN173973.1:15610-15858 GCA_000759655.1 Acidicaldus organivorans | reverse complement strand
CGGCGCAGGCGCGGATGGACAATCTGCTCTCCGCCTACTACACCAACGCCCGCCTCGATGCCGTGCTCTCACCCTATGACGGGCTTTCGATCGGCATTCTCTCCTCGCTCAAGGGGGTGGGCTACTGCACCGAGGAACGCCCCTGCCCGGTGGTCACCGGCCAGGATGCGGAGATCCCCTCGGTGAAGGCGATCATCCGCGGCGAGCAGACCTCGACCGTGTTCAAGGACACGCGCGAACTCGCCAAG
>KN173973.1:14330-15435 GCA_000759655.1 Acidicaldus organivorans | reverse complement strand
GAGCGCCGTGCCCGCGGAGGCGGTCTCCCCCGAGACCGCCTCTCCCCTCCTCGTCATGCATGGGATCCGCAAGACCTTTCCCGGCGTGGTCGCGCTCGACCGCGTCGATCTCGCGGTGCGCGCGGGCGACATCCACGCCGTGGTGGGCGAGAACGGGGCGGGCAAATCGACGCTGATGAAGATCCTGAGCGGGGTCTATCCGCACGGGAGTTACGAGGGCGAAATCATTTTCGAGGGCCGGCCACGTGCCTTCGCCTCGATCCGTGATTCAGAAGCGGCGGGCATCGTCATCATCCATCAGGAGCTCGCCCTCGTCCCCCTCCTCTCGATCGCCGAGAACCTCTTTCTCGGCAACGAGCAGACCAGGGGCCTCCTCATCGACCGCGCCGTGACCTACCGCCGGGCCCAGGAGCTCCTCGCCCAGGTCGGGCTCCATGAATCGCCCGAGACGCTGATCACCCATCTCGGGGTCGGCAAGCAGCAGCTGGTCGAAATCGCCAAGGCGCTCGCCAAGGAGGTGAAGCTTCTCATCCTCGACGAGCCCACCGCCGCCCTCAACGAGACGGAGAGCGCGGCGCTGCTCGATCTCCTCGTCTCCTTCAAGAGCCGCGGCATCACCTCGATCCTGATTACCCACAAGCTGCACGAGGTGGCGCGGGTGGCGGATGCGGTGACCGTGCTCCGCGACGGGCGCACCATCGCCACCATCGACCGCCGCCGCGAGGACGGAAGCCGCGCCCCGCTCGATGAGGACCACATCATCCGCCTCATGGTGGGCCGCCCGCTGGAAAACCGCTTCCCGCCGCGCACCCCCCAGATCGGCCCCGTCCATTTCGAGATCCGCTCCTGGACGGTGGAGCATCCGCTCGATCCGGGCCGCATGGCGATCGAGGACGTCAATCTTTTCGTCCGCCGGGGCGAGATCGTGGGGCTCGCCGGGCTGGTCGGCGCGGGCCGCACCGAGCTCGCCATGAGCGTCTTCGGCCAGTCCTGGGGACGCAAGCGGGGCGGGGTGGTGCGGATCGGCGGGCGGGAGGTTCCCACCCACACCGTGGAGCAGGCGATCGCAGCCGGCATCGCCTATGTCCCCGAGGACCGCAAGGCG
>KN173973.1:4311-14257 GCA_000759655.1 Acidicaldus organivorans | reverse complement strand
CTCGGCCTCATCCTCGAGGACAGTATCCAACACAACATCACGCTCGCCCATCTCGAAGGGGTGGCGCGGCATGGCATGATCGACCGCGGGCGCGAATTCGAGGTGGCCGAGTCCTACCGCAAGCGGCTGCGCATCCGCTGCGCCAGCACCGGCCAGAACGTGGTCGAGCTCTCGGGCGGCAACCAGCAGAAAGTGGTGCTCAGCAAATGGCTGTTCGCCGAGCCCGAGGTGCTGATCCTTGATGAGCCGACGCGCGGCATCGATGTCGGGGCCAAATACGAGATCTACACCATCATGACCGAGCTTGCCGCGCAGGGCAAATGTCTCCTCGTCATTTCCTCCGACATGCCGGAACTGCTCGGTCTCTGCGACCGCATCTATGTGATGAACGAAGGCCGCCTGGTCGGTGAGTTCGACCGCGAAGCGGCCTCGCAGGAGGCGATCATGCGCGCCATCGTGAGGTCAGCGAGCCATGACTGAGAAAGCGATCGAAACGTCCCGCCCGGCGGCAGGGCTTGCCGGGTCGTTCTGGAAACAGAACCTTCGCGAGTACGGGATGCTGCTCTCGCTCGCGGTGATCATCGCCTTTTTCGCGCTGGCCACCGGGGGGACGCTGCTGCAGCCGCTCAACCTCACCAATCTCGTGCTGCAGAACTCCTATATCGTGATCATGGCGCTCGGCATGCTGCTCGTCATCGTCGCCGGGCACATCGATCTCTCGGTGGGCTCGGTGAGCGGCTTCATCGGCGCGCTCGCCGCCGTTCTGATCGTCGAACTCGGCATGCCCGCCCTGCCTGCGGCGCTGATCTGCCTGCTCACCGGGGCGGTGATCGGCGGCGTGCAGGGCCTCTTCGTCGCCTTCCTGCGCATCCCCTCCTTCATCGTCACGCTGGCCGGGATGCTGATCTTCAAGGGGCTCGCGCTCGCCATCCTGCGCGGCCAGTCGGTCGGCCCCTTCCCGCGCACGTTCCAGCGCCTTTCCACCGGCTTCCTGCCCGATCCGTTCCATGTTCCGGGCGGGATGCACTGGGGCGCGCTCGGGCTTGGCGTGATCATCGCCGCCCTTCTCGTCGCGGTGAGCGCGAGAGCGCGGCGGCTTCATCTCCAGCACGGCCTGATCGATGAGCCTCTCGCCTTCTTCATCGGCAAGATGGCGGTCTTCGCCGCGGCGGTCGTCTATTTCTCCTACCTGCTCGCCTCCTACAATGGCCTGCCCAATGTGCTCGCGGTGATGTTCGTGCTCATCGTCATCTATGAGATCGTGAGCCAGCGCACCGTGCTCGGCCGGCGCATCTGCGCGATGGGCGGCAATGCCAAGGCGGCGCGGCTTTCCGGGGTGAAGACCGAGTGGCTGAGCTTCTTCACCTTCGCCAATATGGGCCTGCTCGCCGCGCTCGCCGGGCTCGTCTTCGCCGCGCGCCTCAACACCGCGACGCCCAAGGCGGGCCAGGGTTTCGAGCTCGATGTCATCGCCGCCTGCTTCATCGGCGGCGCCTCCGCGACCGGCGGGGTGGGCAAGGTGATGGGCGCGGTGATCGGCGCCTTCGTGCTCGGCGTGATGAACAATGGCATGTCGATCCTCGGTATCGGCATCGACTATCAGCAGATGATCAAGGGGATGGTGCTGCTCGCCGCCGTCTCGGTCGATGTCTATAACAAGGTCCGCTCGATGACCTGAAAGGCCGGGGGCGGAGGCGTGCCGCCCCCCTTGCGACCCAAGGCTCCCCGCAGGCCCAGCCTGGGCAGTGAGCCCCGCTCACTCCTCAGCAGGGGCGAGGTCGAGCGGGACGTCGAGCCGCATCCCGGCGGGGGGCGGGGCGTCGCTGATCAGCGCATCGAAGGCGGAGAGTTCGGCGAAAGGGGCTGGGGCGGGGCGGCCGAACTTGCTGTGATCGGCGACCAGATAGCGCCGCCGTGAGGCCACCAGCGCCGCCTGCTTGACCGGCACTTCGTGGGGATTGAAGCAGCTCGCCCTTCTCTCAGCGTCGATCCCGCCTGCCGAGAAAAACCCTATGGTGATGCCGAGCGCCCCGAGATCTCGGGCGTCCTTTGCCGCATCGAACGTAGCCGAGGAGGGGTGGAACACGCCCCCGAGCAGGATGAGCCGGATCTCCGGCCGCCTTGCGGCGAGGCTTGCGATGTTGAGCGCGTAGCAGACGAGGGTGAGCGGCAGGGCAGCGGGGAGCGCAGTGATGAGGTGCGGGAGCGTGGTGCCGCAATCGACGAACACCGTATCGCCCGGCCGCACCAGCCGCGCCGCATGGCGTGCTGCCCGTTTCTTGGCGGCGAGATGGGCGGCGGCCTCCCGTTCGAGCTGATAGGGCCGCTCGGCGGCGAGCGCGGTGACATGGCCGCCGAGCAGCACGAGATCGCCCGCCTCGGCGGAGGCGAGGTCGCGGCGGAGCGTCATTGCCGAGACCTCGAGCGCGGCGGCGGCCTCTGCGAGATGGACCGCGCCGCGCTCGCGCACCTGGGCGCGGAGGGCGTGGACGGACATGCCTGAATGGGCTTGACGCCAGTTTGAACGTGTGATGATTATCACATTTGTGAGGATCGTGACAAGATCGTGAGAAGCGTTCAGGTCACGAGAAGCGTTCAGATCACGGCAAGCGCAAGAGAGGGAGGGCGTCCATCCATGGAACCCAGGATTCGACCAGAGGCGGGGCTTCGGTGAAGAGCGCCGGAGAAGACGCCCCCGAACTCGGCGCGGCCGAGCTCGCCCAGCTCATTGACCACACCCTGCTCCGCCCCGAGGCCGGGGAGGCGGACATCAGGCGCCTCTGCGCCGAGGCGCGCGCCTGCGGCTTTCACTCGGTCTGCGTCAATCCGGTCCATGCCGGGCTTGCCGTGCGCGAGCTTTCCGGCACCACGATTTCCGTCTGCGCGGTGGTGGGCTTTCCCTTCGGCGCCACGCCGAGCGCGATCAAGGCGGCGGAGGCCGAGGCAGCGCTCGCCGAGGGCGCCCGCGAGCTCGACATGGTGATCGATCTCGGCGCGCTGAAGGATGGGCGGTTTGCCCGCGTCAGCGCCGATATCGCCTTCGTCCGCCGGGTGGCGCGCGGGGCGCTGCTCAAGGTCATCCTCGAGACCGGCCTTCTCACCGATGAGGAGAAGAGCATCGCCTGCGAGCTCGCCATCGGGGCGGGGGCCGATTTCGTCAAGACCTCGACCGGCTTCATCGCGGGGGGTGCGACGGTGGCCGATGTCCGCCTGCTCCGCCGCGTGGTGGGCCCCGATTTCGGGGTCAAGGCCTCGGGCGGCATCCGCAGCCGCGCCGACGCGCTCGCCCTCATCGCCGCCGGCGCCAACCGGCTCGGCACCAGTTCTTCTCTCGCCATTT
Organism: Acidicaldus organivorans; assembly: GCA_000759655.1. Classification (GTDB taxonomy): domain Bacteria; phylum Pseudomonadota; class Alphaproteobacteria; order Acetobacterales; family Acetobacteraceae; genus Acidicaldus; species Acidicaldus organivorans. The sequence continues at coordinate 10,917 of KN173973.1, read as the reverse complement.
TGGGCGTGCGAAGCTGATGTGACATCCAGCGTCAAACCCAGTTCCCACCCAGAGGAAACGTCAAGGAGGCAACCCATGATCATCACACGGCGTCAGTTCTCATCGCTTTCCCTCGGCACCGCTCTGGCCGGTGCTTTCGGCTATCCGGCGCTCGCCGCCTCGGGCCCGGTCGATACGTCCAAGGTGTCCAAGGACATCACCGCCCAGGCCACGGGCAAGAAATTCACCATGGCCACCGTGGTGAAGGTCGATGGCATCGCCTGGTTCGACCGCATGCGCGAAGGGGTGAAGCAGTTCAAGGCCGATACCGGGCATGATACCTGGATGGTGGGGCCGAGCCAGGCCGATGCCGCCGCCCAGGTGCAGATCGTCGAAAGCCTCATCGCGCAGGGGGTGGATGCGATCTGCATCGTTCCCTTCTCGGTCGAGGCGGTCGAGCCCGTGCTCAAGAAGGCGCGCGATCAGGGGATCGTGGTGATCTCGCACGAGGCCTCCAACATCCAGAACGCCGATTACGACATCGAGGCCTTCGACAACCACGCCTATGGCGCCAAACTGATGGAGGTGCTCGCCCAGCAGATGGGCGGCGAAGGCGGCTATGTGTGCACGGTGGGAAGTCTCACCTCGCAGTCGCAGAACGAGTGGATCGATGGCGGGATCGCCTACCAGAAGGCGCATTTCCCCAAGATGTTCGAGGTCACCAAGCGCATCGAGACCTACGACGACGCCAATACCGACTACACCAAGCTCAAGGAAGTGCTCGAGACCTATCCCAATCTCAAGGGCATCCTCGGCGGGCCGATGCCGACCTCGGCCGGAGCGGGGCGGCTCATTGCCGAGCGCGGCCTCAAGGGCAAGCTCTTCTTCTCCGGAACCGGTCTCGTTTCGGTGGCGGGCAAATATCTGCGCGACGGCGACATCAACTACATCCAGTTCTGGGACCCTGCGGTTGCGGGCTATGCGATGAACATCCTCGCCGTGATGACGCTCGCCAAGCGGCGCGATCAGATCAAGCCCGGCCTCGATCTCGGCCTTTCCGGCTACTCCGATCTCAAGCTCCTCGATCCCAAGCGGGCCAATGTGCTCTATGGCGCGGGCTGGATCGGGGTGACGCGCGACAACATGGATCAGTACAATTTCTGATCCGTAACGAAAGACGGGGCGGCTGCTCGGCGCATGGGCGAGGCGTTGGTCGCGCTCGAGGGGGTGGGCAAGCGTTTCGGCGGCGTGGAGGCGCTGCGCGACGTCTCGCTCACCCTCGACGCCGCCGAGGTGCATTGTCTTGCCGGGGAGAACGGCTCGGGCAAATCGACCCTGATCAAGATCATCGCCGGGGTGGTGAGCCCCGATCGCGGCGAGATCCGCATCGCGGGCGAGCGGGTGGCGCGGCTCGACCCCAAGGGCGCCATCGCCCGCGGCATCCAGGTGATCTATCAGGACTTCTCGCTCTTTCCCTCGCTCAGCGTCGCCGAAAACCTTGCCCTGCCCACCGAGGTGGGGCGCGGCGCGCGCCTGTTGCGCCGCGCCCAGGTGCGGGCCATCGCCGAGGCGGCGCTCGAGCGCATCGGCGTGGCGCTGCCGCTCGACGCCGAAGTGGGCACGCTTTCGACCGCCGAGCGCCAGCTCGTCGCCATCGCCCGCGCCCTCATCTCCGCCCCCCGCCTCCTCATCATGGACGAACCCACCACCACGCTCACCGGGCGCGGAGCTCGCGCACCACCGCGAACAGGCGCTCGATCTCGCGCCCTCATCTCCGCCCCCCGCCTCCTCCTCATGGACGAACCCACCACCACGCTCACCGGGCGCGAGATCGAGCGCCTGTTCGCGGTGGTGCGCGAGCTCCGCGCCCGGTGAGCGTGGGGGTGGGTTCGTCCATGAGGAGGAGGCGGGGGGCGGGGATGAGGGCGCGGGCGAAGGCGCCGTGCTGGCGCCCGGCGGTCCAACGTGTGGCCACTTCGGCCTCGGGCGGAAGCGCCACGCCGATGCGCTCGAGCGCCTGTTCGCGGTGGTGCGCGAGCTCCGCGCCCAGGGGCTCGGCATTCTCTTCGTCAGCCACAAGGTGCGCGAGATGTTCGCCATTTCCGAGCGCATCTCGGTGCTGCGCAATGGCCGCCTCGTCGCCTCGGGTCCGGTGAAGGATTTCGATGAGGCGAGCCTCGCCCGCGCCATGATCGGCGAAGACCTCGCCGAGACGCCCTATCGCTGGTCCTCCCCGCCGCTTTCCACCCCGCCCCGTCTTGCCCTCGAAGGCTTCGCCGTGCCGGGCGAGCTCGCCCCGCTCGATCTCGCCATCGGGCCCGGCGAGATCGTCGGCGTGGCGGGGCTTCTGGGCGGCGGGCGCACCGAGCTCGCCCGCGCCCTCTTCGGCTTTTCACCCCATTACCAGGGCCGGGTGCTGATCGATGGGGAAGAGGTGCGGCTTTCCTCGATCGCCGCGGCGGTGGCCGCCGGCATCGCCTATGTCCCGGAAGACCGCCTCACCGAGGGCCTCTTCCTCACCCAGAGCATCGACCGCAACCTGCTCGCGGCAAGCCTCGATCGCTTTCAGCGCGGCCCGCTCCTCGATCTCTCCCGGGCGCTGGCCGCCGCCCGCGCGATGCGCCAGGCGATGGCGATCAACACCGAGGATGGCACCCGCCCCGTCGCCACCCTCTCGGGCGGCAACCAGCAGCGGGTGATGATCGGGCGCTGGCTGTTGCGCAAGGCCCGCCTCCTCATCCTGAACGGCCCCACCGTGGGCGTCGATATCGGCTCCAAGGCCGGGCTGCACCGGCGCATCCGGAGCCTCGCCGAAGAGGGGCTCGCCGTGCTGATGATCTCCGACGACCTCCCCGAACTCGCCCTCAACTGCAACCGGGTGCTGGTGCTCCATCGCGGGCGGCTGGTGGAGACGCTGGAGGGCGCGGCGCTTTCCGAGCAGGGGCTTGCCGAGCGGCTGAGGGCGCTTGCATGAAAGCGCTCTTCCGCCGCTCCGAGGCCGTGGTCGCCCTCGTCCTTCTCCTCGCCATGATCGGCATCGGCGCCCTCAACCCGGCCTTCTTCAGCCTGAGCAATCTCTTCTCGCTCGCCCGCAGCAACGTGGTGAACGGCATCATGGCGCTCGGCGTGCTCACCGTGATGATCTCGGGCGGGATCGACGTCTCCTTCCCCGCCTTCGCCATCGCCGCGATGTATCTCACCATCCGCCTCATGCTCGCCGTGCAGTGGAGCGGCGTGATCGGCCCCTTCCTCCTCGCCACCGCGATCGGGCTTGCCCTCGGCCTGCTGAATGCCGCCCTCGTGCATGGGCTGCGCATGATCCCGCTCATCGTCACGCTGGGGACCGGGGCGCTGGTGCGGGGCGCGCTGCTCGGCTTGGTCGGGACCAGCCAGATCAACATCGACCGCATGCCGCCCGAACTCATCCGCTTCGGCTCGACCGAACTCGTCGCGGTCAGGGACGCGAGCGGGGCCCATATCGGGCTTTCGGCGATGATCCTGATTTATCTCGCGCTCGCCCTGCTCGTGCATCTCTTTCTTGGCCGCACACTTTTGGGCCGCGGCGTCTATGCCTATGGCGATGACCGCGAGGCGGCGCGGCGGGCTGGATTTTCGCCCCCCTGGATCGTCTTCACCGTCTATGGGCTGGCCGGCGCGCTCGCCGGGTTCGCCGGGCTCCTGCACGCCTCGATGATCTGGCTGGCCAATCCGCGCGACTTCATCGGGCTCGAACTCGACGTCATCGCCGCGGTGGTGCTGGGCGGGGCGAGCATTTTCGGCGGGCGCGGCTCGGTGCCGGGCACCATGCTCGGCGTCTTCCTCCTCGTCATGATCTCGAACAGCCTCATCCTCATGCACATCCCGACCACCTGGCAGCGGGTGGTGGTGGGCCTCATCGTCATCGCCGCCACCGCCATCACCTCCTGGCGCGACCGGCGCCGCCTCGCCCGGGGGCTTGCCTGATGCGGGTCTGGCGCGCCCCCTCTTCGGAGACCGCCCAGCACGCGCGGGGGCTTGCCCTCCTCATCATCGTCATCTTCGCGGTGATGAGCCTGCTCGTGCCGGAGAAATTCCTCCGCCCCTACAATTTCATCTCGATCACCTATGTCGCGCCCGAACTCGGCCTGCTGTCGCTTGCCATGATGGTGACGATGATGAGCGGCGGGATCGATCTCTCGGTGATCGGCGCGGCCAATCTCGCCTCCATCCTCGCCGGGCTCTTCTTCCACTGCGTGGGCGGCGCGCACGGGGCGGAACTCGCCGGGCTCGCCTGGCCGTGGGTTGCGGCCGGGCTCGGCATCGCGCTCGCCACCGGCCTTGCCGCCGGGGCGCTGAACGGGCTCCTCATCGCCGGGCTCGGCATCACTCCGATCCTCGCCACCATTGGCACCGCGCAGATCCTCACCGGGCTCGCTTTGGTGCTCACCGGCGGGCCGGCCATCGTGGGTTTTCCCGACCGGTGGGACGCGATTGGCAACGGGGCGGTGGCGGGGCTCGCCGCCCCGCTCCTCGTCTTCCTCGCCTATGCCGCGCTGATCGCTCTGCTGCTGGCCCGCACCACCTTCGGCGTGGGGCTCGCGCTGATCGGCACCAACCGCAAGGCCGCCACCTACGCCGGGCTTGCCGTGCGGCGCATCGTCTTTCTCTCCTACGTGCTGAGCGGGGCGCTGGCGAGTTCGGCCGGGATCATCCTCTCGGGGCGCACCAATGCGGCGAAATCCGACTACGGCGTCTCCTATCTCCTGCAATCGGTGCTGATCGCGGTGTTGGGTGGCACCGATCCTGCCGGGGGGCGGGGCAGCGTGATCGGGATCACGCTCGCCCTGTTCGCCTTGATGCTGCTCGCGAGCGGCATGCAGCTCCTGCGTCTTTCCAATTTCCTGGTCGATGCGGTGTGGGGGGCTTTCCTGCTCGCCTCGATCGCGCTCAATCTCTGGCGGAGCCGCCGCGCCGGGAGGACCTGATGGCCGAGCCCCTTTTTCATCTGAGCCGCGCCCTGTTCACGCCTGAGGAGAAAACCCTGCTCACCATGGGGCCGGTCACCGTGCGCGCCTTCCGCTATGCGAGCGGGGTCGAGGCGCTCCGTTTCCTCAATCCCCGCGGCGAGGTGATCGTGCTCCCCTATCTCGGCCAGATGGTCTGGCGCGCGGCGATGGGGGGTGTTGAGCTCGGCATGGCGAGCCCCTTCGCCGAGCCGCGTCCCGCGCCCGACATTCTCGGCACCTATGGCTGCCTCGCCTATCACTCCGGCCTGTTGCGCAACGGCGTGCCGGGGCCGGAGGATACGCATCCGGTGCATGGCGAGTTCCCCACCCTTCCGATGGACGAGGCCTTCCTCGTCCTCGGCCATGAGGGGGGATCGGCCGCGGTGCGGCTCGAGAGCGAGGTGACCTATCTCCGCGCCTTCGGCCCGCATTACCGGGCGCGCGCCCATTTCGCCTTCGGTGAGGATACGCTGTTCGAGATGGGGATCGAGGTCGAGAACCGCGCCCCGCGCCCGATGGACCTCATGTATATGTGCCACGTCAATTTCGCCTTCGTTCCCAATGGCGAGATCCTCCAGCCGGTTCCTTTCACGCCGGAGCGCACCGTGCTCCGCCGCGCCATCCCCGCCCATGTCCGGCCCCATCCCGCCTATCTGGCAAGACTCGAGGAATGGGCCCAAGCACCGGAGAAACTCGCCCGGCTCGATCCGCTCTATCCTTACGATCCCGAAATCGTCTTCTATCTTCGCGACATGCCCGCCGATGCGGATGGGCTCACCCATGCGCTCCTGCGCCGGCCGGAGGGGGATGCCTTCGCCCTTTCCTATGATCCGCGCGCGCTCCCCTTCGCCGTGCGCTGGCTCTATGCCGATGGCGCGACGGCGGTCGCCGCCTTCCTGCTGCCGGCGACCTGCGAGCCCGAAGGCTACACGGCGGAGAAACGCAAGGGCCATGTGCGTGAGCTCGCTCCCGGCGCGCGCGCCTCGTTCCGGGTGCGGCTTGGCTATCTCGACCCGGGCCGCGCGGCGGAGTATGCGGCGCGCGTCGCCGCGCTGGCGGATGGCAACAGGGCGTGACGGAGAGGGAGGCGGGAGATGGGCCGGATCGCGGTGATCGGCAGTTCGATGATGGACCTCATCACCTATGTCGAGCGGATGCCGGAGGCGGGCGAGACCATCCCCGCTCCCCGCTTCGCCATGGGCTTCGGTGGCAAGGGGGCCAATCAGGCGGTGGCGGCGGCGAAGCTTGGCAGCCGGGTGGCGATGGTGGGGCGCATCGGCGATGACGCTTTCGGCCGCGCCACGCTCGAGAATTTCACTGCCCACGGTATCGAGACGCGGCACGTGCAGCCGACCGCCGGGGTTTCGAATGGCGTGGCGCCGATTTTCGTCGAACCCTCCGGCGAAAACCGCATCCTGATCGTCGCCGGCGCCAATGCCCATCTCTCGCCCGCCGACATCGACCAGGCGCGGGAGGTGATCGCGGCGGCCGATCTCGTCCTCCTCCAACTCGAGATCCCGCTCGAGACGGTCTATCACGCGATCGCCCTTGCCCGTGAGCTCGACCGTCCCGTCCTCCTCAACCCCGCTCCGGCCCACCCCGCGCTCGATCTGGCGCGGCTGGCCGGGGTGACGTTCTTCGT
>KN173973.1:3893-4278 GCA_000759655.1 Acidicaldus organivorans | reverse complement strand
CCCGCCGCTTGCCGTCACACCGGTCGATACCACGGGAGCGGGCGATGCCTTCATCGGTGCGTTCGCCCATTTCTACACGGAAGGCGAGGCGGTTTCCCGCGCGCTTCATCTCGCCGGGGCTTATGCGGCGGATGCGATCACCCGGCCCGGCACGCAGGCGAGTTTCGCGGACGCCGCGCGCTTCGCCCGTTTCCGCGCCGCCCATTCCCTCCTCTGATCCCAGGCTTCGTTCCTCCCTTGCGCGTTCATCCGCCTCGTGGCGGGGCGTCATAAGCGCTTGACAGAGGGGGGAGCGCGCCTAGACTTGGCTCCGGATGGCGGGGAGGTTCAGGGATGCCCATCATCCTTGCCACGATCCAGCGTGACATGATCCAGGCCAGAGCCG
>KN173973.1:0-3848 GCA_000759655.1 Acidicaldus organivorans | reverse complement strand
CCGCCGCCGCGGCGGCGGGAAGCGTGATCGCCGAGAAAGCCACTGCGCAGAACTCGATTCCGCCCGGCCCCCTGCCGCAGCGCGACTGGAGCAATCCCAATCCGCCCGAGACCTATCCCGACCCGTTCGTGCAAGTGCTCGACAAACGCTTCGAGAAATACATGGCGGGCACCGCCGTGCTGCGCCGCATCTGGACCGGGGCGGACTGGACGGAGGGGCCGGTGTGGTTCGGCGACATGCAGCTCCTCATTTTCAGCGACATCCCCAACAACCGGATGTTGCGCTATGACAACATCACCAAGCAGACCACGCTATTCCGCCAGCCCTCCAATTACGCCAACGGCAATACCCGCGACCGCCAGGGCCGTCTCGTCACCTGCGAGCATCGCGGCCGTCGCGTCGTGCGCACCGAATATGGGGGCAATCTCACGGTGATCGCCGACCGCTACCAGGGCAAGCGGCTCAACTCGCCGAACGGGGTGGTGGTGAAATCGGACGGATCGATCTGGTTCACCGATCCCACCTACGGGATCATGGGCGATCACGAGGGGCTGCGTCAGGAGTCGGAACTCAGGCCTGCGGTTTACCGGGTCGATCCGCAGAGCGGGGAGATCCGCGTGGTGGCCGATGATTTCGACGAGCCGAACGGGCTCTGCTTCTCGCCTGATGAGAAGAAATTTTACGTCACCGATACCGGCAGCCGCTCGATGATCCGCGTCTTCGACGTCACCGAGGACGGCCGTCTCACCAATGGCAAGGTGTTCCACGATTTCTCCGACGCCGAGGGCGGCATCTCGGATGACATCCGGGTCGATGAGGATGGCAATATCTGGAGTGCAGGCGGCTGGTCGAAGAATCCGCTGTTCAATGGGGTCCTGGTGCTCGAGCCGCACGAGGGCGCGCCGATCGGGCGCATCGTGCTTCCCGAAACGGCGAGCAATCTCTGTTTCGGCGGCCACGGCTATGAGCACAACCGGCTCTACATCACCGCCGGCACGTCCCTCTACGCGATCGACACCAACGCCCGCGGCGTCGAGCTCTGATCGCAGTACCCTGCTCTCTGGAGGCCCCGGGGCGCCCCGCGCGGCGCCCCTCAGGCTTCCGGAGGGCGATAGGGATTGGGCGCGGGGCTTTGCCAGCCGGCGAGATGCTCGGGGCGCGTTCGGTAGATCTCGATGACGAGCGGAAAACAGCGCGCCGTGTCGTCGGAGTGGCCCGCAGCACAATCCCCGCCCGGACAGGCGGAAAGCGCGCCGAGGAGGTCGATCTCGGCGAAGAACTCGAGATAGTCGCCGGGCCGCACCGGGCTTGCCTTCATGATGTAATGATGGCGGTCGCGGCTGAAGCCGGTGCACATGAAGACATTGAGCACGTCGTGCACGAAGGGCTCCGCTTCGGCGAAAGTGAGGCCGCGCGCCGAGGCGAGCGCCCGGGTGAGGTTGGAATGGCAGCAGTGATGATAGTCGGTGCCACGCAGCAGACGGTTGGTATAGGGATCGCAGCGCGTGCCGATCACGTCGTGCACGCCCGCTCCGTCCGCATCGAAACCATACCAGCCGAGCGTATCATGGGTGATGGTGGCAAGCGGCCTGAGATGGGGGAGCGTGCTCCACAGACGATGGCCGGCGGTAACATGCGTTCCGTGGAAGGCGCGGGTCTTGCCTGAGAAGAAATGCTCGCAGAGGTTGTGAGCATTCCACAGATTGAGATCGCCCACCTGCGGCCCGTCGCGGCAAATTATGCGGAAGATTTCACCGGCCCGCACCGCAAAAGCGCGTCCTTCGCGCGGCGGGACGACGATTTCAGCCCGTTTCTCGATGCCCTCCCGCACCTTCTGGTAAAACGCCGCATCGAACGGGGGAAGACGCGCGCTGGCATAGACCGGGACGGCGGGCGCGGCGCGCCGCGCGGAAGCATCGGGAGGAGGAGGTGGGGGCGTGAGCATCTTGGGTCCTTCGGCGCTGGCCCATGCATTCCCTTCACCGGCGGTAGAAGCCAGGGGTGGCGGGGGGTTCGGCGAGATCCTCGACGATCTCGCTCACCCACGCGAGCGGCGGGCCGCGCCGGATCAGCCTCAGCATCTCCTCCACCGCCGCCGGATCGCCCGCCACCAAGGCCTCGACCGAGCCGTCGGGGAGGTTGCGCACCCATCCCGAAACCCCGAGCCGCCGCGCCTCCGTCACCATCCAGTCGCGGAACCCCACCCCCTGCACCCGCCCGCGCAGGATGAGGTGCTTGGCGCTCATCCCGCCGCGCCCTCCGCATCCATCCGGGCAAGGGCGAGAAACCGCACCGCCGCCTCGATCTCGGCGAGGATGCGCTGCCGCCGCTCGAGCGCCAGCCGGTCCGTACCCCAGCGCTCCTCCTGATAGAGCGTATCGAGCTCGGCCAGTTCCTGCGCCTCCGCCGCGCCGAGCGCCCCTTCGGCAACCGCAAGCCCCAGCACCAGGCTCCCCAGGGCAGGGACGATCACCCCGAGCGCGGCGAGCCCCGCCGCATCATGCGCGGCGAGCGCGGCTTCGAGGGCGCGGAGGCTTTCCGCGGGCTGGGCGATGAAGCCGAGCCCCGCGCCAGTGGCAAGCCGCGCCCCATAGCGGCGCTCGGCCCACGCGAGCCAGGGCTGCCAGCGCTCGGCCTCGCGCTGGGCGAGGCTTGCGGGATGCTCGGCGCGGTAGCAGAGGAGCTCGCTCTCCCCGTAGCGGGCGAGGGCGGCGATGGTGGGGCCAGGGTCGGGGGCGATGCGGTGATAGGCGGTGGCGGCGAGCTGGGTGAGCGGCAGCTGACGCGGCTCGAACTCTTCTCCCGCCGCCTGCCATTCGGCGGCGATCGCCTCGGCGAGGGCGCGGCCTGGCACGCGAAGCCGTCCCTCGCCGGGCAGGGCGAGCGGCTTGCCATCGAGGGTGAGGTGAAACCCACCCCCTTCCGCCGCGACCAGGCCGGCCTCGTTCCAGAAACGCCGCATGGGGTTACTTTATCAGCGAATCGAGCAGGCCGCGCAAGTTCGCCTTCTTGTGGCCGCTCTCGGCGGCGGGGGGCGGGGCGGGCAGCGGGCCGGGCTGGCCGAAGCGGGCGGCGGCAAGCGCGGCGGCGCAGTCGCCTTTGCGCAGGAGATCGGCGTCCGACATGTCGGGATCGGGCTGAAAGACCGGCTTGGCGAGTGGGCCGGTGAGGCGGAGCGGCACGATCACCCAGTCATGGGCGATGGAGACGGCGGGGACGAGGGTGAGATCGAGCGTCCGGGCCGCGAGCGAGAGCGTGCCCGCCGCCGCCGCTTGCAGCCGGCTCGTCTCGAGGCGGGCGGCGGTGAAGCGGAGCACGCCGCCCTCCGCGTCGAGCCGCAGCGCGAGGCAGCGCACCGCGCTCGCCCCTTCGGGCTTCAGGGCGAAGAGGGGAAGGCTTCCCGCGGGGAGGAGCTTCTCGAGCCCCTGCCGCAGCACCGCATTGCCCACCGCCGCATCGACGGCGGCGATCCCGATCCCCCCGCGCAGGCTCTGCCGCCAGTCATCAAACCCGTCGCCCTTGGCCTCAAGGTCGAGCTTGACCGCGGTGCTGCCCGAGGTTGCGCCGGCGGGCCAATGGAAGGCCTCGATCACCGGGGCGAGCGCGAGGGCGGGGGCGGCGAGGTGGAGCGACCAGCCGGGGGGTGAGGCGGTCGCGGTGAGGGCGCCGTTCACCTCGCCCCCCGGCACCATGCCGTGCAGCGGATCGAGGCGGAGCGCGCCATTGGCGAGGTGGAGCTCCGCCGAGAGGTCGCGGTAGCTCGCCCCGCTTTCGATGATTTCCGCCGCACTCAGGGCGAGATCGGCATCGAACGCGGCAAGCGCGTTGAAGGGAAGGGCGGGGCGCGG
>KN173972.1:2449-14078 GCA_000759655.1 Acidicaldus organivorans | reverse complement strand
TCGGCGCGCCGTCCCAGCACGTGGAGGTAGAGATTGACCTTGGCCCGCGCCTCCTCATCGATGGGCAGAGGCCCATGATCCGGTTCAGCCTTGCTCACGGAGTGGCTTTTTGCGCGGTGCTGGTGGCGGGATCCTCGCGCGCCGACTGGCGCAGCCGGGTTTCGATGCGGGCCGCTTCATCGGGGTCGGGTTTCAGGGTCAGCGCGTAGCGCCACTGATAGGTCGCCTCGAGCCGCCGCCCTGCCGCCCATAGCGCATCGCCATAATGGCCGTTGATGGTCGGATCCTCAGGCTCGAGCTCGACGGCGCGCTCGAGCCAGTGCACCGCCCCCTTGACGTCGCCCTGACGCAGCAGCACCCAGCCCAGGCTGTCGATGATCGCCCCGTCATTAGGCTTGAGGGCGACCGCCTTCTCGATCAGCTTGCGCGCCTCATCGAGATGCTTGCCCTGCTCGGCCCAAGAATAGCCGAGATAGTTGAGCACATAGGGCTGATCGGGCGAGAGCTTGAGGGCGAACTTGAAATCGGCTTCCGCTTTCGGCCATTGATGGGCGCGGTCATAGGCGATGCCGCGCGCATAGAAGAGCACCCAGTCGCGGGGAGTGATGTCGTGGATGCGCCCGATCGCCTCGGTATAGGCGGCGATCGCCTCGTTGAAGCGGTTCTTCCCGCGGTAGATGTCGCCGAGCTCGGCCAAGGGCTCGGGCCGGTCGGGATAGCGGCTGGCGAGAGACTGGAGGAGGGCGATCGCGGTCTCGGTATGGCCGAGCTGGTCCTCGATCGCCGCCCGGCGCAGATCGATGAGGCCGATGAGCGGGGCGTCGGCGGGCACGCGCGAGAGCACGGCGAGCGCGTTCTTGGGCTCCCCGGCATCGACCAGCATGTCGGCGAGCATCAGCCGGGCCGGGGTGAATTGCGGCTTCAGCCCGAGCGCGAGCTGGAGCATGATCAGCCCGAAATCCCCCGCCTCCCGCTGGCGGAGCGAGGCAGCGAGCGCGAGATAGGTCTCGGCGATGCCATCGGTGGCCGAAGCGACCGGGCGTTCGGTGAGATGGGCCTCGAGCGCGGGCACCGCCATGGAAAGGAGGGAGTCGCCCTGGCGCAGGCTCTCGATCGTGTGCCGCGCTTCCTCGACGTCGCCGCGCCTCGCCTGCCAGCTCGCGAGAATTTGAGCAAAGCGCAGATTGGGCGCGGTGAAGGCGCTCGCCGCCTGGTCGTAATAGCGGGCCGCCTCGGCGTTGCGTCCGGCGAGATCGGCGATCATCGCCGCATGCAGGGCATAGATGCCGGAAAGCTGGCCCTTGGCGAGATAGGGGCGCAGCGTGGCGAGCGCCCCATCGACGTCGCCGCCGCCCATCTCCGCCCAGGCGACGAGGAGGGGCTGGAGAATCTGCGAGAGGCCCTGATTGGGGAGGGAGAGATAGCGGGCCTTGGCTCCCTGCCAGTCGCCCTGGCGGGCGGCATCGTCGCCGAGGACGAGGACCGCCGCGGCATTGTCGGGCAGTTTGGCGGCAAGCCGCACCGCCTCGGGCCGGCCGGCGAGGAGGGCGGCGAGAAAGGTCTCGCGCAGGAGGAGCGCGTTGCCCGGATCCTCGTTCAGCGCATCGAGCAGCTTGGTGGCCGCGAAATCGAGATCGCCGTGATTGGCGGCGAACTGGCCGGTGAGGTAATCGCCGTAGGCGCGGCCCAGGCGCGCCGTCTCGCCGGCATCGGCCGCGGCGGGATCGTGGCCCGCGGCAGCACAGGCCGAGAGCAGACTGAGGGTGAGGAAAATGGCGCGGGAGCGGAGGGAAATTGAGCTCATGTGCCAGTCTTACCAACATTCCCTCCCGTTCGCCAACACCGCCCTCCAAGCAGGGCCCTCCCGGCTCTGTCACGAAATGTCAGATCTCCTTCATCGGATGTTTTTTCCCGAGCCCTCCTTGCCCCCTTGAGAGGCAGGCGCCGCTTCTGCATCCTGAAGGGAGAGGTCTTCGACGCCAAAGGGGGCGCCAAAGAGGGCGCCAGAGGGGGCGTGAGAGGGAAAGGACGGGGCATGACCGATCTCGCCGATTTTTCAGCCGTCGATTTGATGATCGGCTACGCAAGGCGCGCCTTCAGCCCCGTCGAGGTGGTGGAGGTCGTCTTGGCCCGCATTGCCCGCTGGGAGGGGGTGATCCACGCCCTCTACGCCTTCGACCCGGAAGGGGCCCGTCGGGCGGCGGAGGCCTCGGCGGCGCGTTGGGCGCGGGGAGAAGCGCTCGGGCCGCTCGATGGGGTTCCGGTCACCATCAAGGATAACATCGCCACACGCGGCGTGCCGATGCCGCTCGGCACCGCGGCCCGCCCGCTCGTTCCGGAGCCCGAGGATGCACCCCCCGCGGCGCGGCTGCGCGAGGCGGGCGCGGTGATCTTCGCCAAGACCACCATGCCCGATTACGGCATGCTCTCCTCGGGGCTTTCGAGCTTTCATCCGCTCACCCGCAATCCATGGGACCCGAGCCGCAATCCCGGCGGCTCCTCGGCCGGTGCTGGAGCAGCGGCGGCGGCGGGCTATGGGCCGCTTCATATCGGCACCGACATCGGCGGCTCGATTCGTCCCCCCGCCGGGTGGTGCGGCGTGGTCGGCTTCAAGCCGAGCCTCGGCCGCATTCCGATCGACCCGCCCTATCTGGGCCGGGTGGCCGGTCCGCTCGCCCGCTCGGTCGAGGATGTCGCGCTCGCGCTCGAGATCCTGAGCCGGCCCGACCCGCGCGATCACATGGCGCTGCCCTATCAGCCGCTTCCCTGGCGCAGGCTCGAAGGCGGCGTGCGGGGGCTCAGGATCGGTCTTTTGCGCGAGGCCGGCGCAGGCGATCCGGTCGAGCCCGAGGTGCGGGCGGTGATCGAGCGGGCGGCAGGGATCTTCGCCGCGCACGGGGCGGAGATCGTCGAGATGACGCCCTTTCTCACCGAGGAGATGCTGGCCGGGCAGGACCTCTTCTGGCGGGTCCGCTCCTATGCCGACATCGCCGCCCTTCCCCGAGAACGGGCGGAGAGGGTGCTTCCCTTCATCCGCGCCTGGGCGGAAGGCGGGGCCGGGGCCTCGGGACTTCAGGTTTTTCAAGCGTTCAGCCAGAGCCTCGCCATCCGGGCGGCGGCGCATCGCGCCTCGCAAAGCGTGGACTACATCCTCTCGCCCACCGCGCCGATGCCGGCTTTTCCCGCCGAACTCCCCTCGCCGCGCAACGATCCGGCCCGCCCTTTCACCCACATCGCCTTCACCCTTCCCTACAACATGTCCGAGCAACCTGCGGTGTCGGTCAATGCGGGCTTTACCGCGGCGGGACTTCCCATTGGCCTGCAGATCGCCGGGCGGCGCTTCGATGATCTCGGCGTGTTGCGTCTTGCCCGGTTCTGGGAACAAGTGTGTCCCGAGAAACGCCCCTGGCCTGCCCCGCCGGCAGCGGCGGGCTAGGGCGGCGAAGGAGATCGAGATGGCGCGACCCAAGGCGGTCCTGTTCGATGTCTTCGGCACGGTGGTCGATTGGCGGGGAAGCCTCATCCGCGCTTTCACCGAATTTGGAAGGGGGCAGGGGATCGAGGCCGACTGGGCCGGATTGGTCGATGCCTGGCGCGGCGCCTACCGCCCCTCGCTCGATCAGGTGCGCCACGGCGAGCGCCCCTGGTGCACGCTCGATGCGCTGCACCGCGCGAGCCTCGAGACCCTGCTGCCCCGCTTCGGTCTTGACGCGCTCGATGAAGCGGCGCGGCAATTCACGGTGCGGGCCTGGCATGCGCTCGATCCTTGGCCGGACGTGGTGGAGGGGCTTTCCCGGCTCAAGAAGAGCGCGATCATCGGGACACTTTCCAACGGCCACACCGCACTCCTCGTCCGCATGGCCAGGCGCGCCGGGCTGCCCTGGGACGTCGTCTTCGGCGCCGACATGTTCCGCCACTACAAGCCCGATCCCGAGACCTATCTCGGCGCGGCTTCCTTCCTCGACCTCGCTCCGGGCGAGGTCATGCTCGCCGCCGCCCATCCCTCCGATCTCGCCGCGGCGCGCGCGGTGGGGCTGCGCACCGCCTTCATCCCTCGCCCACTCGAGCATGGGCCCGGTCATGCGCCTCCCGCCCCGCCCGAAGGGGTGGACGTGACGGCGGAAAGCGTGGGGGTGCTCGCCGCCTGGCTGGAGGGCGCGTGAAACGACGTCCAGGATTCGCTCCCGCTGTGCGGGAGGGGATCACCGCCTGCCCCGATTGCGGGCTTCTCCTCCGCGAGGCGAGGCTCGCCCCCGGCCAGCGTCTTCGCTGTCCGCGCTGCCGGGCCCGGCTCCGCCATCACGGCGCGTTTGGCGCGGAGGCGGCTCTGCCGCTGGTGATCGCCGCACTCCTCCTCCTTCCTTTCGCCATCCTCTCGCCGCTGATCGACCTCCGCCTTTACGGGCAGACGGCGCGCGCCTCGCTGCTCTCCGGACCGGAGCGGCTCGATCAGTATGGGTTCGGCCCGCTGGGCTGGGTGATCCTGCTCACCGCGAGCCTGCTTCCCCTCCTCCGTCTCGTCGCGCTCGGCGTCTCTCTCTTCGCCCTCCGCCGGCCTCGCCCGCCCTTCCACCTGCTCCGCCCCCTGCTCCGGCTTGCCGAGCGGCTTCGGCCGTGGGGGATGATCGAGGTCTATCTGCTCGGGTTTTTCGTCGCCTACAGCAAGCTCGTCGATCTCGCCCGCGTGCATGTCGATCGCGCCGCCTATATCCTCGGCGCCGTCATGCTCTGCCTGGTGCTGATCGATGACGTCATCGACTATCCCGCCCTCTGGCGGCGCTTTCCGCTCACCCTGGGGCGGCGGGAGGCGCACCCCGAGACGCCGCGCCACCTCCTCGCCTGCACCCTGTGCGGGACGGTGAGCGAGGGGCGGGATGGCATGGCCTGTCCCCGCTGCGGGGCGCGGCTTTACCGGAGAAAGCCGCAGAGCCTCTCGCTCACCGCGATCTTCGGTCTGAGCGCGGCCTTTCTCTACATCCCCGCCAACCTGCTCCCCATCATGACCGTCGATTATTACGGGGTCGGCGTGCCGCGCACCATTCTCGCCGGCGTGCGCGAGCTGATCGCGGCCGGGATGTGGCCGCTCGCCCTTCTCGTCTTTTTCGCAAGCATCCTGGTGCCCGTGCTGAAACTGGTCGGTCTTTTCCTGCTGCTCTTCTCGGTGGGACGGCGCTGGCGCCGCCGCCTGCTCGACCGCACCCGGCTCTATCGCCTGATCGACGAAGTGGGGCGATGGTCGATGATCGACATCTTCATGCTCTCGATCCTGGTCGGGCTGGTCCAGCTCGGCCTGCTCGCCTCGGTCATCCCCGGCCCGGGGGCGCTCGCCTTCGCCGCGGTGGTCCTGCTCACTATGTTCGCGTCGACCTCTTTCGATCCCCGGCTGATGTGGGATGCGGCGCTTCTCGGGCGGCAGCGGCGGCGAGAGGGACGGAGCTGAGATGGAAGACCGCGCCCCGCCCGAACTCGCCGCCGATCCGCTGATCGAGACGGCGCCGCGTTTTTCGCTCCTCTGGCTGATCCCGCTGATCGCCGCGGTGGTGGCGGGCTGGCTCGCCTGGCAGACGCTGAGCGCGCGCGGGCCGCTCATCACCATCACCTTTTCCTCGGCCGAGGGGATCGTCGCTGGGCAGACCCGGGTCAAGCACAAGGCGGTCGATCTCGGCGAAGTGCGCTCGGTGCGCCTCACTCCGGGCATGAAACGGGTGGTGGTGGAGGTGCGCATGCGGCGCGAGGCCGCGCCTCTGCTTACCGACCACGCCCGCTTCTGGGTGGTGCGTCCCCGCTTCACCGCGGGCTCCTTCTCGGGTCTCGAGACGCTGGTCTCGGGAAGTTATATCGAGGTCGATCCCGGCGCGCCGGGCGGGACGGCGCGGCGCGCCTTCACCGGGCTCGAGGCGCCGCCCGCGGTGCGTTCGGACGAGCCGGGGCGCACCTTCCGCCTGCATGCCGACCGGCTGGGCGCGCTCGGCGTGGGATCGCCGGTGCTGTTCCGGGACGCGACGGTGGGCGAGGTGATCGGCTATGAGCTCGGCGGCCCGGGCAGGGGGACCCTCATCCGCATTTTCGTCCGCGCCCCTTATGCCGATTTCATTCACCAGGGGAGCTATTTCTGGAACGATTCCGGATTTTCGCTCAACATGTCAGGGGGCGGCGTGCGGTTCGAGATGCAGTCGATCCAGGCCGTGCTCAGCGGGGCGATCGCCTTCGACACGCCGGAAGAGGCGCGGGCCAATCCTTTGGCCCCCAATGACGCCGATTTCACCCTCTATCCCGATCACGAAGCGGCCTCGACGGCGCGCTATGCCGACTCGATCCCCATCCTCGTCCATTTCCACGGCTCGGTGCGCGGGCTCGCGGTGGGCGCTCCGGTCGAGATCTACGGCATCCAGATCGGCGAAGTGACCGATGTGAAGCTGCAATACGATTTCGAGCGCAAACAGCTCGACGTGCCGGTGCGGATGATCGTGCAGCCGGGGCGCATTTCTGCGCCCAACGCCCCGCCCCCCACGCTCGAGCGGGCGATCGAGTCGCTCAAGGCGCTCACCGCGCAAGGACTGCGCGCCCAGCTTCGCACCGGGAATTACCTCACCGGCCAGCTCTACGTGGCGTTCGATTTCTTTCCCGATGCGAAACCGGCCTCGGTGACGGTGGAAGACGGCACCATCGTGGTGCCGAGCGAGCCGAGCGATCTCGAAAACATCGCGCGTCTCGCCTCTACCCTCGAGAAGAAACTCGCCGGGCTTCCGGTGGACGACATCGTCAACAATCTCGACGCCACGTTGCGCGGCCTCAACAAGATCGCCAACGGGCCGGAGCTTGCCGCAACGCTCAAGGAGGCCTCCGCCACGCTCGCCCATGTGCAGAAAATGACCCAATCCGCCGATGAGAGCCTCGCCCGGCTTCCCGCGATCAGCGCCGAGCTCCAGACCTCGCTCGAACGCGCCAATCATCTCCTCGCCGGGCTCGAGGCGAGTTACGGCAGCGCCTCGCCCGTGCCGCGCGATCTCGAGCGGGTGCTCGCCGAGATGGATGAGGCGGCGCGCGCCATCCGCAGTCTGGCCGACCTCCTCGACCAGCACCCTGAGGCGCTGATCCGCGGCCGTTCCGGTCCGGTGCAGGAGCGTTGAGGATCCAAGCGTTCCGGGAAATCATCCGGGGAAGGGGGCATTGGGGTGGTGAAGATTGAAGAAGGGGATCGAGGGTGGAGAACCGCCAACCCCCCGTGCCGGAGGGCAGGAGAAATGCCGGGGTGGGAGAGAGGGGTTGGGAAAGAAATTGTCAGGAGGCACGGGGTGAGAGGGGCTGGATTTCTGGTTCTCCGGCGCGGACTCGGCGCAGGGCTCGTTTGGCTTGCCGTCTCCTGCGCGTCACCCGATCCCACCCTCTTCACGTTGATGGCAGAGCCCGGAACGGTGCATCCGGCGCGGGGGCTTCGCGTCGAGCTCACGCATGTCGGGCTGCCGCGCTATCTCGACCGGCCCGGCATCGTGCTCGCCGCTCAATCCTATCGGGTGACGCTCGCCGCCAATGCCCGCTGGGCAGAGCCACTCGGGGCGATGGTGGAGCGCGTGCTTGCCGATGATCTCCGCGCGAGGCTCCCTGGGGCGGAGGTGTTCACCGTCGAAAGTCCGGTGAGCGGAGGCGGGGCGAGCCGGGTCGAGGTCGATCTCACCCATTTCGAGAGCGATGGCCGGGGCGAGATGACGCTCGAGGCGGTGGTGGGCATCGTCCGGCCGGGGCGCGATCCGGAGATCGTGACCGTGGCGCGGCGCCGGCCTCTTCCGTCGGGGGATGTCGGAAGCGAAGTCGCCGCGATGAGCGCGCTGCTCGGAGACCTCGCCGACGAGATTGCCGCCCGTCTCACCCGCCCGGCCTGAAGGAGGGGCGTTGCAAGCCGCGGCGCGAAAGGTCGCGGTCCATTCCTCTCAGGGAGGGCAAGTCAGGGCTGGCAAGACGCATCGGATCGAGACGCAGGGGTGAGGGGAGGAGACCCGCCCGGCCCCCCTCCTCCGGCGGCAAAGGCCCCGTCGCGCACGCGGCTGATGACCAGAACCACATCCAAAGTTTTTTCGAAAAGACGGATCTGAGGAAAGGCGGGTTGCGTGAAGGAGGGAGGTGAATGTGCGGCGTCGGTTACGTGACCTTGACGTTCTGGAGAGCCTCCTCGAGCTCCAGGAAGGTCGGCATGTGTTCGCTCGGCACCATCTTGCGTCCCGTCTCGATGCTGATCTGCGGCGGGTTGCCGTGCAGATGGGCGATCAGCACGGCGCGGATCACGTCGTAATATTTAGCATCCTCCTCGACCACCTCCTTGATGCGCTGGGCGATCGGGCCGGTGACCCCGTAGGAGAGAAGCACGCCGAGAAACGTCCCCACCAAGGCGCTCCCGATCATCTGTCCCAACACGGCGGGCGGGTCGTTGATGTGCGACATGGTCTTGATCACGCCGAGCACGGCGGCGACGATGCCGAGCGCGGGCAGCGCATCGGCCACCGTCTGCAGCGCATGGGCGCCGTGGAGATCCTCGTGCAGGCGCTTGCGGAGTTCGCGCGCCATGACGTCCTCGATCTGGTAGGGATCATCGGCGTTCATGCCGACCATGCGCAAATAGTCGCAGATCAGCGAACGGGCGAAATTGTTGCCGAGGATCTTGGGATATTGCTGGAAGGCGCTGCTCTCCTCGGGCCGCTCGATATGGGATTCGAGGGCCATGGCACCTTTGCTCGCAGCGAGTTTGGTGAAATAGAACAGAAGGCTCAGGAGTTCGACATAGTCGCTCTTGTGGAAGGCCGAGCCCTTGATCGCCTTGCCGAAGCTCGAGAGCGTGTGTTTCACGCCATGCATCGAGTTGGCGATCACCAGCGTGCCCATCGCCGCCCCGCCAATGGTGATGAATTCGAAAGGCAGCGCCTCGAGGAGGACGCTGATGTTCCCGCCCTCGATGACGAAGGTGCCGAAAACGCAGATGAGCAGAAATATCAGTCCGCCAAAAATCAGCATCGTGAAACGGTCTCACTCGGGGCCGGCGTCTTGCGCAAACCTGTTTCCCTTCCGTTCCCTTTCCCTTTTCTGCTCGGCACCCCGCCGTCCTTCAATGCGGCACCCCTCGTTACCGGGTCGAAGCATGACGGAATGACGTCAGCACCGGCCGATCCTTGCGGGAGCCCTCTCATGGCCTGAGCACCCGTCACGGCGGGGCCTGCCCCCCAGCGGCGGGCGTCGGGGCGGATGGCACGGCCGTGTTTTTTCGCTGCAGGGGTGACGTGGCGGGCGAAGCTGCGGCGTGACGTTGGGGAAGCGGGTGGTTGCGCAACACCACGATGGCGACGCGCCGGTTGGCAGCCGCCAGCGGATCGGCCGGCAGGAGGAGGTCGCGGTCGGCATGGCCGGTGACGCTTTCGAAACGGCCGTCATCGAGACCGCTTTCGACGAGGAG
This sequence comes from Acidicaldus organivorans, assembly GCA_000759655.1. Taxonomy (GTDB): domain Bacteria; phylum Pseudomonadota; class Alphaproteobacteria; order Acetobacterales; family Acetobacteraceae; genus Acidicaldus; species Acidicaldus organivorans. The sequence continues at coordinate 4,639 of KN173972.1, read as the reverse complement.
GCGGCGCGTGGCATTGGCCCGCTCGGTGGAGAGGTCCCAGTTCGACTTGTCCCCCCCATGATAGGGAGCGGCATCGGTATAGCCGCCGATCGAGAGTTTCTCCGGCAGTTTGGCGAGGATCGGGGCGATCTTGCGGATGAGCTGGGTCGCTGCTGCGTTGGGTGTCGAGGAGCCGAGATCGAACATCGGGCGTTTGTCGGCATCGAGGATCTGGATGCGCAAGCCCTCCGGCGTCTCGTCGATGGCGAGCTGGCGGGCGAGATCCTTGAGATTGGGGTCGCTCTCCACCGCCTTTTTGATCGCCTCCGCCGTCTGGCGGAGCGCGGCTTCCTCCGCCGCTCCGGCATTGGCCGCTTCCGCCGCGCGGGGTGGAGGCGGAGGAGGGGGAGTGGCGGCGGGAGGCGAGGACGCCGTGGCCGCAGCCTGGGCCGTCGCTCCCTGGGGCTGGGGCGCGCCCGCCCCGGCCGGGCCGCTCGTGCCGAGCTGGGGTCGGCCCTGCTCCGGCGAGAAGGTGTGGGCATTGCCCGGAAGCCCCTGGCCGCTCCCGGTGACGTTCTTGCCGCCCGGGCTCAGGTCGTCGTTCGGAGTGGGATCGGGCTGGATCTGGGCCGGCGTGTCGGCATTGTCCTCATCGACGTCGGGGACTGCTTCGGCATTGCCCATTACCACCTGCTCGGTGCCGCGGTCGGAAACCATCGTGCCATCCTCGAACGGCGTCTTCCCGCCGAAGGGGCGGCCCGAGCCCGAGGTTTGGTGGCTGAAGATGTTTGATTTGCTGAAATAATCGGCCAGTCCCCGCCGCTGCTCCTCCGACGTCGCGTTGATCAGCCACATCAGGAGGAAGAAGGCCATCATGGCGGTCACGAAGTCGGCATAGGCAATCTTCCAGTTGCCGCCGTGATGGCCGCCCTCGACCACCTCCTCCTTGCGGATGAGGACCGTCTGCTCGTTGCTGCCTTGCCGCTTCTTGCCTGCCATGCCCTGCCGCGTGCCCTTGCTGCTTGGCGCAGAGTGCACCGGAGATGCTTAAGGCTTGGCTAACGGATGGAGCGAAAATGCAAAAAACCGCTCAAGCGGCGGCGTAGCCTGCGCTCGGGCGGGGCTCAGCTGCGCCAGGAAGGGTCGAGGCGGTCGAGCAGGCGCAGCATGGCCGGCCATTCGAGGAGGCCGAATCGGCGCCGCGTGCCGGGCTGGTAGAGATGGATGGTGCGGGCGATCACCTCCTCGGGAAGCCGGTTGAGCGCCGCTCCGCCCGCCATCGCCGCGACCTGCGCCCGGCAGGCCATCTCCAGCCAATACATGGCATTGAACGCTTCCGCCGCGCTCGCCCCGACGGTGAGCAGGCCGTGATTGCGCAGGATCATCACCGAGGCCGCGCCGAGATCGGCGGCGAGCCGGTCGCGTTCATCGAGCGAAAGGGCTGGGCCCTTGTAATCGTGATAGGCGACGGGAAAGCAGCGCAGCGCGGTCTGGGAAATCGGTAACAGGCCCTCCTTCATCGCCGAGACTGCGATCCCCGCCGTGGTGTGGGTGTGGATGACGCAGGCGACATCAAGGCGCGCGCGATGGATGGCGCTGTGGATGACATAGCCCGCCGCGTTGATGCCGAGATCGGCATGGGGGTTGAGGAGGACGTTACCGTCGAGGTCGATGGTGATCAGGCTCGACGCGGTGATCTCCTCGTAGAGCCAGCCGAAGGGATTGATCAGGATGCGCTCTTCCGCGCCGGGAATGCGCACCGTGATGTGGTTGTAGACGAGATCGCTCATCCCGAAATGGGCGATCAGCCGGTAACAGGCCGCCGCATCGAGCCGCGCCTGCCATTCTTCCTCGCTCACCCGCCGGCGCACCTCGGAAAGGCCGATCGCGCCGCCCTCACTCCCTTGCCAGACGGACATGATTCCTCCCTTTTTCTCGCTCCTCTCGTTTGCGCACCGCTTCGTCCCGCTAAGAGACGCGCCTTACGATCCGCCGCGCACGCAAGGCCCAGGCGCGCAGGCCCCACCGCTCCCGCCATTTGCGGCGGAGTTCGACGAGGCGCGCAAGCAGCCGGTAGGGGCGCGAGGTGTAGTAGGCATCGAGTGCTGCGTTAACCACGGCGAGGTCGCGGCGGAGGCTCGCCAACTCCTTCTCCTGCCTTGCATATTTTTCCTCCGCGGCGCGAAGGTCGAACTCCGCCTTGTCGCGCTC
>KN173972.1:2144-2357 GCA_000759655.1 Acidicaldus organivorans | reverse complement strand
GAACTCGAGCAGCTTGGCGCGATGCGCGACGAGCTTGAGCCGCCGGTCCAGCATGAGGAGGGCGCGAACGGAGGGGTCCTCGGCGCGGCGCCGCGCCGAGGACCCCTCCGTTCGCGCCCTCCTCATGCTGGACCGGCGGCTCAAGCTCGTCGCGCATCGCGCCAAGCTGCTCGAGTTCCTCGGCGGCCTCCCGCCACAGCTCGGGGTGGACGA
>KN173972.1:1460-2058 GCA_000759655.1 Acidicaldus organivorans | reverse complement strand
GGGCGCGGACAGGGGGAGCGGGCCAGAGGGTGAGGCCGGAGAAATCGAGCCGCGCCCGTCCGGCCTCGTTAGCATAGAGGATCATGTTCTGGCGGAACCAGATCGGGATCTCCCTTTCCTCCCAGAACAGCGGGCGGAGCGCATCGAACGGCGCGAACCCCTGGGCGGCGAAGAGCCGTTCCCAATAGGAGGGCCATTGCTCGTTGACGTGATGCGTTCCGCCCTGGCCGGGAATGGCGGCGCTGAAGAGGATGACGTCGGCCAGCCGGGTGAGTTCGGCGATGAAGCTTGCCGCCCGTGCCTCGGGAAGATGTTCGGCGACCTCGACGCAAAGGGCGAGATCGAAGCGGCGCGGCGGGGCGTCTCCCTCGAAGAGGCTTTGCGCGAGGTCGGCGCGGCGGAAGGTCTCGGGCGGAATGAGCAGCCCGCCGCCTTCCGGGGCGCCGTCGATGCCGAGAATGTCGCGGATCCCGAGCTCGCGGGCCACGGCGAGCCAGGCGCCCGCGCCGCAGCCGACATCGACCAGGCTCTCCACCCCCCGCACCATGCGGAAGAGGGCGGGAAGCACGTGCCGCGCTGCCCGCTCCGACTCCTCATT
>KN173972.1:863-1378 GCA_000759655.1 Acidicaldus organivorans | reverse complement strand
CAGGGTTTCGAAGAAGGCAGCATCATAGATCCGGGCGAGATCGGATGCGGCGTCCATCACGCCTCGCTCCCTTGCTCGAGCGCCCGGGCGAAGAGCGCCGGATCGACATTGCCCCCGCTCGCCACCACCACGACCCGCCGCCCGGCGAGCGGGAGTTTCCGGGCGAGAACGGCGGCGAGCGCCACCGCGCCGCCGGGCTCGATGACCAGTTTGAGATGGGTGAAGGCGAAACGCATCGCGCTCAGCACCTCGGCCTCGCTCACCACCACGCCTCCCGCGAGCAGGCGGCGGTTGAGGGCAAAGGTGAGCTCGCCCGGCATCGGGGCGAAGAGCGCATCGCAGATCCCCTGCGGCAGCGGATCATTGGCGAGCCTCTTGCCGGCGGCAAGCGAGCGCGCCCAGTCATCCGCTCCCTCCGGCTCGACCGCATAGACCGCGATCCCAGGGAAGGCCTCCCGGAGCGCGAGCGCGGTCCCGGCGATCAGGCCACCGCCGCCTGCGGGAACGAGGGCGAC
>KN173972.1:0-780 GCA_000759655.1 Acidicaldus organivorans | reverse complement strand
CGCCGGGAGCTGGGCCCTGGTCTCGGCGGCGATTTCGAGGCCGAGCGTGCCCTGGCCCGCGATGATGTCCGGATGATCGAAGGGAGGGACGATCAGGCCACCCCCCTCCTCGCGCAGACGGGCGGCGATCGCCTCGCGGCTTTCCCGCTGGCGGTCATAGAGCACGATCTCGGCGCGATAGCGGGCGGTGAGGCGGCGTTTGATCTCGGGGGCGTCGGAGGGCATGACGATGGTGGCGGGCAGGCCGAGGCTTGCCGCGGCGGCCGCCACCGCCTGGGCGTGATTGCCCGAGGAGTAGGCGATCACCCGCGGGGGCAAGCCGTCCCGTTCGGCCGCGGCGAGCAGGGTGTTCAGCGCGCCGCGGATCTTGAAGCTCCCGGTCCGTTGCAGGGGCTCGGCCTTGAGCAGGACCTCCGCCCCCGCCGCCTCGTCAAGGAATGGATTGCGGAGGAGCGGCGTGCGATGGATGCGGCCGGCAAGCCGCCGCGCCGCCGCTTCGATGTCGGAAAAATCGGGCTCACGCCACACGCGCGCTCTCCCTTCGGCTCGCCTCGATCATGAGGTTTTTTCTCTAACCCACTCCCGCCCGTGGGCCTATCCCCGTCCTTTCGTCTCAATCGCGGGGCGGGGTCTGCCGGTGGGGAAGGAGGGCCGCATCGGGCTTTCCGGCCAGCGTGTCGGGGGCGAGGCGGTAGAGCCGGTAGGTCTCGGCCACCACGCCGCCGCGGGCGCGCTCGAGTTGGCCGAGGGGGGCGAGAGAGAGGGGGTTTGCCGCGGAGG
>KN173971.1:5781-6626 GCA_000759655.1 Acidicaldus organivorans | reverse complement strand
CCCCTGTCCCCGCCGCCACCCCGCCGCCCTGCGGGGCGGATCTTTTTTGGGACTTGACGGGGCCGGGCGCTTATGGAATTTTTTTCACACGACAAAAATTTTTTCAGACCCAGCGGCTGCCGAGGAACGTCCATGGAGGATCCCGCCTTCGACGGTTTCGACCCCTCGCCCGAGGACGCGCTCGCCACGCGCGCCGCCTGGCTCTACTATGCCGGCGGGATGACCCAGGCCGAGGTCGCCTCGGCCCTCGGGGTGAGCCCGCTCAAGGCGCACCGGCTGATCGCGCGGGCGGGGCGCATCGGCGCGGTGCGCGTCTTCGTCGAAGGCCCGATCGCCGACTGCCTTCCCCTGGAACGCCACCTCGCGCGCGAGTTCGGGCTCAATTTCTGCCGCGTCGTCCCCACCCTGCCCCCCGCCAGCCTGCCGCTCCGCTCGCTCGGCCTCGCCGCCGCGGCCGTCCTCCTCAACGTGCTGGAAGCGGGCGAACACCGCATCATCGGCATGGGCCACGGCCGCACGCTGGCCGCCGCCATCGATCATCTGCCGCGGCTTCCCCGCCCCGATCTCCGCTTTGTCTCCCTGCTCGGCGGCGTGCCGCGCAAGATGAGCGCCAACCCGTTCGACGTGATCCACCGCCTGGCCGAAAAGACCGGCGCGGAGGCCTATCTGCTGCCCGTCCCCTTCTTCGCCAACTCGGCCGAAGACCGCGACGTGCTGCTCGCCCAGCGCGGCGTGGCGGAGGCGATCGCGCTTGCCCGCCAATCCACCCTCTGCCTGGTCGGTATCGGCGAAGTGGACGGGGCGGAGGCCTTCCTCCGCCAGAGCGGCATGATTTCGCCCGAGGA
>KN173971.1:5458-5525 GCA_000759655.1 Acidicaldus organivorans | reverse complement strand
GTTTCCTCGACGCCGAAGGACGCCCCATCGCCACCCCGCTCCATGAGCGGCTGATCGCCCTTCCCTT
>KN173971.1:0-5329 GCA_000759655.1 Acidicaldus organivorans | reverse complement strand
CCTCGATCTCGCCGGGCGCGAGGTCTATGGGGTGGCGGGCGGCAGCGCCAAGGTGGCGGCGATCGCCGCCGTGCTCAGGGCGCGCATCCTCACCGGCCTGATCACCGACGAGCTGACGGCGCGACGGCTCCTCGATGGCGGATACTCCTCGCGCCACCCCCACAACGAAGACCGAGGGAGTGAAACATGGACGGAAAAACCAGGGACATCGCCCGCCGCCTGATCCGGGGCGAAATCGGCCGCCGCGAGGCGCTCAAGGCGTTCGCCGCGCTCGGGGTGACACTGGGAGCGGCCGAGATCGCGCTCAACGCCGCCGCCACCGAAGCCTTGGCCGCCGATTTCGACTGGAAGAAACACAAAGGCACCAAGCTCAAGCTGCTGCTCAACAAGCACCCCTACGCCGATGCGATGATCGCCGATCTCGACAATTTCAAGGCGCTGACCGGCATGGAGGTGAGCTATGACATCTTCCCCGAGGACGTCTATTTCGACAAGGTGACGGCGGCGCTTTCCGCCCGCTCGGCCGAATACGACGTCTTCATGACGGGGGCGTATCAGACCTGGCAGTACGGCCCCGCCGGCTGGCTGGTCGATTTCAACGACTACCTCAAGGACCCGAGCCGCACCGCCCCCACCTATGGCTGGGAGGACATCCTGCCCAATCTCAGGGCCTCCACCGCCTGGTCGGGTGTGCCGGGCGCCCCGCTCGGCGGCCCCGGCGCCCATCAATGGGCCATTCCGTGGGGCTTCGAGCTCAACAACATCACCTACAACCGGGTGATCTTCGACAAGCTCAAGCTCAGCCCGCCGCGCAACATGAACGAGCTCCTCGAGGTCGCGGCGAAGATCACCCGCGATGCGGGCGGTCCCTACGGGATCGGCGTGCGCGGCTCGCGCTCCTGGGCCACCATCCATCCCGGCTTCCTCTCCGCCTACAGCAATTACGGACAACGTGATTTCCGCATCGAAGGCGGCAAGCTCAAGGCGGCGATGAACACGCCGGAATCGAAACAGTTCCACAAGCTCTGGGTCGAGATGATCCAGCAATCGGGGCCGAAGAACTGGGCGACCTATACGTGGTATCAGGTGGGCACCGATCTCGGCGCCGGGGCCTCGGGCATGATCTATGACGCCGACATCCTCGGCTATTTCATGAACGGGGGCGACAACCGCGAACACGGCCATCTCGCCTACGCCGCCTTCGCTGCCAATCCCGCGGCGAAGGGGCCGACCTCGAATGTGTGGATCTGGTCGCTCGCCATGTCGAACTTCTCCCGCAACAAGGATGCGGGCTGGTTCTTCATCCAATGGGCCTCGGGCACCGATCACCTCCTGTTCGGCGCCCGCAAGCGCGACATGGTGAACCCGGTCCGCCAGAGCATCTGGAACGATGCCGAATTCCAGGAGCGGATCAAGAACGGCTATCCGGGCTATCTCGAGCAGTATCAGGCGACCGCGCCGGATGCGAAGATCTACTTCACGCCGCAGCCGCTCTTCTTCAACCTGACCACCGAATGGGCGGCCACATTGCAGCGGATGGTGGCGCGCGAAGTGGGCGTGGACGAGGGTCTCGACCAGCTCGCCGAAAGCGTCAACCGTCAGCTCCGCCAGGCCGGGATCGGCTGAAGGAACGGGCGGGGGCTTCCCCCGCCCACCCTTCGGGGTAACGCCATGACCGCATCCGCACCCACGCTCCCCCGCCCCAGAAGCCGCCGGCTCGCCCGCCGCGCGCTTCCCTATCTCCTGAGCCTGCCCGCGCTCCTCGTCTGCATCGGCATCCTCGTGCCCTTCTTCACCGCGGTCTGGTACAGTCTCGAGCGCTACAATCTCGCCATGCCGATGATGCGAAGCTTCGTCGGCCCCGCTCAATATCTCGACCTCCTCACCGATCCCGATTTCTGGCAGACGGTGAAGGTCTCCTTCATCTATGCCGCCGCGACGGTCGGCATCGAGCTCCTGCTCGGGCTCGGCATCGCCCTTCTCCTGCGCGAGCAGAGCCGCCTCAACAACGTCGTCTCGGTGGTGCTGCTGCTGCCCCTGATGACCGCGCCGGCCATTGCCTCCCTGATGTGGAAGCTCATGACCAACCCCAATTTCGGGGTGCTGAGCTGGCTCGTCTCCCTGCTCGGCGTGCATGATTTCCGTTGGGCGTCCGACCCGAGGACGGCCATGTTCACCGTCGTCCTGGTCGATGTCTGGGTCTATACGCCCTTCATGATGATCCTGCTGCTCGCTGGATTGCGGAGCCTTCCCAGGCAGCCCTTCGAAGCCGCCGCCCTCGATGGGGTGCCGGCGCATTTCGTCTTCTTCCGCATCACCCTTCCCATGCTCAGCCCCTACATCATCACCGCGACGCTCTTTCGCCTGCTCGATTCGATCCAGCAGTTCGACATCGTCTATGCGATGACCCAGGGCGGACCGGGCGATGCCCTGATGCTCTTTCAGGTGCGCGCCTATCTCGACTTCTTCCAGTACACCAATGTCGGCACCTCGGCGGCGCTGATGGTGATCCTGTGGGCGATCACCTACCTGCTCTCCAATCTCTTCATCAAACAGTGGCTCAAGCTCCGGGAGCGCACCCATCATGCGTAAGGTCCTCCGTGCGCTGGCGCTCGGCGCGGTGCTCGTCTTCTTCCTCTTTCCGATCTTCTGGATCGTTCTGATGTCGTTCCAGACCAACGAGCAGATCCTGCGCCTGCCCCCCTCCCTCCTCTTCACCCCCACGCTTGCCAATTACCGGGCACTGATCTCGGGCCATCTCGTCACCGCCGCAGGCGTGCTCGACATCACCTTCCTCCGCAATCTCGGCAATTCGGTGCTGCTTTCCACCGCCTCCGTCCTGCTCTCGCTCCTGCTCGGCGTGCCGGCGGCCTACGCCTTCGCCCGCTTCCGCTTTCGCCTCGGCGAGGACATCGCCTTCACCCTGCTCTCGTTTCGCTTCGCGCCGCCGCTCCTCGTGCTCCTCCCTCTTTCCCTCTATTTCCAGGATCTCGGCCTCAACGATACCTATGCCGGGCTGATCTGGGTCTATCAGCTGATCTGCCTTCCTCTCATCCTCTGGATCGTCCGCGGCTATTTCGAGGATCTGAGCCCTGACATCGAATACGCCTATCAAGTGGACGGGCACTCCTGGGGACAGGCCTTCCGCCGCATCGCCCTGCCGCTCGCCGGGCCCGGCATCGCCGCCGCCGGCCTGCTCGCCTTCATCTTCGCCTGGAACAATTTCGTCTTCGCCCTCATCCTCGCCTCCGCCGACAAACAGCCGGTGACGGTGGGCGCGCTCGCCTTCGTCACCGCCTCCGGCATCCAGTATGGCCAAATCGCCGCCGCCATCGTGCTCTCCATCCTGCCCACCCTGGCGCTCGCCCTCTATGCGCAGCGCTGGCTGGTCGAGGGGCTTTCGCTCGGAGCGGTCAAGGGATGAGCGGGCTCCGGCTGCACCGGCTTTCCGTCCGCTTTGGACGAAGCCTGGCGCTCGCCCCGCTTGATCTCGAGGTGGCGCGGGGCGAGGTCGTGGTGATCTTCGGGCCCTCGGGAGCGGGCAAGACCGTGCTTCTGCGCGCGATCGCCGGGCTGCTTCCCGAAGCGGAGGGCGAGATCTGGATCGGCGGCGAGGAGCTCTCGGCCCAGGGCCCCGAACGCCGCCGGGTCGGCATGGCGTTTCAGAACTTCGCGCTCTATCCGCATCTCACCGCGCGGGAGAACATCGCGAGCCCCTTGCGCGCCCGCCGGCTTCCCCCGGCGGAAGTCGAAGCGCGGGTTGGCGAAATCGCCGCGCTGCTCCGCATCGGCCACGTGCTCGACCACCTGCCGCGCGCCCTCTCCAATGGCCAGAAGCAGCGCACCGCGCTCGCCCGCGCCCTCATCGGCCGGCCCGAGGTGCTGCTGCTCGACGACCCGCTGCGCAATGTCGATGCCAAGCTGCGCTATGAGATGCGGCTCGAATTTCCCCGCCTGTTGCGCGAGAGCAGAGCCGCCACCCTTTTCGTCACCCAGGACTACCGCGAGGCGATGGCGCTTGGCGACCGGGTGGCGATCCTGCGCGAGGGCCGCCTCGTCCAGTGCGCCCCGCCCGCCGAGATCTATGACCATCCCGCCGATACCGCGATCGCCCGTCTCTTCGGCGACCCGCCGATCAATCTCCTCCCCGCCGCGCGGCGCGACGAGGGAGGACGGATCAGGGTCACCGTGGCCGGAGCCGCGCTCGACGTGCCCGCCCTGCCGCCGGGGATGGCCCATTTCCGGCTCGGCCTCCGGCCGGAAGCGCTCATCCCGCTCCCGACCGCCGCCCCGGAGGCGCTCAGCGTGCGCGTCATCGCCGTGACCCCGCTGCATGAGCGCACCGTCATCCTCGGCCACGCCCCGGATGGGAGCGAGATCGTGGCAAGCCTCCCCCGGCGCGACGTCGTACCCGGCGAGATCCTCCATCTCCGCCCCGATCCGGCGCGGCTCCTCTTCTTCGATGCCGAAAGCGGGGAGCGGATCGCCGCCCACACCCCGCTTGCGGAGGCGGTATCATGAGCCTCACCCTCGAGAAGGTGAACAAGATCTACGGCCATGGCCGTTTCGGGGTGCACGCGGTGCAGGACCTCTCGCTCGACGTCGCCCCCGGCGAGATCGTCGCCCTGCTCGGCTCCTCGGGCTGCGGCAAGACCTCCACGCTTCGCATGATCGCCGGGCTCGAGCGGGTCTCCGCCGGGGAGATCCGGCTCAACGGGCGGCGCATCGACCCGCTCCCACCCGCCCGGCGCGGGGTGGCGATGGCCTTCGAAGGCTATGCGCTCTACCCGCCGCTCAGTGTGGCGGAGAACATCGGCTTCGGATTGACCGGCCTGCGCAGCGAGGAACGGGCCCGGCGGGTGCACGAAGTGGCCGAACTCCTTGACATCACCGACATCCTCGACCGCCGCCCCTCCCGGCTTTCGGGCGGGCAGCAGCAACGCACCTCGCTCGCCCGCGCCCTCATCCGCGAGGCCGAGCTCTACCTGCTCGACGAGCCGATGGGCCAGCTCGAGCCCCAGCTCCGCGCCGTGCTGCGCGGGCGGATCAAGGCCTGGCTCAAGGCGCGCGGCGCCCCCGCCATCCTCGTCACCCACGACCAGACCGAAGCCAATGCCATGGCTGACCGCATCGCCATAATGGAAGGAGGCGTGCTGCAACAATTCGCGCCCCCCGCGACGCTGCGCGAACGGCCCGCCAATCTCTTCGTCGCCACCTTTTTCGGCGAGCCACCGATGAACATTCTCGAGGGCGAGATCGAGGCGGGCGCTCTCCATCTCGCTGGAAGCGCGCAGCCGCTGCCCCTGCCCCGCCTTCGCCGCACCCCCCG
>KN173970.1:20725-22243 GCA_000759655.1 Acidicaldus organivorans | reverse complement strand
CTTCCCGGCCGCCCCCCACTCGGCCACCCCGCCTCGGCTTCGCCCTCTCCCTGCTCGCCATCGACGCGCTCGGCATCGGCATCGTCATCCCGATCGTCCCCCAGCTGGTGCTCGCCCTCGCCGGTGGCGCCGCCGATCGCGGCGCGCGCTGGGTCGGGCTGCTCGCGGCGAGTTTCTCGGCGACCCAGTTCCTCTTCTCCCCCCTGCTCGGCGCGCTCTCCGACCGGCACGGGAGACGGCCCGTCCTGCTCCTTTCCGTGCTGGGTCTCGGGGTGAGCTATCTTTTGCTCGCCCTCGCCCCGTCGCTCTCCTGGCTGCTCGCCGCCCGCCTGCTCGCCGGCGTCACCACCGCCAATGTCTCGGCGGTCACCGCCTATATTGCCGACGTCTCGCCGCCCGAACGGCGCGGCCAGCGTTTCGGGCTGGTGGGCGCGATGTTCGGGCTCGGCTTCATCCTGGGCCCGGTGACGGGGGGCATGCTGGGGGCGATCTCGCTCCGCCTCCCCTTCTACGCCGCGGCCGCCCTCGCCTTCGCTAATGCGCTCTGGGGGTTCCTCGCTCTTCCCGAATCGCTTCCGCCCGAGCGGCGGCGGAACTGGCGGTGGCGCGAGGTCAATCCGCTGCTCGTGCTGCTCAGGCTGGGCAAGCGCGGCGGCGAGGGGCGGCTCGCGCTCGCCTGGAGCCTCACCTGGTTCGGGCTCGGCGCGTTGCAAAGCACCTTCGTCCTCTCCATGGCGCTCCGCTTCGGCTGGTCGAGCCGGGAGAACGGCATCGCGCTCGCCGCCTCCGGCCTCGCCCAGACCCTGGTCCAGGCCTTCCTCATGCGCCGCGTGCTGAGCCCGAACCAGGTGAGGCTCCAGGCGAGCGCGAGCCGCCCCTCGCCCAGACCCTGGTCCAGGCCTTCCTCATGCGCCGCGTGCTGAGCCGGCTCGGCGAGGCGCGCACCGCACGCCTCGGCACGTGGCTTGCCGCCTCCGCCCACCTCACCTTCGCCCTCGCCCCCGCCCCCGGCTTCATCGGCGCGGCGATCGTGCTCTCTGCCCTTGGCGCGATCCACGCCCCGGCGCTGCGCGCCCTCTTCTCCGCGGCAGCCGGGCCAGAGCGGCAGGGCGAGGCGCAGGGAACGCTCGCCGCCCTGCAAAGCCTCACCGCCATCGTCTCGCCGCTGATCGGAGCCGCCGCCTTCGCCCATTTCACTGGCCCCCACGCGCCGGTCTTCTTCCCTGGCGCGCCCTTCGCACTCGCCGCCCTCGCCTATCTCGCCGCCTCGCTTCTCGTGCCGCGCCCCCCGCGCGCTCCCCCTACATCAGCCCCTCGCGACGAAGGCTGAGCCAGCGCCCATTGCCGACGATGACGTGGTCGTGGACGACGATGCCGAGCAGGCGCGCCGCCTCCTTGACCTCGGCCGTCATCTCGACATCCTCGCGCGAGGGGGTGGGATCGCCGGAAGGGTGGTTGTGGACGAGGATGAGGGCGGTGGCGTGGAGTTCGAGCGCCCGCTTGACCACCTCGCGCGGA
>KN173970.1:11820-20617 GCA_000759655.1 Acidicaldus organivorans | reverse complement strand
TAGACCGGGGTGTGGTTGACGGTGCCACGGCCCTGCACCTCATCGGCGATGAGCTGGTTGCGGTTGTCGAGGAAAAGCACGCGGAACTGCTCGACCTTCTCGCGGGCGAGAGCAGCGGCGAGGTAATCCATCAGCCGCTCCCAGTTGTTGAGCACCGGCCGCGCGGCGGCCTCGGCGCGGGCAAGCCGCAGCGCCGCGCCCTGGACCAGCCGGATCGCCGCCACCGAATGCTCGCCCAAGCCCGGCGTGGCGAGGAGTTCATGGGTGGGCGCGGTGAGCACGGCGGCGAAACTGCCGAAACGGTTGATCACCGCCTTGGCGAGCGGCTTGGTATCGCCGCGCGGCTGCGCGAAAAAGAGCAGCATTTCGAGGAGCTCGTAATCGGCAAGCGCCTCGGCCCCGCGGGTGAGCAGTTTCTCGCGCAGCCGGCGACGATGCCCATGCGGGCCGATGCTGGGGAAAGGAAGCGCCGCCTCGCCCTCTTCGGGGGTGGCCCGTTCCGGAAAACCCGCCACCGCCTCCCCTGGCGCTTTGGCCTTTTCTCCGTCCGCCTCCGCCCCGGCGGGGGAGATGAGTTCGGCGGCATGGCGCGCCGCTTCGGCGAAACCGGGAAGCGCGGTGACATCGATCGCGGGAAACGCGGCGGCGGAATCATTTGGCGATGAGGGAGGGGGCGAAGCCGGGGCGAAGGCGTGATCCCGCCCCCTCTTCTTTTCCGTGCGCCGCGGCCGCCATTGCCAACGAAAGAAAAACACGCCCGCCCCTCCTTCGCCGATCATGGCATGGCGGAAGGCGGTTTTCAACCAAAGAGTGAGTTTTTCTAGATATTATCTATTTCAGGTTTAGCGTCGCGCCTTTGGGCAGCAGCGCGACTCTAATCACTGCCACCCGGCGTGAAGGCATTGAAGGCGAGCAACGTGTAGGTATCGGTCACACCTGGGAGACGCTGGATGCGCTCGGTGACGAAAAGCCCCACATCCTGCTCGGGCGGCAGATAGAATTTGCCGAGCAGGTCGAACCGTCCGGAAATGGAGTGGATCTCGGAGAGTTCCGGAATGGTATCGGCCGCCTCCTGGGCCACCCGGTAGGCTTCGCCCATGGCGCATTTGATGAAAACGAAAATCGCCCGCATCCTCACCCTCCCTCCCCTGACCGACTTCCGCCCCGGCACGAGACGGGGCGGAGGCCAGGGTTTCCCAGATTCAGGGTTTCCCAGACTCTGGGCTTTTCAGAGACTCTGGGCTTCTCAGATATGGAGCGCGCGCCCCTCGACGGCGAGAGCGGCCTCCTTCACCGCCTCGCTCAGCGTGGGATGGGCGTGGCAGATCCGTGCGACGTCCTCCGCGCTCGCCCCGAATTCGAGCGCAGTGACGAGCTCGGCGATCAGCGCCCCAGCATCGGGGCCGATGATGTGCGCCCCGAGCAGACGATCGCTCCCCTCCTCGGCGAGGATCTTGACGAAGCCCTCGGTCTCGCCCATCGCCCGCGCCCTTCCATTGGCGGTGAAGGGGAACTTGCCCACCCGGTAACGCACGCCCGCCGCTTTGAGCGCCTCCTCGGTCGCACCCACCGCCGCCACTTCGGGCGAGGTATAGACCACGCCGGGGATCGCGTCATAATTGATGTGCGGCTTCTGCCCGGCGAGGATCTCGGCGAGCGCCACGCCGTCGTCCTCGGCCTTGTGGGCGAGCATGGGGCCCGGGATCACGTCGCCGATCGCGTAGATGCCGGGCACTGACGTCTGGAAACGGTGATCGGTCTTGATGCAGCCCTTCTCGGTGAGCGCCACGCCGAGCGCCTCGAGCCCCAGCCCCGCGGTATTGGGCTTGCGCCCAACCGCGATCAGCACGGCATCCGCTTCGACCGTGCTCTCCGCCCCGTCCTTCACGGCGGCGAGACGGAGGGTGACCCCCTCGCCCTGCCGCTCCACCGCCACCACCTTGGTGCCGAGGCGGAACTTGAGCCCCTGCTTGGCCAGCACCCGCTCGAAGGTCTTGGCGATCTCGCCATCCATGGTGGGGACGATGCGGTCGAGGAACTCGATGACCGTCACCTCGGCGCCGAGCCGGCGCCAGACGCTGCCGAGCTCGAGCCCGATATAGCCGCCGCCCACCACCACCAGATGCCGCGGCACGGTGGTGAGCGAAAGCGCACCGGTCGAGGTGAGGATGCGTTCCTCATCGACGGTGATGCCGGGGAGATCGGCGCTCACCGAGCCGGTGGCGATCACCACGTGACGCGCCTCATAAGTCTCGTCCCCAACCGCGACCTTACCGGGGGCGAGGAGGCGCGCCTCGCCCTGGATCCAGGTCACGCCGTTCTTGCGGAAGAGATATTCGACGCCCTTGACGTTGGCGCTCACCACCGCGTCCTTGTGCGCCATCATGCGGGCGAGGTCGATCCGCACCCCCTCGGCGATCACTCCCTGCTCGGCATAGCGGCGCAGCGCCACCGCGTGCTCGGAGGCGTGCAGCAGGGCCTTGGAGGGGATGCAGCCGACATTGAGGCAGGTGCCGCCGAGCGTGGTGCGCTTTTCCACGCAGGCCACTTTCATACGGAGCTGGGCGGCGCGGAGGGCGCAGACATAGCCGCCCGGGCCGGCGCCGATGACGAGGACGTCGTATGACGCGGCCATGATCAGAGATCCAGAAGCAGGCGGCGCGGATCCTCGATCCCTTCCTTCACCCGCACCAGGAAGGAGACCGCCTCACGCCCGTCGATGATCCGGTGATCATAGGTGAGGGCGAGATACATCATCGGCCGGATCTCGATCCGCCCCTCGATCGCCACCGGGCGCTCCTGGATCTTGTGCATACCGAGGATGGCCGATTGCGGCGGGTTGAGGATCGGGGTGGACATCAGCGAGCCGTAGATGCCGCCATTGGTGATGCTGAACGTGCCGCCGGCGAGCTCCTCGAGCTTGAGCGTGCCTTCGCGGGCGCGGCGGCCGAAATCGGCGATCTCGCGCTCGATCTCGGCGAAGCTCTTGCGCTCGGCATGGCGGATCACCGGCACGACGAGCCCGTTCGGGCCGCCCACCGCGATCCCCATATGCACGAAATTGCGGTAGATGACGTCATCCCCGTCGATCTCGGCATTCACCGCCGGAAACTCGCGCAGCGCCACGCAGCAGGCGCGGACGAAGAAAGACATGAAGCCGAGCCGCACGCCTTCGTGCTTCTTCTCGAAGGCCTCGCGGTAGCGGTTGCGGAGCTCGATCACCGCCGACATGTCCACCTCGTTGAAGGTGGTGAGCATGGCGGCGGTGTTCTGCGCCTCCTTGAGGCGCTGGGCGATCGTGCGGCGCAGCCGCGTCATCCGCACCCGCTCCTCGCCCTCCTCGAGCGGACGCGGCGCATGCGGTGCCCGCGTCTCCGCGGGAGCGGCGGGTTTGGCGCTCGCTTTCTCGAGGAAAGCCAGCACGTCGCCCTTGGTGATCCGCCCGTCCTTGCCGGCCCCCGCCCCGAGATCGGCAGGCTTGAGCCCATGTTCGGCCATGAGCTTGGCGGCGGCGGGGAGAGGCGGAACGTTGGGGGCCGCGGCAGTCGCTGGTTGCGCGGCCGGGGCCGCCTGAGCGGCGGGCGCAGCGGGGGCAGCGGAAGCGGGCCGGGAGACCGGGCCTGCCGGCTCGGGCGGAGGATTGACGCCCGGGCGGGCCCGCCGCGGCGGCTCCGCCACACCGTCCCTGGCGCCTTCCTCGATGAAGGCGAGCGTGGCCCCGACCGCCACTTCCTCCCCTTCCTTGGTGGCGATGGAGGCGAGCACCCCCGCCTGCGGCGCATTGACCTCGACCGTCACCTTGTCGGTCTCGAGCTCGACCAGCGGCTCATCGGCCGCGACACTCTCGCCCTCCTGCTTGAGCCAGCGGGCGACCGTCGCCGTGGTCACGCTCTCGCCGAGCGCAGGCACCTTCACTTCGATCGACATGGAGATCCCCGTTCTTTCTTCCGTCCAGCCCCGTTCGTCCAGGCCCCGGTCTTGATGGTTTCAGTTCTTTCTGGTCTTTCTGGTTCAGCCCAGCTTTCTGGTTCAGCTCAGCGCGGCGTCGATCACCGCTTTCTGCTCGGCGGCATGCACGCGGGCGAGCCCGGTGGCCGGGCTCGCCGCCTCGGGCCGGCCCACGTAGCGCGGCCGTTTGGCGGCGATGTCGAGACCGGCGAGCACCTCTTCGAGGCGGCGGTCGATGAAGCACCACGCCCCCATGTTCATCGGCTCCTCCTGGCACCACACCACTTCGGCGCGCCGGTAGGGCGCGAGCACCTTGGGGAGAGAGACCTTGGGGAACGGATAGAGCTGCTCGACGCGGATGATCGCGACATCGTCGATGCCCCGCTCGCGCCGCTCGGCGAGCAGGTCGTAATAGACCTTGCCGGTGCAGAGGAGGACGCGGCGGATCTCCTCGGCCGGGCGCAGCGTATCGACCTCGGGATAGACGGTGCGGAAGGTGCTCGACCCGCTCATTTCCTCGAGACGCGAGACGCAGAGCTTGTGGCGCAGCAGCGATTTCGGCGTCATCAGCACCAGGGGCTTGCGGAAGTTCCGCTTGAGCTGGCGGCGCAGCGCGTGGAAATAATTGGCCGGGGTGGTGAGGTTGCAGACCTGCATGTTGCGCTCGGCGCAAAGCTGCAGGTAGCGCTCGAGCCGGGCCGAGGAGTGCTCCGGCCCCTGCCCCTCATAGCCGTGCGGCAGCAGCATGACGAGGCCCGACATGCGCAGCCACTTGGTCTCGCCCGAGGCGATGAACTGGTCGATGATGACCTGCGCGCCGTTGGCGAAGTCGCCGAACTGCGCCTCCCACAGCACCAGCGTGTAGGGATCGGCGAGCGAATACCCGTACTCGAAGCCGAGCACCCCCGCTTCCGACAGCAGCGAGTTATAGACCTCGAAGCGCGCCTGATCGGGCGCGATGTTGTTGAGGGGAACGTATTCGTGCTGGTTGGTCTGATCGATCAGCACGGCGTGGCGCTGGCTGAAGGTGCCACGCTGGCTGTCCTCGCCGGAAAGCCGCACCCGGTGTCCTTCCAGCAGGAGCGAGCCGAAGGCGAGCGCCTCGGCGGTCGCCCAGTCGATCCCCTCGCCCTTTTCCACCATCTCGCGCCGCGCCTCGAGTTGGCGGGCGATCTTGGGGTTGACGTCGAACCCCTCCGGCACCCGGGAGAGCGCCTCGCCGATCTGGCGCAGCCGCTCAGCGGGAACGGCGGTCGCCTCCTCGACCCACTCATCCTGCTGGTCGGCCTGCTTGAGCCCGCTCCAGCGCCCCTCCAGCCAGTCGGCCTTGTTGGGCTTATACGTCTTCGCCGCCTCATAGGCCGCCTCGAGCTCGGCGTTGAAGGCGGCGGTCATGTCCTTGATCTCGTCGGCGGAAAGGACGCCTTCCGCCAGCAGACGCTCGGCATAGAGGGTGCGCATCGTCTTGTGCTGGCGGATCGCCTTGTACATCAAGGGCTGGGTGAAGGCGGGCTCGTCGGTCTCGTTGTGGCCGTGGCGGCGGTAGCAGACGATATCGACCACGATGTCGGTGGCGAACTCCATGCGGAAACGGGCGGCGAGTTCGGCGCAGAACACCACCGCTTCCGGATCGTCGCCGTTGACATGGAGGATCGGCGCCTGCACCGCCTTGGCGATGTCGGTGCAGTAGAGGCCGGAATAGGCGTGGGCGGGGACGGTGGTGAAGCCGATCTGGTTGTTGACGACGATGTGCACCGTGCCCCCGGTGCGATAGCCGATGAGCTGGCTCATCGTCATCGTCTCATAGACGAGGCCCTGTCCGGCGAAGGCGGCGTCGCCATGCAGCAGGATCCCCATCACCGAACGGCGCCGCCGCGTGTCGCCGTCCATGTCCTGGCGGGCGCGCACCTTGCCCACCACCACCGGATCGACCGCTTCGAGATGGGACGGGTTGGGCTGCAGCGAGACATGGACCCGCTTGCCGTCGATCATGAGATCGGTCGAGGTGCCGAGATGGTATTTGACGTCGCCCGAGCCCTCGACGTCGTCCGGGTTCGCGCTGCCGCCGGAAAATTCGCTGAAGACGGCGACGAAGGGCTTCTTGACGACGTTGACCAGGGTGTTGAGGCGGCCGCGATGCGGCATGCCGATGACGATCTCGCGCACCCCGTCGCGGGCCGCGGTCTCGATCACGGTGTGGAGAGCGGGGATGGTCGACTCGCCGCCCTCGAGGCCGAAGCGCTTGGTGCCGACGAATTTGCGCTGGCAGAAGGTCTCGAAATCCTCGGCCTCGATGAGTTCACGCAGGATCTTGCGCCGCCGCTCGGCGGCAAACCCCTTCCGCCAATCGACCCCCTCGATCTGGCGCTGGATCCAGGATTTCTGATCCGGATCCTGGATGTGCATGAATTCCACGCCGATCGAGCCGCAATAGGTCTCGCGCAGGATCGCCATGATCTCGCGCAGCGTGGCGGTCTCGCGGCCGAGCACATTGCCGATATAAATCGGACGGTCCCAGTCGGCTTCCGAAAAACCATAGGTGCGGGGGTCGAGCTCGGGATGGGGTTTCGGGACCTGCAGCCCAAGCGGATCGAGCTTGGCCTCGAGATGGCCGCGCACCCGGTAGGCGCGGATCAGCATCAGCGCGCCGATACTGTCGCGCGCCGCCTGCCGCACCGCTTCCGCCGTCACCGGCCCGGACGGCTGGGGGGCCGGCGGAGCTTCCGCCTCCGGGCGGCGGCGCGGCGCCCAGGAGGCGCCGAGCGCGTCGGTCAGGATGGCCCGCGCCTCGTCGTCGAGTGCGGCGAAGAACTCGGCGAAGCTCGGGTCCACCGAGTTGGGGTTTTCTGCCCAGCGTGCGTAGAGATCGGCGAGGAAGGCTGCGTTCGCGCCATTGACGGCGGTTGCGAGGATATCGACGCCTGCCATGATACGGGTCCTGAAGTTATTGGATCGATCGATCGATTGGCCGCCTATATGAACCACTCATCCCCGGCCGGCAACTCATAACCCATTGATATGCGCAAAATGCATAGGAGGAACCCCTCCTACGCACGGAGCGCCTGGACGAGAGTGCTGCCCAACGCCGCCGGGCTCTCGGCGACGAAGATACCCGCCGCCCGCATCGCCTCCATCTTGGCCGAAGCCGTATCCCGCCCGCCGCTGATCACCGCCCCGGCATGGCCCATGCGGCGGCCAGGCGGTGCGGTGGCCCCGGCGATGAACCCCACCGTCGGCTTGCGGCGCTTCTCGCGGGCGAGGAACTCCGCCGCCTCGATCTCGCTCTCGCCGCCGATCTCGCCGATCATGATGATCGCCTCGGTCTCGGAATCGGCGAGGAACATCTCGAGAACTTCGACGAAATCGGTGCCCTTGACCGGATCGCCGCCAATGCCGACACAGCTCGACTGGCCGAGCCCGGCGGCGGTGGTCTGCGCCACCGCCTCATAGGTCAGCGTGCCGGAGCGGGAGACGATCCCCACCTTGCCGCGGCGGTGGATGTGGCCCGGCATGATGCCGATCTTGCACTCCTCGGGCGTGATCACGCCCGGGCAGTTGGGGCCGATCAGACGCGAGCGGGAGCCCACGAGCGCCCGCTTCACCCGCACCATGTCGAGGACCGGGATCCCTTCGGTGATGCAGACGATGAGCGGCACCTCGGCGTCGATCGCCTCGAGGATGGCATCGGCGGCGAAGGGGGGAGGCACGTAGATGGCCGAGGCGGTCGCCCCGGTCGCCGCCACCGCCTCGGCCACCGTGTCGAAGACGGGGCGGTCGAGATGGCGGCTGCCGCCCTTGCCGGGGGTGACCCCTCCCACCACCTGGGTGCCGTAGGCGATCGCCTGTTCGGAATGGAACGTGCCCTGGGCGCCGGTGAAGCCCTGAGTGATGACGCGGGTATTGCGGTCGACGAGGATCGCCATCTCACATCTCCCCTTTCGCGGCCCGCACCACCTTCTCGGCGGCATCGGCGAGATTGTCGGCGGCGATGATGGGAAGCCCGGACTTGGCAAGGATCTCCTTGCCGAGCGCGACATTGGTCCCTTCGAGGCGGACGACGAGGGGAACGGAGAGCGACACCTCGCGCGCCGCCGCCACCACGCCCTCGGCGATCACGTCGCAGCGCATGATGCCGCCGAAGATGTTGATGAGGACGGCTTTGACCTTGGGGTCGGAGAGGATGATCTTGAACGCCGCCGCCACCCTCTCCTTGGTCGCGCCCCCTCCGACGTCGAGGAAATTGGCCGGTTCGCCGCCATAGAGCTTGATGATGTCCATCGTCGCCATGGCGAGCCCGGCGCCGTTGACCATGCAGCCGATGGTCCCGTCGAGGGCGACATAGTTGAGGCCATGGCGGGAGGCCTCGAGCTCCTTGGGGTCTTCCTCGCTCTCGTCCCGCAGCGCTTCGGCCTCCGGATGGCGGAAGAGCGCATTGTCCTCGAAGGAGAGCTTGGCATCGAGGGCAAGCAGGCGGCCCTCAGCGGTGAGCACCAGCGGGTTGATCTCGATGATCGCCGCATCGAGCTCCCAAAAGGCGCGGTGCAACGCCTCCAGAAGGCGCCCGAACGCGCCGCGCGCCTCCCCCTCGAGCCCAAGCGCGAAGGCGATGCGGCGCGCCTGATAGGGGAAGAACCCCGCCGCCGGATCGACCGCGACCCGGACGATCTTCTCCGGCGCCCGCGCCGCCACCTCCTCGATCTCCATCCCCCCTTCGGCCGAGGCGACGAAGGTGAGCCGGCCGGTTTTGCGGTCGATGAGGAGGGAGAGGTAAAATTCGCGGGCGATCGCCGCGCCCGCCTCGATGTAGAGGCGGCGCACCAGGCGCCCGGCAGGGCCGGTCTGCTTGGTC
>KN173970.1:4917-11748 GCA_000759655.1 Acidicaldus organivorans | reverse complement strand
ACCAGCACGTGGCCGAGCATCGCCTCCGCCGCGGCGGCAACCTCCGCCTCGCTGCGGGCAAGCCGAACGCCCCCCTTGCCGTTCGGGTCATCGGCGAAACGGCCTGCGCCGCGCCCTCCGGCATGGATCTGCGCCTTGACCACCCAAGGCGGGCCGGGGATGGCGGCGGCCGCCTCCCGCGCCTCGGCGACCGATGTCGCGACCTTGCCTGGCAGCACCGGCACGCCGAAGCGCCGCAGCAGCTCCTTGGCCTGATATTCGTGGATATTCATCGCGGCTCAGCCCGCCACGCGCCGCGCCACCGCCATCAGCTCGCGCACCGCGGCGACCGATTTCTCGAACGCGGCGCGCTCCTCATCATTGAGCGCGATCTCGACGATGCGCTCCACGCCATTGGCGCCGATTACCACCGGCACCCCGACATAGAGCCCCTTCACCCCATACTGGCCATCGAGCCAGGCGGCGCAGGGCAGGACCCGCTTCTTGTCCTTGAGGTAGCTCTCGGCCATGGCGATCGCCGCCGAGGCCGGGGCGTAGAAGGCGCTCCCCTTTTCCAGCAGCTTGACGATCTCGCCCCCGCCATTGGCGGTGCGGGTGACGATCGCCTGGATCCGCTCCTCGGTGCTCCAGCCCATGCGGATGAGATCGGGGACCGGGATCCCGGCCACCGTCGAGTAGCGCACCAGCGGCACCATCGAGTCCCCATGCCCGCCGAGGACGAAGGCGGTGACGTCCTCCACCGAGACCCCGACCTCGCGGGCGAGGAAGAGACGGAAGCGGGCCGAGTCGAGCACGCCCGCCATGCCCACCACCTTGTGATGGGGCAGGCCCGACTTCTCCTGCATCACCCCCACCATCGCATCGAGCGGGTTGGTGATGACGATGACGAACGCATCGGGGCAGTAGGTCTTGATCCCCTCCGCCACCTGGGCGATGACGCCGGCATTCTTGCCGACGAGGTCGTCGCGCGACATGCCGGGCTGGCGGGGGAAGCCAGCGGTGACGATGACCACGTCCGCCCCCTTGATTGCCGCATAGTCCGAGCCGCCGGAGAGGGCGATGTCATAGCCCTCGATCGGGCCGGCCTGCTCGATATCGAGCGCCTTGCCCTGGGCGACGTTGCCGAACACGTCGAAGAGGACGACGTCGCCGAGCTCCTTGAGCGAGACGAGATGGGCGAGCGTGCCGCCGATGTTACCGGCGCCAATGAGGGCGATCTTGGGACGGGCCATGATGACGTTCCACGCGAGAGGTTGAAACCATGAGGCACACCGCAGCGGAGGCGGCGGCTCGGAGTGGAAGAGGCCGGACCGTCTCCGGAACGGGGCTTGCCTAGCCCAAGCCTCCCCCCCTGACAAGGGTAGGGAGGTCAAGGGTAGGGAGGTGAGAGCGGGCGGGAGGGGGCCTCCCGCTCAGGTGAGATGGGGAAGGTCGAGATAGGCCTCGCTCTGCATCTCGATCAGGCGCGAGGCGGTGCGGCGGAAGGCCTCCGCCCCGATCCCCTCCTCATAGAGGGCATCGGGCGGCGCCTCGGCCGAGGCGAACAGCTTCACCCGGTGCTCGTAGAGCGCATCGATGAGGATGATGAAACGCCGCGCCCCATCGGCCTTCTCCGGGCCGAGTTTGGGGATCGCGTCGATCACGAGCGCGGGATAGTGGGTGGCGAGCCGCAGATAGTCGGCCGGCCCCAATGGCGCCTCGCAAAGCGCGGCAAAGTCGAAGCGCGCCGCATGACGGGTGGCGGCGGAAATGGCGAGGCTCCGCCCAAGGAGGGCGAGCCGCGCCGGGCGCGGTGTCTCGCCGCGATTGAGGATCGCGAAAATTTCATCGAGCGCGGCGCGGGCCGCCCGATCGGCGGGGACGAGCCAGGTCGGGCGGCGGGCCAGCGCGCGCCGGCGCCAGTCCTGCCCCTCCTCCATCACCACGAGATCGAGCCGTTCCTTGAGGAGGGCGATGAAGGGGCGGAAGGCATCGCGCCCCGGCTGGTCGGCGAGCAGATCATCGGGGAGCACGTTGGAGGTGAGCACGATGACCACCCCCCGCTCGAAGAGCGCCTCGAAGAGACGCCCGAGCAGCATGGCATCGGCGATGTCGTTGATCTGGAACTCATCGAAGCAGAGGAGCGCGGCCTCGGCGGCGATCGCCTCGGCGAGCGGGGGGATCGGGTCATCACCGGCGGGATGGGATGCCTTCCAGGCGTGGATGCGGGCATGGACCTCGCGCTGCATGAACTGGTGGAAATGCCAGCGCCGCTTGCGCGAGAGGCGGGCGGTGGCGAAGAACATGTCCATCAGCGTCGATTTGCCCCGCCCCACGGGTCCTGCGATATAGAGCCCCTGGGTGCGGCCGGAGACCTCCTCGACCGGCTTGCGGCGAAAGAGACGGGCAAGCAGGCCGGGACGCCCCGTCTCCCGCGCGGGTTCCTCCTCGCCGAGCTTGGCCCAGAGGTCCTGGAGTTTTTCGGCAACCAATGCCTGCGCCGGGTCGGTGGCGAGCTCGCCCGTGGCGAGCTTGGCGCGATAGAGGGCAAGTGGGCCTTCCCCGCCCACCCTGCCGCGGGCGAGGGACGTCTCGGAGGCGCTCAGATCCATGCGGGCTTCCTAGCCTGCCCCCCTCCCCCGATCAATGCCCCGCCCCATCCGGCCCAATACAGCGCAAGGGAGAGAGCGCAAGGAAACGGGGGCGGGCCGCGCTACCCTCCCGCGCCGAAAGAGCGCCGCCCCTCAGGCCGATGTCCTGCGCTGGCGGCGGAACTGGTTGAGGAAATGGGCGCCGAAGCGGAGCGCCGACTGGACCTCCGGATCCCGCAGCAGGGCGAGAAGCCCGCCCACGCCGCCGCGCGGCGGTGGCTCGCCCTCGAGACGGCGCGAGGTGGCCTCGAGCGCGGTGAGCACGTCTGAAAGCAGCCGTGAGCGCTCGATCTGATCGGCAAGCGCGATCAGGCGGTCGGCGAGCCCCGAGCGGGTGGCGCGATCGACGAGGACGAGGGCATCGCCCACCGTCTGGGCCAGCCGCGAGACGATGTCATCCGAGAGCGCATCCGCGGCACTCCCCAAGGCGCGGGCGAGGGCGACGAGGCGGTCGAGGTCGCCGTTCTCGACGAGTGCGGCGAAAGCGGGGAGCGCCCGCGCCACACCGGAGCGGTTGACCCTATCGAGTAGGTCGAGCCCATCCGCCGCCGTCCCGGCGAGACGCGAGACGATGTCATCCGAAAGCGCATCCGCCGCGCTGCCCAAGGCGCGGGCGAGGGCGACGAGGCGGTCGAGGTCGCCGGTCTCGACGAGTGCGGCGAAAGCGGGGAGCGCCCGCGCCACACCGGAGCGGTTGACCCTATCGAGTAGGTCGAGCCCATCCGCCGCCGTCCCGGCGAGACGCGAGACGATGTCATCCGAAAGCGCATCCGCCGCGCTGCCCAAGGCGCGGGCGAGGGCGACGAGGCGGTCGAGGTCGCCGTTCTCGACGAGTGCGGCGAAAGCGGGGAGCGCCCGCGCCTTGGGCAGCGCGGCGGATGCGCTTTCGGATGACATCGTCTCGCGTCTCGCCGGGACGGCGGCGCTGCCGAGGGTTCGCGCCAGCGCCACCAGCCGCTCGAGATCGCCATTCTCGGCGAGCGCAGCAAAAGCGGGGAGCGCCCGCGCGACACCGGAGCGGTTGACCCTATCGAGCAGATCGAGCCCATCCGCCGCCGTCCCGGCGAGACGCGAGACGATGTCATCCGAAAGCGCATCCGCCGCGCTGCCCAAGGCGCGGGCGAGGGCGACGAGACGGTCGAGATCGCCATTCTCGACGAGCGCAGCAAAAGCGGGGAGCGCCCGCGCGACACCGGAGCGGTTGACCCTATCGAGCAGATCGAGCCCATCCGCCGCCGTCCCGGCGAGACGCGAGACGATCTCGTCCGAGAGCGCATCGGCGGCGCTGCCGCGGGTTCGCGCCAGCGCCACCAGCCGCTCGAGATCGCCATTCTCGACGAGCGCGGCGAGCGCCTGCTCGGCGCGCGCGCGCCTCTCCTCGGTCAGCGGTTCGACAAGCACTGCGGACATCGCCCCCTCCCTCAGAGCAGGCCGCGGGCCGAGGCCCAGTAAAGCTTGTTGTAGGCCATCTTAAAGGCGTGCACGGCGCCGTTCGGCATCTTGGGCTCGGGCGGCTTCTGGTAGGTGAACATGGCGTAGGTGGCGCGATCCTTGCCTGCCTCGATGAAGCAGAACACCTTGCCGTCATAGGTGCGCACCGGCCGGCCGATCTTGATCAGCGCGGCGACGTTTTCCGCCGCCACTTCGGCTTCGAAATGCGCCGTCGAACCCGCCTTGCTGATCGGAATGTTGGTGGTATCGCCGAGCACGAGGACGTTCTCGCCATGCGGGCCTTCCATGTGCAGCGTGTGTCGGTCGGTCGGGATCCAGCCATTGGCGCCGAGTCCGTTGCGCTCGATCACTTCCTGGCCGCGATGCGGCGGCACGGCGACGAGGAGATCGAATTTCACTTCCGATCCTTCCTCGCTCCGCACCACCCCCTTGTCGCGATCGACCTCCTTGAGGTTGAAGAAGGTCTCGGTCTTCACGCCAAGCCGCTCGAATTCCACCGCGGCCCATTTGCCGACATTCTCGAGACTGTGCAGGCGCCCGATCGGATAGGTGTAGTAAAACTCGGTCTTGTCCAGAAGACCGCGGTCCTTCATGAAATCATAGAGCGTGAAGGTGACCTCGAGCGGGATCATCGGGCATTTGTGCGGAAGCCCCACCGTGACCAGGATCCGCCCGCCCTTGAACTGGTTGATCGTATCATAGAAACGGAGCGCATCTTCCGGCGAATAGCAGTGGATGGCGGTCTCCTTGAGACCGGGGATCTCCTCCGGCACCGGGCGGGAGCCGGTGGCGATGACGAGGAGGTCGTATTCATGGGTCTTGCCCGACTTGGTGATCACCCGCTTCTCATCGAGCTTGAACGTCTCGACCGGATCGACGTGCAGATCGATGCCGGGCTCGAGAAGGCTTGCCTGTTCGCGCTCGAGCTCATCGGGCATCATCCTCCCCAAAGCCACATAGAGCCAGCCCGGCTGATAGATGTGTTTGTCGGAAGCGGTGAGCATGGTGATCTTCGCCTTGCCGCTCCTGAGTTCCGAGCCAATCCGGCGGGCGAGATTATTGGCGAAGATGGTCCCGCCCATTCCCCCGCCGACGACGACAATTCTCATGGTTTCCTCCTGACGTTTGCCACGTATGCTGTTGGTTTTTCTCTTCGCGGTGCAAGGGCCGACGCACGCCCCTCTGCGCCTTACCTATCCGATCGTTTCACGCCCCATCACTTCGTCTTCACTTCATTTTCTGCACGACGATGTGCCACACGCCTTCGGCGTCGCGCTCGGTGCGGTTGATCGCATGCCCCACCTTGTTGACCCATTCCGGGACGTCCTTGGCCGAGCCGTCATCGGTGGAAAGCAGTTCGAAAGTATCGCCGACGGCGGATTTTTTCATGGCCGCGATCAATTCCATCAGCGGCCCCGGGCAGAAACTCCCACGTGCATCGATCACCCGGTGTTCGGCCATTTCATCCTTTCCTTTCGTGAGACATCCGATTTTCCATCAGAACGACAGCAATTGTCCGGCTTCCGCATCACTCAGGAATTTGGTGAGCCCCATCACGCCGGTTACGAAACTCTCAAGCCCGTCCTCCTTGGCCCCAAACAGGTCCATCGCCATCGAACAGGCGTAGATTTTCGCCTCTCCCAATTCGACCGCCTGCTCGAAAAGCGTTTTGAACGAGGGGACATTTTTTTCCGCAATGAGCCGCCCTGCCTCCCCTTCCGCGGCTTCGGCATTCCCCTTGCCGCGCAGGAACGGAAGGAGCGCGTTCATCGAGAGAAACACGGTGACCTCCCGCCCAGAGACAGCGGCAACGGAGGCTGTCATCGCGGCGAATTGCAGGGCTTCCCGGTGCCCGCTGTGACAGATGATGAAAAGAGGGGGCGACATGCGCATTTCCTCCCGTTCTTCTCTCGGAGGCCGTGCCAAGCCGTGCGGCACGCCCCTCGAATTGCCTCATAAAATGACCCTGCCTGCCGCGCTTGGCAAGCACAAAAATATCAAAACCAGCAAATGAGACGTTCAGCGCAACCGATCGAAGGGAGAGATCAGCGCGACACGCCCGGCGTCTCCCGCGCTTCTTCAGCCTCACGCCCCCGAATGGCCGGCGTGGCGAGAGCAGCCCCGATCACCGCAATGAAATCTGCCGCCTCGAGCCCGAGCAGCGTGGGCCGCCGGGAGGCGAACATCTCGGCGACCTGCCGCACGGCCTCGGCGGCGGGTACGCCGCGCAACGCCGCCTCCAGATCGTGGACGAAACGGGGCGGGGTGAGGAAGAAATCGCCGCTCAGCACCACGTCACGGATGATGCCGCGATGATCGAGGGCAAGCGCGGCGCGGATCCGCCCGCCCGGCCGCTCGCGGAGCGCCGAGCGCCACCGCCCCCCCTGGCCGACCCCTTCCTGTTCGGGAAGATCAGGTTCGAAGACGAACGCCTCGGTGCCGATCTCCTCGGCGAAAATCCGCGCCGCCGCTTCTTCTTCTCCCGCCGAAGGCGCCTCTACGGAAAACGTCCAGCCCAACGTCTCGGCAAAACCGCCGAGCAGAGCGGATTTCACCTCTTCCACCCCGCCCTCGCGGCCGAGCAACTCGGCAAGCCCCACCAGCCGCTCGCGCAGCGTCGCCGCCCCGTGCCGGGCGAGCTTGGCCGCGGACACGCGAAGCAGGGCGAGCATGGTCTCGATGTCGAGGTCGAAGAGGACCGTTCCCTGATAGAAGAGAAGATCACCGTCGAAAAACCCGCCCGTTCCCG
>KN173970.1:3118-4670 GCA_000759655.1 Acidicaldus organivorans | reverse complement strand
GGCGGCCGCCACCCCGAGCCGGGAAAGTCCGGCCGCGGCGGCGGTGCAGATGCGCCGCGCCACCTCATCGAGCGGCATATCCGCCCCGAAACGGTCCCGCCGGCAGAGGATCTCCCAGCCGATCTGCTGCGAATCGAGATAGATCGCGCCCCCCCCGGTCACCCGCCGTCCGAGCTCGACCCCGCGCGCCGCCGCCGCCTCGAGGTCGATCTCATGGCGCAGGATCTGATGACGCCCCACCAGCGCGCTCGGCGTGAAGCGGAGAAAGCGGATCGTATCGCCGATCAGGCCCGCGCTGCGCGCCTCGATCATCGCCTGATCGAACGCGATATTGGCCCGGCCGCCGCGCAATCCCGTGTCGATGACGCGGAAATGCGTATTCATGACGGTATCTTCTGGATTTTTTCAGAGGGCCAGAGCTGCTTGCGTATTTTCTCCAGATCGCGCCGGTTGGGCGCAAAAGGATAGGAAGCGATATCGCGCGGCGGAGAATCCCCATAAGGCCGGTCACAGGCGGAAATGTCGGGGGCGAATTTGCCAGGACAGCCCGAAGTGCGGAACGCCACACCCGCCGCGATCACCGCATCGAGCTCTTCCTGCGGCAGGCCGAAATCGACGAGCTTGCCCTCGTCGTCGAACGCCATCCGCTCGATCCGGTGGCCGCGGTAATCGATCAGGTAACGGGCGAGCTGGACGCGCCGCCACTGCGGACGCGGCACCGCCGGGAGATGGTCCATGAGCGAGCCCTGTTCGGGAAAGAAGGCGAAGAGATGACTGTGGCCGCCGAGATCGCGCAGTTTCTGCACCACGCTCAAAAGTTCGTATTCCGTCTCCCCCATGCCGACGATGAGATGGGCGCCGAATTTCTCCGGCCCGAAAATCTCCGCCGCCGCGAGCAGAATCTCCCAGTAATGGTCCCAGGAATGGGGCGAGACCACGCCCTTGCCGCGGGTGCGATCGAAGATCTCCGGCGTCGCCGCATCCAGCGCAACGGTGAAGATATCGGCGCCGAGACGTTTGAGATCCTCGATGTCACGCCGCTGCATGGTGGTCGGATTGGAGAGGATGGAGACCGGCACCTCGGGCACCCGCCGCACCCATTGCTCGAGGATCACCCGCGTGTCGTCATCGGAGCGGGGATGGGTGATCATGCTGATGCACATGCGGTGAAAGGCGCGATCGCCCCGCTCCATGATGCGGAGTACCTCCCCATACGGCACCGCCGGCCAATCGACGCGGATGAAATTGCGGTCGGCGTAGTCGCGTTCCGCCTCGCGGTGCCGGGCCAGTCCGCAATAGGCGCAATTGGCGCGGCAGCCTTCCGGATAGGTGAGCAGCAGGTTGAGGCAGCGCGTGCAGCTCACCCGATGCATCCGCCCCGGCATGATGCCGAGCGTGATCGCCGCCGCCGTGGACATCTGCACATACTCGGGCGAGCGCATCAGCGGGGTGAGGATGTTGTTGTTGGGAAGATAGACGGGCGGCGGCGGCGCGGCCTCGGCGTTGACCCGTGCCCCATTATGGACCTCGCGCGGCACCGGCGCGGGCGGGC
>KN173970.1:2268-3029 GCA_000759655.1 Acidicaldus organivorans | reverse complement strand
GCGGCCGCATCACCTCGGCGCGGTTCATCTCCGCCCCCACGCTTCCCTTGCGCGGCATCGGCCGCAGCGGCGCTTCAAGACAGCTCATCGACGTTTCCCCTCACCTCTTCATGCCCCAACTTCGTCGTATCACGCCAAGTCATTTCACTCTCTTCGTCATATCACGGCCCGCGACCTCCCTCACCCCGCTTCCGCCATCGCGGCGGCTTGGGCCTGCCAGTAGCGCGGATCACCGATCCAGCCCGCACGGAGCTGATCGGGCAGAGGGTCGGGAAGGCCGAGCAGGTGGCGACGATGGCGAAGGGCGCGGGCGAGCGAGGGATCGAAGAGGAAGCCGAGCTCTTCTTCGAGTTCCTCGAACGCTGCCCCGCGCCCCTCAAGCCAGGCCGCCGCCGCCTCTCCGGCGAGCCCTCCGGAGAGCACCGCAGCAGCGATCCCCGCTCCCGTGGTCGGGTTGGCGAGCCCCGCCGCATCGCCGGCGAGCACGACCGGCACCGAGGCGGCAAACGCCACCGCTTCCCGCCGCCCGCCCACCGGGATCGCCCCGCCGGTGAAACCCAAAACCTCATCGCCCACGACGCCCTCGGCAACGAGGCGCGCATGGAGCGCGCGTAGCCCCTCGCGCAGCAGGGCGCGGCGTCCCGCCTCCACGCCGAGACCGACATTGGCGATCCGCCCCTTGGGAAAGAGCCACCCATAGCCGCCGGGATAGGCGGCATCGAGGAAAATGTCGGTCGCATCCTGCGGCGCGTGGAGGGCAA
>KN173970.1:1506-2178 GCA_000759655.1 Acidicaldus organivorans | reverse complement strand
CGGCGATCTGGCGGGTCTCAACGAGATCGCGGTTGACCCGCCCCGTCGCCGCGCCGAGCAGGGAACGCGGGCCATCGGCGCCGATCAGGACGCGCCCGGTGAAGCCCTCGCCGCGCGGGGAGGCCACCGGCGATCTGGCGGGTCTCAGCGAGATCGCGGTTGACCCGTCCCGTCGCCGCGCCGAGCAGGGAACGCGGGCCATCGGCGCCGATCAGGACGCGCCCGGTGAAGACCTCGCCGCGCGAGGTGGCCACACGGCCCCGCTCCAGCTCGACCGCCACCACCCGCCGCCCGCAAAAGAGCCGCGCCCCGCACCGCGCCGCCTCCGCGGCGAGACGGGCGTCGAACGCCCCGCGATCGATCATGAACCCGGGGAAGGAGGCGGTCTCCTCCGCCGCGCCGCCCGCCACGAAGGTGCGCATGCGGCGGATCGGCTGCACGGTGACCTCGCCGAGCCAGGGAAGCGTTTCGGCAAGCAGGGCGGGGACGAATTCCGCGCACTGCACGGGCTGGCCGATCTCCCGCCGCGCCTCGATCACCGCGACGCGCGCCCCCGCCGCTGCGGCCCGCGCCGCCGCGCTCGTCCCCGCCGGCCCGCCGCCGATGACCAGAATGTCGAAATGCTGTTCCCTCACCCGCCCCTCCTCACCGAGCCCGCCGAAGCCGCACCGC
>KN173970.1:502-1406 GCA_000759655.1 Acidicaldus organivorans | reverse complement strand
GGCGGCACGGCGCGGAAAGGTTTCTCGGGGGGCGCATAGATCGGCGTCACCACCACCAGCACCAGCGCGGTGACCGGGTAGCGGGCGATGATGTCGAGCGCCGTCCATTCGCCGCGGAGCTCCCCGTAATGAAGCCCAATCACGATATGCGGCACCACCGCCATCCCCGATTCGGTAAGCGCGGCGAGGGTGGCCTCGAAATCGGCGACCGGACGGTCGAGATGATAGACCTCGCGGATCGTCTCCTCGGCGCCGATGACGTCGATCATCGCCACATCGACGCCGCTTTCCGCCATCTGGCGCACATCCTCGCGCGAAGCGAGCGCCGAATGGATCGCGATGCGGAGCCAGGGAAAATCGCGCTTGAGACGGGCGAGCACCGGATAATATCGCCGGTAGGGCACTTCGTTGCGCCGATTCGAGCCTCCCGAGAGAAGAAAGCCGCGCAACCCCTTCCGCGTGATCATCTCGCGCACCATGGCCTCGAAATGCTCGGGCGTGCGCGCCGGGATCATCGGCTCGAGGATCTTCGCCTGGCAGTGGTCGCAATTGAGCGCGCACCGCCCGCCGGTGACGGAGAAGGCCGGGAAGTTCATCTTGCCGCAACCCTCGAGTTCTTCGGAGGCGTAGGCGCGGAAACTCGGGGTGAAGAAGCGGAGCGGGGGCAGCGGACGGGCAAGCGCCTGGCGCTCGAACGCCTCGACCAGTTCGTCATCGAGCGCGATGTCGGGCCAGTCCTCGAGCGCGGCGATCCGTTCACGCCACGAAAAAAGTTGACGAACCGTTGCGGTCATGGCGACGTCTTCCTCACCCTCATTGCTTGACCCATCTTCTCTTCACCCTGTCTCCCTCAAGGGAGTCTAACGCATGGTTCCTCCCCGGAAAACAGAAATCCTCGTCCTGC
>KN173970.1:0-465 GCA_000759655.1 Acidicaldus organivorans | reverse complement strand
GGACATGGGCGCCGATGCGTTGATGCTGCTCGGCGCCGGGCCGCGCGGCGTGGCGGGCGGCGAGATCCTGCCCACCCTCGCCGCCGAACTTCGCCTCACCCGCGCCTTTCTCGCCCGAGGAAAACCGGTGATCGGCTTCGGGCTGGGCGCGGCAATTCTGGCGCTCGCCGCGGGCGGCGGGGTGGAAGAAAGCCCCTATCGCGCCGCCCTCCACGAGATCACCCGCACCCGCGCCGATGCCCTCGGCGGGCATCTTCCCGAGCGCATGCCGCTGTTCTCGATTGGCCGTGACCGGCCGCTGCCCCCCGCTGAGGCCGAGGTGCTGGCGCGGGATGAGGAGGGAGGCGTGGCGATTTTCGCGCTCGGCAAAAGCCTCGGCTTCATCGGTCATCCCGGCGCCAAGCGCGGCATGGTCGAGGATCTCATCATGGAGTTCCCCGATCTGCCCGAAGGATTCGACGAGGG
>KN173969.1:14599-16411 GCA_000759655.1 Acidicaldus organivorans | reverse complement strand
AAGGAGCGATCCTTCCAGAAAAAGCCGGCGGGTCCGGATTTTTGCACCGCACAGTTTAGATCGGAAGCCGCATCGGTTTCAACAACCAACCTCGCTTTTCGAAAATCTCACCCCTGCCTTGCCGTTAGGGGGACGCGATGAGGCGAGGAGACTTCCCTCAGGCGGCCTCGGCGCGGGGTCCGGTCTCGCCGAGGGCGGCGAGGAGCGGGGCGAGATAGGGGGCGAAACGATGGGCTCGCCCGATCGAGCTTCGGAAGAGCGGCTGGCGGACCTGGGCAGCGCTCGCCGTGCGCACCGCCCGCCTCGTTTCGTAGAAGGCGAGGGCGCGGGCGTCCCAGGGCAGCCCGCAGAACGCGGCGAGCCGCCGCGCTTCGGCCTCGAAATCGGCGATCAGCGTCTCGTAGCGGATCTCGAGGAAGTGAGTGGCGGGCAGCACCGCGCGCCAATGCGCCATAACCCGCTCATAGGCGCGGTAGTAGCGGCCGAGCTCACTGAGATCATACGTGAAGGGAAGATCGCCGGTGAAGAGCTTGGTATAACAGGAAAAACACGTATCGACCGGATCCCGCACGACGTGGATGATACGCGCTTCCGGGAGGGCGCGGCGGATGAGGCCGAGATGGCGGAAATTGAGCGGCACCTTGTTGGTGAAGCGCACCGCCTCCGGGGCCAGCGCGCGCAGGCGGCGGAGATAATCCGCACCAAGCGCGGTCATCCCCTCTGGATCGAGGCAATGCGGCGCCGGGAAGAGGGCGAGCGCATCCTCCCAGGCCGAAAGCTCGTCTCCGCCCACCACGCCGGGAAGGCTGGCCAGGATCTGCTCGACCAGGGTGGTGCCCGAGCGGGGCATGCCGACGATGAAGATGGGAAGCGGGTCGGCGATCCCGCCGCCCCCGTCGAAGAAGGAGGCGGGGAAGCGTTCGGGGATGGCGGCGAGTTCGGCAAGCGCGGCGCGTTCGTCATAGCGGATGACGGCCCGTTTGAGGGCATTGCCGGCGCGGTAATGGGCGAAAGCGCGCGCGGTGCGTCCGGCATCGCTCTCTCCCTTGCCGAGTGCGAAATGGGCCTCGATCCGTTCGTCGAGCGAGAATCGGGGGAGGTGACGGGCGAGTTGGCGCAACGCGGCGAGTTCGTCGCTTTCCGTCGAGAGGCGGGTGATCTCGGTGAGCTGGCGCCAGAAACGGGGATCGGCGGGCTTGAGGGCGATCGCGCGGCGCAGCGCGGCGGCGGCATCGTCGAGCTCGCCGAGCTGGCTCAGCGTGGTCCCGAGATTGCACCAGCCTTCAGCCCGGTTGGGATCATGGGCGAGCGCTGCCTCGTAATAGGCGCGGGCGCGGGCGAGACGGCCGCGGGCGTGTTGCAACGTGCCGAGATTGTTGAGCGTGTCGGGATGATCGGGCCGGATCTGCCAGGCCTTGAGCAGCTCGGCCTCCGCCTCGTCGAGCCGTCCTGCGTTCTTGAGCGCGATGGCGAGATTGTTGCGCATCCCGATCTCACCCGGGGCGCGCGCAACCGCTTGGGTCAGGAGCGGGATCGCCTCGGCCGGGCGGTTGCGGGTGATGAGGAAGGTTCCGTAATTGAAGCCGATGCTGGGCTGGTCGGGAGTGCGGCGGAGCGCCTCGCGGTAATGGTGTTCGGCGCGCTCGTCCTCACCCGCGGCGGCGAGCGCGTTGGCGTAGTTGAGATGGGCGGAGGCGAGGTCGGGGCGGAGGGCCAGGGCCTGGGCGAGCGCCTGCAGCGCTTCGGCGGTGCGGCCCAATGCGAGCAGGATCGAGCCGAAATTGGCCCAGGCCTCGGGGAAGAGGGGGCGGA
>KN173969.1:13840-14525 GCA_000759655.1 Acidicaldus organivorans | reverse complement strand
GGCGGAGCGCCTCGCCGATTTCGGCGAGGGCCTCTTCCAGCCGGCCGAGACTGACCAGCGCACGGGCGTGATCGTTGCGAAGCTCGGGAAGGGCAGGAAAGCGGCGGCAGGCCTCACCGAGCAGGCGCTCGGCGGCCTCCTTCTCGCCCCGCGCGAGCAGGGCCGCCGCCTCCGCCGCCAGGGCGAAGGGCTCGGACGGGGCGGCAGACGCACCCCGCGCGCCGGGCAGGGTCTTCGCCGCCTCTTCGCCCGCGTGGCGGGCGGCGGCGACCTGGGCGCGGCGTTGCTTGCGGTTCATGCTCATCTGCGCCACTCTAGGACAGGTTTACTAATCACGGGTTAAAGGGAGGGCGCGATGGGCACGCGGCTACAGGGCAAGGTGGCTTGGGTGACGGGGGCGGGAAGCGGGATCGGCCGCGCCGCAGCCCTCGCCCTGGCAGGCGAGGGGGCGAAGCTCGCGCTTTCCGGCCGCCGCGAGGCACCGCTCGCCGAAGTGGCGAAAGAGGTGGAAGCGAGGGGCGGCGAGGCGCTCATCCTGCCCGGTGATCTCTCCAAGGCGCCCACCGTGGAGAGCGCGGCGGAGGCGATTGCGGCCAAGTGGGGACGGCTCGACATCCTCGTCAACAATGCGGGCCTCAACGTCACCAAACGCGCCTGGGCCGACCTCACCCCGGAGGGGATCGAC
>KN173969.1:9946-13723 GCA_000759655.1 Acidicaldus organivorans | reverse complement strand
GAGGTGCTCGGCGCCAATCTCCACGCGGCGTTCTACTGCGCCCGCGCCGCGCTCGCCCTGATGCGCCCGCGCCGGGAGGGGCTCCTCATCCACACCTCCTCGATCGCGGGCAAGCAGGTGAGCGTGATGAGCGGGCCCACCTATTCGGCGGCCAAGCACGCGGTGGTGGCGATGAGCCAGTCGATCAACATGGAGGAGTGCGTCAACGGCATCCGCTCCACGGTGATCTGCCCGGGTGAGGTGGCAACCCCGATCCTCGGCGCTCACGGGAATAGGGCGGCGGTCGAGGATCGGGCGCGCATGCTGAAGGCCGAGGACGTCGCCGACCTCATCCTCTACATCGCCCTCACCCCGCCCCATGTCACGCTCAACGAGGTGGTGATCACCCCCACCTGGAACCGCGCCTATGTCGCAGCCCTCGCCCAGCGGGACCGCTGATGCCGCTGCTCAGCCGGCGT
Organism: Acidicaldus organivorans; assembly: GCA_000759655.1. Taxonomy (GTDB): domain Bacteria; phylum Pseudomonadota; class Alphaproteobacteria; order Acetobacterales; family Acetobacteraceae; genus Acidicaldus; species Acidicaldus organivorans. Next base: position 13,265 of record KN173969.1, on the reverse strand, counting down.
GATCTCTGGGCGGGCCTGGCGGGCGCGGCGCTTTCTCGTGCCGTCATCCGGCCCGCCCTGGCCGAGGAACCCGCGGCGCTTCGTGTGCGCGATGCGGAGCGGGGGACAGAGGTGGTCCTGCGCATGGCGGATCTCGCCGCCCTTCCTGCCGAACGCGAGAGCCTCTCCTTCGAGACCATGCACGGCCCCGTCCATCACGAGGCGGAGGGACCACTCCTCTGGCAGGTCCTGCTCGCCGCAAAGCTGATCGATCCGGCAAAACCCCGGCAGTGGCTCGGCCGAAGCCTTCTCGCCACCGGAGCCGACGGGTTCACCGTGGCGCTCGCCCTGGGCGAGATCGCCCCCGCGTTCGAGGGCAAGAAAGTGCTCATCGCCCTTCGCCTCGACGGCCAGACGCTCGCGCCCGGCCATCTTCGTCTCGCCGTGACGGGCGACCGGCGTGGCGGGCGGAACGTCCACGACCTCAGCGTCATCACCCTGCGCTGAGGCCGGGAAATGGCGTGGAGAGCCGGGCGCTCTTCCCGCGAACCTCGCCTTGTCCTAAGATCGGGATGATGCCGCGCGGTGACCTTTTCCCTGAAATCGCCCCCTATCGGACCGGTTATCTCCCCCTCTCCGGGGGACACACCATGTACTGGGAAGAGGTCGGCAACCCGGAAGGACCCGCCGTCCTCTTCCTCCACGGCGGCCCGGGGGCGGGGGCGGGCAGCGTGCATCGCCGCTTCTTCGACCCCCTCTTCTGGCGGGTGATCATTTTCGACCAGCGCGGAGCGGGACGGTCGCGGCCTGTGGGCTCCCTCGTCGAGAACACCACGCCCCATCTCGTCGCCGACATCGAGACCCTGCGCGAGTCGCTCGGCATCTCGCGCTGGCTCCTCTTCGGCGGCTCCTGGGGCTCGACGCTTGCGCTCGCCTACGCCCAGGCCCATCCCGACCGGATCACGGGGATGGTGTTGCGCGGCATTTTTCTCGGCCGCCCCTCCGAAATCGACTGGTTTCTGCATGGCATCCGCCACTTCTTCCCCGATGCGCACGCCGCATTCGTGGGCTTCCTCTCGGCGCGTGAGCGCGAGGACATCCTGGGGAGCTATCTCAAGCGGCTGATGGACCCCGACCCCTCGGTGCACATGCCGGCAGCACGGGCCTGGTCGCTCTATGAGGGAAGCTGCAGCACGCTTTTGCCGTCGAGCCAGCTTACCGCCCTCCTGACCGAAGATCAGGCGGCTTTGGCGCTGGCCCGGATCGAGGCCTATTATTTCGCCAACGGCCTGTTCCTGCCGCCCGAAGGCCTGCTCGGCCGCATGGACCGCATCGCCCATCTGCCGGGGGAGATCATCCAGGGGCGCTATGACATGGTCTGCCCGGCCGAAAGCGCCTTCGAGCTCGCCGCCCGCTGGCCGCGGGCGCGGCTCACCGTCATTCCCGATGCCGGGCATTCGGCGCTCGAGCCCGGCATCCGCCGCGCCCTGATCCTCGCCGTGGAACGGTTCCGCCAGCGGCTTGCCGGCTGAGCGGCGCCGGCATGGGACGAAGGCCGCGGAAGAGGGGCAATTCGTTTTCAGCAAAGGAATGAACGTGGTTCAGGAGGAAAGCGACATGCGCTGTGCGGTGATTGGGCTGGGGGCGATGGGAATGGGCGTGGCGAAGACCCTGCTTGCCAAGGGGTTCGACGTCACCGGCTGCGACCCCAAGGAGAGCGCGCGGGCCGAGTTCACCGAAGCGGGCGGGCGGGCCGTCGCCGATGCCGCCGCTCTCGACTCGGAGGCGCTCGACGCCCTCGTCCTCCTCGTCGTCAATGCAGCCCAGGTCGAACAGGTTCTCTTCGGCGAGCAAGGGATCGCCGCCCGTCTCCGCCCCGGCACGCTCCTCATCCAGAGCACCACCATCCCGCCCGGCTACGCGAAAGAACTCGGCGCACGGCTTTCGGCGATGGGGCTCCTCATGCTCGACGCTCCCGTCTCGGGTGGGGCCAAGGCGGCCGCGGAGGGGCGGCTCACCGTCATGGCCTCCGGGCCGGAGGAGGCTTTCGCGCGCGCCGCCTCCCTGCTCGAGGCCATTGCCGCCAAGGTGTGGCGGCTCGGGGCGGCGCACGGGGCGGGGAGCACGGTGAAGATGGTCAACCAGCTTCTGGCCGGCGTGCACATCGCCGCCGCAGCCGAGGCGCTCGCGCTCGGCATCCGGGCGGGAGCCGATCCCCAGACGCTCTTCGAGGTGATCTCGACCTCGGCGGGGAGTTCCTGGATGTGGCAGAACCGCGTCCCGCACATTCTCGCCGGAGACGACCGGCCGCTTTCGGCGGTCAACATCTTCGTCAAGGATCTCGGCATCGTGCTCGACGAGGCGCGGCGGCTCACTTTCCCCCTCCCGCTCGCGGCAAGCGCCCATCAGCTCTTCCTCGCCGCGGCGGCGCATGGCGAGGGGGACAAGGACGACGCCTTCGTCATTCGCGTCTTCGAGGCGTTGACCGGCATCCCCTTGCCAAAATCTGCCGCGACCGGCTCCTCGACCGCTTGATCAGCGGCGGGGAGCCCTCTATAAGCCCTCCGTCCCCGCGAGGGGGCGCCACGCTCGGGGCCATAGCTCAGTTGGGAGAGCGCCTGAATGGCATTCAGGAGGTCAGGGGTTCGACTCCCCTTGGCTCCACCAACGCCCCTCCTTCCGAACGCTTTTCCCCAAATCTTTTCCTGTTTTCCTGAAACTGCGGCCTCTCGCCGAGGTCGGGAAACGTCGGCGAACCGGTCTCGCGCCCGATTTGAGCCGTTCCGCGGCCTCAGCCGAACGCGCCCACTTCATGGACGAGGGCGATGCCGATCTCGCGCACCAGCGCAAAAAGCCGCCCGATCGGGGCGAAGATCTCCTCATGCTCGCGGGCATAGGCGCGTTGTGGCAGACGGCCCGGCGGCTCGCCGAAATCGAGACCCTCGGTCGGGTCGGGGTCTTTGGGGAAGATCTCGGCGAGATCGTCGAGCACGGCGGGAATGTCGAGCCGGAAGAGGCGGCGGAGCAGGATGTCGCGCGAGAGCCCATCGCGCGGGGCGAATTCCGGGATGCGTGTGCCGAGCCGCCAGATCTCGGAGATCAGGGCAAGCCTGAGCGCGTGCAGGAGGGCGGCGCGCGGGCGCATCTCTGGTGCGTCCGCCCACACCTGCCGCCAGGCGAGATGATCGGCCTGAAAGCGGCGGAAGAGGCGGATCAGGTTCACCACATCGACCGAATCCTCGAGCAAGCGGGCAATTTCGAGGAAGGCGCCGCGCCGCCCGCTCTCCTCGGCATGGGCGGCGAGATCGAGCCAGGTCTCGGGATCGAAGAGACCGATCAC
>KN173969.1:9440-9519 GCA_000759655.1 Acidicaldus organivorans | reverse complement strand
CCGCCGCGCCGAGACCGTAAAGCGTGTTGGCGAGGAAGCCGAGCTGGTGCAAGAGCGCATTGTTGGGAATGGCCCGCAT
>KN173969.1:5594-9344 GCA_000759655.1 Acidicaldus organivorans | reverse complement strand
GCCCCGGACGGCCGCCGCGCATCTCATCGACCCGCGCCGCCGGGCGCGAGCCGGTCCGCTCCAGACAGGCGGGACCGAACATGCCCAAAAGCGCGGCGTAGCCTGGATCGGCGACGAGTTCGGTCATCCGCGCCCGGATGGTCGCGAAGAAATCGGCGGCGAAATCAGGCTCGTCATAGACCGGGTCGGGCTCGGGCGGAGGGAGGAAGAGCGCATGCTCGGCAATCCCGAGCACGGTGGCCAGCGCAAGCTCCGGCCGGCCGAAGAGGAGATACCCATCCCCTCCCTGAAACGAGCTCTCCTCGCGCTGGCGGAGGCCGAGCGCGGCGAGTCTTTGGCGCATGGCGGGGGGCGAGAGATAGTCGAACCGGGCGGGGAGTGAGTGGGGATGCCCGCCGCGGCCGATACTCTCGCCGTGGGTGTCGAAGAACACCACCTCGATGCCGGAAAGCCCCCAGGCGTCGAGCGATTCGGCGATTTTCAGCTTGAGCCGCTCGACGAAGTAGCTCGCCGCGAGCTGGCCGACGAAACGCCCCGAGTCGGAATAGCCGAACTGGAGGCAGATCCGCCCCTGGCGCGCGATGTAGTCACGGAAATGGCGGCTGCGCAGCGCTTCGGTGAGGACGCGCACACCGCGTTCGAGCCCCTCGCCGGTCTCGAACAGGGGGCAGATCTCGACGTGCTCGGCCAGGCCGAAGGTCCGGGCGAGCCAGAGCGCGGCGAGCAGCGTGTAGCCGGTCTCGGTCTCGGCGATGAGGAAGCGGATCGGGCTTGAGGCATCGACGTGTTTGACGATCTGGGCGACGAGCATCATGAGCCGCGCCGCCGACGCCCGCTCGGCGAGCAGCATACCGAAATCGACCCGCTCCTCCTCGACCACGCCCAGCGCCTCATCGAGCGTGCTGAGCAGCACCCGCCGCCGGGCGGGATCGGAGGGCGGGTCATCGAGCCCGAGCCGCAGCCGCACGCTGTTGTGGACCTGCGCCGCATTGAGCCGGAAATGGGGCCGCGCCAGAGAAAGCCCGTGGGCGAGGAGACCGGCCCGCGCCACGAGGAGGCGGGAGGCCGCTTCGTCATCGGCCCCGGCCAGGGCTTCATCGAAAAGGGGAAGGAGCGGGTCGGGGGTGAGGAGCGCTTCCTCGCGGCTGGCGATGAGGGTGCGGGCGAAGCGGCTGACCGCTTCCGGGTCGGGGGTGGCGGGGCAGGCGTTGATTTGCGCCCGCACCGCCTCGAGCGCTGCCGCGATCCGCCGTGAGAGGGCGCTTTCGCCGAGCGGGTCGAGGCTTGCGGCGAGATGGGCGAGCCCCGCCTCTTTGCTGAGGAGGCGGAAGCGAAGGCTTGCCAGCCAGGAGATGTCGTTCCGCCCGTCGAGGTCGTAGCCCACCCAGCTTGCGAGCACGATCGGCATCGGAACGACATCTCCTGGCTGGCAAGCCTTCGCTTCCGCCTCTTTGCTGAGGAGGCGGAAGCGAAGGCTTGCCGGCCAGGAGATGTCGTTCCGCCCGTCGAGGGCGTAGCCCACCCAGCTTGCGAGCACGATCGGCATCGGAACGAGCTCGCGCCAGCGCTCCGGCCAGTGCTGGCGGGCCTCTTCGAGAAGGGCGCGGTTGAGCTGATCGAGGGCAAGCCGGCCATTGATCAGCGCCGCCGTGGCCGCGGCGAACTCGTCTTCGAGGCTGGGCGGGCCCTCGGGACGGTGCGAGGCGAATGGGGGGGTCTCATTCCCCAATCCCTCGCCCCCGCGCGCTTTGTCCCCGCGCGCCTCGTTCCCGAGGGCGAGCGTAGTGAGAGCCCGATAGACCTCGGCGGAAAGGGCGAAGGTGGGATGGGCGGTGAAGACGGCCGAGAAATGAACCTGTTCGATGCGCTCGCGAAACGTTGCCAGCGGCACCGGGCTGTCGGCGGGATCGGGGCGGATGAGCCGCGCGGCAAGCGCGGCAAGGCGCGCCTTCAGCCCCTCCGCCGCCACCCCTCCGACATAGGCAGCAAGACGCGCCGCCCGGTCGCGGAAGGCGCCGTCACGCAGATGGCGCACCAGCGCGCCGATCGCCTCCTCATCGAGGCGGCGCGCGGCGATGGCCCGCGCGATCGTCATCGCCGCGCCGAGCACCGGATGGGTGAAGGGATCGCCCCGCTCCTTGAGCGCGGCGAGCAGAGCGGTGAGCTCGGCCTCGAGCGCGGCGGGTGGCTCAGAGGAGGTGGGGCTCGAGGCGAAGGACGCGCTCATGGCGGACATCTACGAGCGCGCCGTCTCGGAGGGGGAAAGGGAGAGCGGCATGGGCGCGACCTCGATTTCGATGGTGAGGTGGGAAAGCCCGTCGATTTCGGCGAGCAGGCGGCGGTATTCGGCAAGCGGACGCGGTGCGCCAGTGCAAAGCGAGACCATGGCGCAGAGATGGCCGGGGCCGACGCGCCAGACATGGAGGTCGCGCACTTCGGCCCCCGCCCCCTCGAGAGTGGCGCGGATCGCCGCCGCCGCTTCTCCCGCGCCGGGACTCATGTCGAGGAGCGCGGCACCGGCGCTCCGTATCAGGCTCACCGCCCAGCTCACCACCACCGCCGCGCCGATCAGCCCGGCGATGGGATCGAGCCAGAGCGCCCCGCTCCAGCGGGCAAGCGCAAGGGCGGCGAGCACGAGGAGGGAGACGGCGGCATCGGCAAAGACATGAGCCCGGGCGGCGGCGATGTTGTGATCGCGATGGAGATGCGCATGCGCCTCATGCCCCGGCTCGCGCCCATCCCCCGCCCCGTGCGGGTGGGGGTGATCATGCGTCTCGCCGAGCAGGAGAGTGCTTGCCACATTGACGAGAAGCCCGAGCGCGGCGACCGGGATCGCCTGCGCGAAATCGATCCCGACGGGATGGATGAGATGCCCGATCGCCTCTCCCGCGATGCCGAGCCCGGTGACGCCGAGCAAGAGCGCGCTCGAGAAGGCGGCGAGATCGTTGAATTTTCCCGTCCCCAGCGCGAAACGCGGATCGCCGAGATGCCGCCGCGCCAGCGCGTAGGCCAGCGTGGCGAGCAGGAAGACCCCGGCATGGGTCGCCATGTGCACGCCCTCGACGAAGAGGGCAGTCGAGCCGCTCGCCAGCCCCACCGCGATTTCGGCCGCCATGACGAGGAGGGAGAAGGCGAGCACCAGCCGGGTGCGGCGCTCGTGGTGCTCATGCCGCACCGAGAGGAACACGTGGTTATGGGGATTGCGGACGACGTCGCTCTCCGGGGTCATGCTCCCACCACCCTGCCGAATGCGCCCCACCCAACCGGTTGTGCGCTGCACCAAGCTTAGCCAATCAGGAGCCAGAGACGGAAGAGGAGAGTTTCGAGCGGGTGGCGACGGCGCAACCCGCGCCGGAACAAAAGCCGAAAACGCCCTCGCACCCCGCTTTCCAGCGCCTCCGCGATCGCTGCGATCTCGCCCTGCGCGGCGGGGCTGAGGAGGGCGGCGTTCTGCCGCAACCCCCGCACATGGGCGCGGAAGATCGTCATGAACGGCCCCGCCCCCCGCGCAAGCGCCCGCAGCGCGCGGGCCATCGCCGAGCGCCGCGCGCCGATCGCATTCGTCCCGTGCTGGCGGTAACGCAGGACCGGTTCGGGATCGATGATGATCCGCCCCCCCGCCGCACTCACCAGCGAATAGCTCCACCAGTCGTGCATCACTTCGGGCGGCGGGGTGCTCGCGGCGATGCGTTCGGCGGCGTGCCGGTCGAGCACGATCGTGCAGCCGGTTGCGATGTTTTCGGTGAGGCT
>KN173969.1:2850-5521 GCA_000759655.1 Acidicaldus organivorans | reverse complement strand
CGCCGGGAACGCGGGCGGCAGAGAAGGCGGGCGCAGCAGGCCGAGGGGGCGGAGATGCTCATCGACGAGTTCGGCCCCGGCGCAATAGAGGAGGGGGGTGCCGTCCTCTGCTTCGAGGCCTTCGCGGCGGAGCCGGGCGAGGGCGCGGGCGAGCTTCTCCTCATGCCAGACATCGTCCTGGTCGCAGAACGCAAAGAAGGCGTTCTCCGGATCGCGCACCGCCTCGCGGAGGAGGAAGAGGAAATTGGCAGCGGGACCAAGCCGCATCGCCGGGCCCGGGCAGGGCCTGAGCCGCGGTCCCGCTGCGCTCTCGACCAGAGCGGGGGTTCCGTCCTGCGAGCCGTCATCGCGCCAGTAAAGCACCCAGTCGGTGTGGGTCTGCACCGCGAGAGAGGCCAATTGCTCGGGCAGGAAGCGCGCCCCCTCGAAGGCGGCGAGCAGGACCGCGACGCGATCCGCCATCAGCCGTTCGCGCTGGCGGCGAGGAGGGCGCGCACGATGCGGGGAAGGCTCTCTGGCCAGCCGGGAAGGGAAAGCCCGGTGGCGGCGCGGAGCTTGGCGCAATCGAGCCGCGAATCGGCGGGGCGCTGCGCCCGGGTCGGCCAGTCGGCGGTGGCGATCGGCTGCACCGGAGGCGCGGGGCGGCCCGTGTGCTCGGCATAGAGGCGGACGATGGCGGTGGCGAATTCATGCCAGCTCGCCTCCGTGCGTCCCGCCGCGTGGTAGATCCCGCCGGCGAGCGGCTCGCCGCGCAGGCCAAGGGCGGCGAGGTCGAGGATGAGGGCGGCGAGGTCTTCGGCGGCGGTCGGATTGCCGCGCTGGTCCGCCACCACGCGGAGCTCGGGCCGCTCGGCGGCGAGCCCCAGCATGGTGCGGACGAAATTGCGGCCAAAAGCCGAATAGACCCAGGCGGTGCGCAGGATCACCGCCTCCGGATAAAGGGCGAGCACTTTCTCCTCACCGGCGCGTTTGCTCGCGCCATAGACCGAGCGCGGATGGGTGGGGTCGGTCTCGACATAGGGCGCGCCCTTGGTGCCGTCGAAGACGTAATCGGTCGAGACATGGAAAAAGGGGATGCCGCGCCGGGCCGAGAGGGCGGCGAAGGCCGCCGGGATCTCGGCGTTGAGCAGAAAGGCCGCCTCCGGCTCGTCCTCGGCGCGATCGACCGCTGTGTAGGCGGCGGCATTGATCACCGCGGCAGGATCGAGCGCGGCGAGCAGCGCCTCGCGCTGATGGGGATCGGCGGCATCGAAACTCTCCCGCCCCCGGCAGAGGAGGAAGATACCGCGCCGTTCGGCTTCCTGCGCGAGAGAGCGGGCGAGCTGGCCCGAGGCGCCGATGACAAGGAGGGGCTTCATGGGGTAAACCGGAACCACGGCCAGTCGGACGCCGCTTGGGCCGCCTCGAGCGTGGGCAGCACGGCATCCTTTTCCGAAAGCACCGCCTCTTCGGCGGCGACCGGCCAGGGGATGGCAAGCGCGGGATCGTTCCAGAGGAGGCCGCGTTCGGCGGCTCGGTCATAAGGGGCGGTGACCTTGTAATTGACCACTGTATCCGGCTCGAGGGTGCAGAACCCGTGCAGGAACCCGCCCGGCACCCAGAGCTCGGCGCCGTTTTCGGCGCTCAGCACGGCGCTCACGTGTTGGCCAAAGGTCGGTGAGCCCAGCCGGAGATCGACCGCGACATCGAAGATCGCGCCCCGGATGCAGCGCACCAGCTTGCCCTGGACCGAAGGCGCGATCTGGCAATGAAGCCCGCGCCCCGCGCCCCGCCGGCGGGGCACGGTGCGCGGGCTTTATTGCCAGATCGCGCCCCGGATGCAGCGCGCCAGCTTGCCCTGGACCGAAGGCGCGATCTGGCAATGAAGCCCGCGCACCGTGCCCCGCCGGCGGGAGAGGCTTTCATTGTCCTGGATGAAGGGGCCCGCGATACCGGCGGCCTCGAAACGGGCGGCGTGGAAGGTCTCGGCGAAATAGCCGCGCGCATCCTCGAAGCGACGCGGGATGACGAGTTTCACCTCGGGAATGGCGAGCGCCCTGACCTCCATCTTCGTCTCTCCTCTGCGCTGCGGCTCAGGGCCCGGTCTCGGCGAGCTCGGCGAGGATGCGGCCGAGCTCGGTCTTGCCGAGCCGCCGCGCCTCTTCGAGCAACTGGGCGGCGCTGATATAGCCAAGCCGGAACGCCACTTCCTCCGGACAACCGACCAGCATGCCCTGGCGGTCCTGGATGGTCTGCACGAACATCGCCGCCTGCAGGAGACTGTCCGGCGTTCCGGCATCCAGCCAGGCGCAGCCGCGGCCCAGACACTCGACTTCGAGGGTTCCGTCTTCGAGATAGAGCCGGTTGACGTCGGTGATCTCGAGCTCGCCGCGGGCCGAGGGGCGGATGGCGCGGGCGAATTCGGTGATGCGGTCATCGTAGAAGTAAAGGCCAGTGACCGCCCAGTTGGAGGCGGGCACCGCCGGTTTCTCGACAATGTTCACCGGTCTTCCCCGCTCATCGAAGCTCACCACGCCATAACGCTCCGGATCGCGCACCCGGTAGGCGAAGACGGTCGCCCCGCGCGGGCGGGCGGCGGCCCGCTGGAGTGCGGCGGAGAGGTGGTCGGCGAAGATCAGGTTATCACCGAGCGCAAGCGCGCAGCCCTCGCCGCCAAGCCACGCCTCGCCGA
>KN173969.1:2399-2789 GCA_000759655.1 Acidicaldus organivorans | reverse complement strand
CCCGCCAGCATCAGCGTGGTCAGGGGATAATAGATCATCGGTTTGTCATAGACCGGGAGCAGCTGCTTGGACGCGGCCCGGGTGAGGGGGGCAAGCCGCGTGCCGGATCCCCCGGCAAGCAGGATCCCTTTGCGCAGGCCACCCCGTTGGGCGCTCTCGTTATGGGTCATCTCGATGCTCATCCCGTAGCGGCCTCCCTCTGCCCTGCGCGGCCCAGCCGCGAGCCGTCATAGCGGCTTGCCCGCACGCTCTCCCACCAGGGGCGGTTTTCGACATACCAGGTAATGGTTTTCCTGAGACCGCTTTCGAAATCGTGCCGCGCCTTCCAGCCCAAGGCCCGTTCGGCGAAGCCGGGGTCGATCTCATAGCGGAAATCATGGCCGGGCCGGT
>KN173969.1:2256-2327 GCA_000759655.1 Acidicaldus organivorans | reverse complement strand
GGTAATGGTTTTCCTGAGACCGCTTTCGAAATCGTGCCGCGCCTTCCAGCCCAAGGCCCGTTCGGCGAAGC
>KN173969.1:0-2178 GCA_000759655.1 Acidicaldus organivorans | reverse complement strand
TGAGGTAGGTCTTCCCCACCTCGCCCCGTTCGAGAACGCGAACCAATGCTTCGGCGTGGTCCTCGACATAGAGCCAGTCGCGCATGTTCCGCCCATCGCCATAGACCGGGATCTCGCGGCCCAGAAGCGCGTTGGTGATGACGAGCGGGATGAGTTTTTCCGGGAACTGCCAGGGGCCATAATTGTTCGAGGTGTTGGAGACGAGGGTGGGAAGGCCATAGGTATGATGCCAGGCGCGCACCAGATGATCGGAGGCCGCCTTGCTCGCCGAATAGGGGCTGCGCGGATCATAGGGGGTGCGCTCGTCGAACGGCGGGTCCCCCGGCGCGAGCGCCCCGAACACCTCGTCGGTCGAGACGTGAGGGAAGCGGAACCGCGCCCGCCGCTCGGGCGAGAGGCTCTCCCAGTAGGCCCGCGCCGCTTCGAGCAGGGCAAAGGTGCCCACGACATTGGTGCGGATGAAATCGGCCGGGCCGTCGATCGAGCGATCGACGTGGCTTTCCGCGGCGAGGTGCATCACCGCATCGGGTTCGGTCCTGGCGAAGATCTCGCGCATCAAGGGGCCGTCGGCGATATCGGCGGCGATCCAGCGATGGCGGGGGTGGGTTCGCGCCTCCTCGAGCGCTTCCGGCGAGGCGGCGTAGGTCTTCTTATCGACGTTGATCACCTCGTGCGCCGTCTCGCGGATGAGGTGGCGGATCCCCGCCGAGCCGATGAAGCCCAGCCCTCCGGTGAGCAGAATGCGCATTCTCTCTCCTCTCCTCGTTCCCCGCTTGCGCTTTTCCTCGCGGCGAAGGCTTTAATTGGATGGCCCCCGATGGAGATGCCCGCACGAATGGGTCTGGTTTGAGGAGGAAACACAATGTTCGGTCCCGGTCAACGCCCGCGCCTGATCGATCTCTCCGTCCCGCTCGAAAACGACGTTCCCGCCGATCCGCCCGGCTTCGGCCCGCGCATCGTCTATCATGACCACCAGGCGACGGCGGGGCGGGTCGCGGCCCTTTTCCCCGGCCTTCGCCCCGAGGATCTCCCCGATGGCGAGGGCTGGGCGATCGAGGAAATCGCGCTCACCACCCACAACGGGACCCATCTCGATGCGCCCTGGCATTTCGCCTCGACCCAGGATGGCGGGAAACCGGCGCTCCGCATCGATGAGATCCCCCTCGAATGGTGCCTCGCCCCCGGCGTGAAGCTCGATTTCCGCCATCTCCCCGACGGGCATGTGGTCTCGGCAGAAGAGGTCGCCGCCGAGCTCGAACGCATCGGCCATGAGCTCAGTCCGGGCGAGATCGTCCTCGTCAACACGCGGGCGGGCAGCCGTTACGGGGAGGCGGACTACGTGGCGGCGGGCTGCGGCATGGGGCGCGAGGCGACGCTCTTTCTGCTCGAGCGCGGCGTGCGGGTCACCGGCACCGATGGCTGGAGCTGGGATGCGCCCTTCGTCCATACCGCCAAGCGCTATGCTGAGAGCCGCGATCCGCGCATCATCTGGGAGGGCCACAAGGCGGGGCGCGAGATCGGCTACTGCCATCTCGAAAAGCTCCACAATCTGGAGCTTCTTCCCGCCCGCGGGTTCTGGGTGTCGTGTTTCCCGGTCAAAATCAGGGCGGCCTCGGCCGGTTGGTGCCGCGCCGTGGCCCTGCTTCCTTCGCAGGATTGAGCGGGAAAGGCGAGGGCGCAGGGTGGTCTTTCGCCTACAAACCGGGAAGCCGGACATGGAGGAGAGCCGCGCGCCGCTCCTCCCTAACCACCCGGATCGCCGCAGCGATCGCCGCATCGAGCGCCTCTGGCCGCTCCACCGTCCAGCCCCACGCTCCGCCTGCGGCGGCGGCGAGGGCTGGGTAATCGGGAATGGGCGCGAAGGAGACGCCGAAGGCCTCATCGCGCTTCGCGCGTCCTTCCGGATAGAGGGCAAGGGTGGAGAGTTTGGGCGATTTCCACCCGCCATTGTCGTAGATCACGGTGAGGAACGGCGTCCTCATGCGCCGCGCCAGCCAGTGCACGCCAGAGGGGATGGAGAAGAGAAACGAGCCATCGCCGGTGAGGGCGGCGACCTCCCGCTCAGGGAGCGCGAGTTTCACGCCGACCGCCGCCCCGCCATGCCAGCCGAGCGAACTCCCCCCGCTCGCCCAGATGCGCCCCGGCGCGGCGGGACGGAGGTGATCATGGATCACGCTG
>KN173968.1:10067-10240 GCA_000759655.1 Acidicaldus organivorans | reverse complement strand
GCCTTGGCCTCGCCGCTGACCGGCCGCTGCCCCGCTTCACCCGCCCCTTCCGTCCCCCGCGCTCCACTGCGGGCGGCGGGCGGCGGGTGTGGGTCTTCGCCGACACCTTCAACCGGTTTTTCGAACCCGCCGTGCTCACCGCCGCCTGGCGGGTCCTGGAGGCGGCGGGTTTC
>KN173968.1:9688-9984 GCA_000759655.1 Acidicaldus organivorans | reverse complement strand
GCCCCCGCGCTGGTGGGGGGCGGGCGTCATCTCTGCTGCGGGCGCACCCGGCTCGCTGCGGGCGACATCGAGGGGGCGCGGCGTGCCAGGGCGCGGGCCTCGGCGGGAGGCAGCAGGTCGCGGTATTCATCGCGCAGGGTGAGCAGGCAGGAGGGCTCGCAGCCCACCACCGGTGCGTCGTCTCCGGCGAGCGCTGCGGCCAGCCCCCGCGCTGGTGGGGGGCGGGCGTCATCTCTGCTGCGGGCGCACCCGGCTCGCTGCGGGCGACATCGAGGGGGCGCGGCGGGACGCGCGGC
>KN173968.1:9473-9568 GCA_000759655.1 Acidicaldus organivorans | reverse complement strand
GGCTGGCCGCAGCGCTCGCCGGAGACGACGCACCGGTGGTGGGCTGCGAGCCCTCCTGCCTGCTCACCCTGCGCGATGAATACCGCGACCTGCTG
>KN173968.1:5252-9401 GCA_000759655.1 Acidicaldus organivorans | reverse complement strand
CCTCCCGCCGAGGCCCGCGCCCTGGCACGCCGCGCCCGGCTCTTCGGCGAGTTTCTCGCCGCGGAGGGGGGCGGGCTGATCGCGGCTCTTCCCGCGGCGGAAGGTGAGGCGGAAGGTGAGCGCGGGGCACGCCTTGCCGTGCATGGGCATTGCCACCAGAAATCCTTTGCTGCCTTCAGCCCGACGCTCGCACTCCTCGCCCGACTTCCGGGGGTGGAGGTGAAGGCAATCGAGAGCACCTGCTGCGGCATGGCCGGGCTCTTTGGCTATCAGCAGGAGACGGCGGCGTTTTCGCGGCGTGTGGCCGAAGTCTCGCTCCTTCCCGCCCTTGCCGCCCTGCCCGCGGGGACGGAGGTGCTCGCCGAGGGCTTCTCCTGCCGCCACCAGATCCGCGATCTCGCCGGGCGTGGAGCACGGCATCCGGCAGAATTCCTCGCCGCCCGGCTCGCGGCGGCGGCGCGTGCGCAGCCCATCCGTTACCAGACCATGTGAGGGATGGGTTTCGACTTGCGGTGACGGTCATGTTCGGAGACCCACTCTTTGACCGTCATGTAGCGGGGGGCGAGGAACTGATAGGTGCGCTCGACGAGCGCCCATTGTTCGCGCTCGGTGGGATCGGCCGACTGTTCCCAGGCGGTGAGCAGCGGGTCGAAGGCGCGCCAGGTGCGGTGGAGGAAATCGCGGTTGGCGCGGATGAAATTGCGCTGATGGGCATCGTTGCGCAGCGCGCTGATCACCTCGCCGGTCTGCGCGTCGAGCTCGTCGAAACGGTCGGTGAGCTGCTTGGCGGCGCGTCGGGCGAGCCGGGTGACCTGCGCCAGAACCTCGCCATGCGATGAATCTCCCCGCCAGTGGAATTGCACCCTGACGATGCGCTCAGCCAGGCTTTGCACGCGGCGGAGCAGTTTGAGGCGAAGCGCCTCGATATAGGCGAGCTCCCGGGCGAATTGCTCGAGCGCGGAGAGCACCGCCTCGCCATCGGGAAGGTCGAGCTCGCTCGCCGCCCGCTCGAAGGCTTCCTGAATGCGGGGGCGGAACGCCGGGTCCTCGACCATGGCGAGCAGCGTCTCGTCATCGGCATTTTCAAAACTGGTGCCCTGGAACCAGGCAAGCAGGGAGAGGCGGAGCCGGGCGAAGGCGAGGGCGAAATGCTCGGGCTCGGGCTCCCAGCTCGCCTCTCCGGTGATGATCTCGGGCGGGAATGCCTCACCGGGGCGGATCTCGTTGACGTAATCGAGCGCCTGGGCGACGAGGTCGAGCATTCGCCCATCCGGTGTATCGGGCCCGAGCCCGAATTCACGCCGCAGCGGCGAGAGGGGTAGTGCGACCTCCCGCTCGCCCAGGGTCACCACCATCACCGGCTCGTTGCCACTGGGGTCGCGGCGGAAGATGGGGGTGCCGAAGCGGGAGAAGACCGCATGCTCGAGGGCGAGGTGGGTGGGCGTCTCCATCCCGCCCAGTATCGCCGCCAAATCTTGCCAAATGGTAAACTGGCCAGATGGCAGACCGGCCAAATGACAAGCCCGGCAGACTGCGGCGGGCTCAGGCCAGCCCACTCAGGCCATTGAACTCAGGCCACTGGACTCAGGCCACTGGAATCAAGCCACGGGCGTCTTCGCCGGCTTGGGCCGCGCCGCATCCCGTCTTAGCCGGTGCTCGCCGAGGAAGAGCAGGATGGGGGCGGCGATGAAGATCGAGGAGGAGGTGCCGACCACGATCCCGAACAGCATCGTCCAGGCAAAGCCGGAGAGCGAGGCGCCACCGAAGAGGGCGAGCGGCAGGGCGGCGAGGAAGACGGTCATCGAGGTGCCGAGCGTGCGGTTGAGCGTCTCGTTGATCGAGAGGTCGATCAGCTCGCGCAGCGGCATGGTGCGGTATTTGCGCAAATTCTCGCGCACCCGGTCATAGACCACCACCTTGTCGTTGGTCGAATAGCCGAGGATGGTGAGGATCGCCGCCACCATGACCAGATCGAACTCGAAACGGGTGACGGCGAGGAAGCCGATCGTCTTGGTAATGTCGAGCAGGAGGGTGACCACCGCCCCCACCGCGAACTCCCACTCGAAGCGGAACCAGATATAGGCGAGGATCATCAGCAGGCTGATGCCGAGCGCGAGCATCCCCTTGTGAAAGAGCTCGGCGGAGACGCTCGATCCCACCGCATCCACCTTGAGCACCTTGGTGCCCGGAATGGCCCGGGCGAGGGCCTCCCGCACCCGATCGGCCGCCGCATCGGTCGCCTTCTCGTCGCCCGCCGCCTCGAGCCTGATCAGCACGTCATCAGGCCCGCCGAAGCGCTGCACTCCGGCCGCGGGCAGGTGCTCGGCGGCAAGCGCGGCGCGGATCGCCGCAAAATCGGCCGGGCCCGGCGTCTTGGCCTCGATCACGATGCCGCCCCGGAAATCAATGCCGAGATTGAGGCCGGGATAGAAGAAGAGCCCCACCGAGAGGCTGGAGAGCAGAGCGGAGACGATGAGCCCGAGATAGCGGCCCCGCATGAAGGCGATGCGGGTGCCGTCGGGGACGAGGCGAAAGAGGGGGCGGATGAACATGGCTCACACCGGAAGGAGGGCGGGACGGGTGCGCGCATACCAGCGCACCATAAGGAGGCGGGCGAGCAAGGTGGCGGTGAACAGGGTGGTGGCGATGCCGACCGTGATGGTGACGGCAAAGCCGCGCACCGGCCCCGCGCCGAAGATGAACAGCATGACGTGGGCGAGAAGCGCGGTGACGTTGCTGTCGAGGATGGTGCCATAGGCGCGCCGGAACCCGGCCTCCATCGCCGCGATCGGGGTGCGCCCGGCCTTCACCTCCTCACGGATGCGCTCATTGATCAGGATGTTGGCATCGACCGCCATGCCGAGCGTGAGCAGGATGCCCGCCATGCCGGGCAGGGTGAGGGTCGCCTCGAGCACCGAGAGGATGGCGAGCATCAGGATCAGGTTGGCGAGCAGGGCGAGATTGGCGAACCAGCCGAAGAGCCCGTAGAACACCGCCATGAAGGCGACGACGAGGACGGAGCCCGCGGCGAGCGCGATCGCTCCGGCGCGGATCGAATCGGCGCCGAGCTCGGGGCCCACGGTGCGCTCCTCGATCACCGCAAGTGGCGCCGGCAGCGCCCCGGCGCGCAGCAGCAGGGCGAGGTCGGTCGCGCTCTTGGCGTCGAAGCGGCCCGAGATCTGACCGCGCCCGCCGGTGATCGGCTCGCGGATGACCGGGGCGCTGATCACCCGGTTGTCGAGCACGATGGCGAAGGGCTTGCCGACATTGGCCCGGGTGACGTCGGCGAAGCGGCGGGCGCCGGCCGCGTTGAAGGTGAAGTTGACCACCCATTCCCCGGTCTGCGGGTTCTGCCCGGCGCGGGCGTCGGTGAGATCGGCCCCGTCCACCTCGACATGCTTGCGCACCGGGATCTTGGTGTTGGGCTGGCCCTCGAGGGGGAGGAATTCCACGCCGGGCGGGGGCGGGTTGGCGGGGTTGGCCTCCGCATCAAGGAGGTGGAAGGTCATCTTGGCGGTCTGGCCGAGCAGCGCCTTGATCCGTTCCGGATCGGAAACGCCGGGGAGTTCGACCACGATGCGGTCGGTCCCCTGACGGGCGATCTGCGGATCGACCACGCCGGTCTCGTCGATGCGGCGGCGGACGATCTCGATCGACTGCTCGATCGCCGCCTGGGCGCGCTGGACGAGGCTCTGCGGGGAGAGGGTGAGCGCCACCCCGTCCGCATCGAGCGGGGCGACCATGACCTCATCGCTGCTCTGCACCTTCTCGAGCGCCGCCCTGAGCGCGGCGATCGCTGCCTCACGCTGGGAGGGATCGCGCAGGCGGAAGACCACCCGGTTGGCGGCGGGTTCGGCGGCGAGGCGCTGATAGCCGATATTGGCCGAAAGGAGGGTGCGGCGGGTGAGATCGACCAGGCCCTCGAGACGCTCGCGCGTCACCGCATCCATATCGACCTTGAGCAGGAGATAGCTCCCCCCCTGCAGGTCGAGGCCGAGATGGATGTGCCGCCAGGGAAGCCACGGCGCGGGGGGCGGCATGAGGTTGGGGAGACAGAGGAGGAGGCCGAGCAGGCAGATCCCAATGATGGTGGCGGTCTTGAGCGGGCTGAAACTGAGCATCCGGCCTTTCCCTCAGGCATTGCGGCGG
>KN173968.1:0-5167 GCA_000759655.1 Acidicaldus organivorans | reverse complement strand
GGGGGGATTGCAACCCAAGCCCGCCCCCGCCATGCTGCGGCGCAGGAGAGGGCGGCATGAAGAGTAGGATATGACGGGGCGCGTGCGGATCGGGGTGATCGGGGTGGGGCATTTCGGGCGCTATCACGCGCTCAAGCTCGCCGCTTCCCGCGAGGCCCTCTTGAGCGGCATCCATGACATCGACCCCGCCCGCGCCGCTGCCCTCGCCGCCGAGACCGGCGCCCCGGCGCTCGGCTTGCCCGAGCTTTTCGCGGCGAGCGAGGCGGTGATCGTCGCCACCCC
Source organism: Acidicaldus organivorans (assembly GCA_000759655.1). Lineage (GTDB taxonomy): Bacteria > Pseudomonadota > Alphaproteobacteria > Acetobacterales > Acetobacteraceae > Acidicaldus > Acidicaldus organivorans. Next base: position 4,885 of record KN173968.1, on the reverse strand, counting down.
GGCCGAGACCCATTTCCGCCTCGCCGCCGCCGCGCTCGAGGCCGGGCGGCACGTGCTGGTCGAAAAGCCGATCGCGGCGAGCCTCGAAGAGGCGGACCAGCTCGCCGGCATGGCAGAGACACGGGGGCTCGTGCTCCAGGTCGGCCATCTCGTGCGCTACTCGGCGGAATACGCCGCCCTGGCGGCGCGCATGGAGCGCCCGCTCTATATCGAGGCAACCCGCATCGCCCCCTTCAAGCCGCGCGGGACGGATGTCTCGGTCATCCTCGATCTCATGATCCACGATCTCGATCTGGTGCTCGCCCTGGTGGCAAGCCCCATCGCCGGGATCGACGCGGTGGGGGCTTGCGATCGGCGCCCCCACGAGGACATCGCCAATGCCCGGGTGCGCTTCGAGAACGGGGCGGTCGCCACCATCACCGCGAGCCGCATCCCGCTCAAGACCGAGCGCAAGATGCGGCGCTTCGCCAAGACCGGCTATATGTCGGTCGATTTCATGGCCCGCCGCCTGGTGCTGATCGGGCGCGAGCGCGGCCTGCCGCTGCCGGGAAGCGGCGGCTATCGCATCGAGGAGACGAGCTGGGCCGAGCACGACGCGCTCGAGGCCGAGCATCGGGCCTTCATCGCCAGCATCCGCGACGGCGCGCCGGTGCTGGTCGATGCCGCGGCGGGGCGGCGCGCGCTCGAGGCGGCGCTGATGGTGAGCGCGAGCATGGCGGAAAGCCGCGCCCGCGCCCGCGCCTCGGGCCTCCTCGATTTCTGAGACCTCTCGCCGCGCCCTGGGAAGCCCGCGCTCTCCTTCACAGCACCTCGAGAATGGCCTGGGCGGCTGCTTCCGAGGGAAGCCCCGCCGGCGGGCGGAGGGTGGGCAGGATCTCGCGGAAGAGGGCGCGCTGGGCCTCGCGCGCCGCGGCGTTGGTGAGGAGGTCGGTGAGCGCGGCGGCGAGTTTCTCCCCCGTGCAGTTCTCCTGGAGCAGCTCGGGAACCACGGTGCGCCCGGCGAGCACGTTGACCATCGCGACATGGGGAAGCCGGATGAGGCGGCGGGCGATCGCCGCGGTGAGGCGGTTGACCCGGTAGGTCACCGCCATCGGCACCCCGGCAAGGGCGAGCTCGAGGGTGGAGGTGCCGGATTTGGTGAGCGCGGCGGCGGCGGCGGCGAAGGCGCCGTATTTATCGGCCGCCTCGGTGACGAGGAGCGGGGCGGCCGGCCAGGCGGCGAGCTCCGGGGCAAGCCGCGCGGCAAGCCCCGCCGGGGCGGGCAGCACCGCCCCCAACCTCGCCCCGCGCGCGGCGAGCCGGGCGAGCGCGTCGCGATAGACGGGGAGCAGGCGAAAGGCCTCGGAGGGGCGGCTTCCCGGCATCAGGACGATGAGCGGGAGATCGGGCGCGAGCCCGGCGCGGGCGCGGAAGGCCGCGCCATCACCCCGGTCGGCTTCCGATTCGAGGACGGGGTGGCCGACAAAGACGCCCTCCAGGCCGAAACGGGCGAAATAGGCGGGCTCGAAGGGAAGGAGGCAGAGGAGCCGGTCCCAGAGCCCGGCGAAATGCTTGACCCGCCCCTCGCGCCAGGCCCAGACCTGGGGGGCGACGTAGTGGACGCGCTTGATCCCGCTCCCCGCGAGGCTTTTGAGCAGGCGGAGCGCGAAGCCCGGCGTGTCGATGGTGATGAGGGCGGCGGGGCGGCGGGCGAGGATGTCCTGGCGCGTCTCCGCGAGGCGGCGGCGGAGGCGGGCGAGCCGCGGCAGCACCTCGACGAGGCCCATCACCGCGAGCTCCTCGATCGGAAAGAGGCTCTCGAGCCCCGCCTCGCTCATGCGCGGCCCGCCGATCCCGGCGAATTCCGCACCCGGCGCGGCGCGGCGGAGGGCGGCCATCAGGCGGGCGCCGAGCACGTCACCGCTCGGCTCGCCGGCGATGAGGTAAAAGAGCGGCATCAGGCGAGCGGGCGCGTGGGCGCCGGGGCGGGCGAGGCCGGCCAGTCGGCGAAATTGCGCACCGCGCCCTCGCGCCGGACCTGCTCCAGGCGCGCCGGATCGAGCCGGGCGAGCACCAGTTCCGCCTCATCGAGCGGGCCGCGGGCGAGCACCCCGTCCTCGGGAAAGCCGCGATCGACCGGGCCGAACACCGCCGCATAGCCGCGATTGGCATCGAGCGTGGCGATTTCGGGGGCAAGCCCCACGGTGGGGGTGATAGCGACGAAGCACTGGTTTTCGAGCGCCCGGGCGCGGGCGGAAAGCCGCACCCGGTTGAACCCGGCAAGCGTGTCGGTGCAGGCGGGAACGAGGATCGCCCAAGCCCCGGCCACCGTCTGGGCGCGGACGAGCTCGGGGAATTCGACATCATAGCAGATGGAAATGCCGAGAAGGCCCCACGGGGTCTCGAAGACGGCGGGCTCCGCTCCGGCGCTGATCCCCCATTCTTCCCGCTCGAAACGGGTCATCACCCGTTTTTCCTGAAAAGCGATCCGTCCGTCGGCGGCAATGAACGGGGCGCGGTTGACCACCCGCCCCGCTTCGTCTGTCGGCATGGGAAGGCTTCCGCCAAGGATCCAGATCCCCTCGCCCCGCGCCACTTCGCGCATCACGGAGAGAAGCTCGGGCCCGAGGGCGAGCGCGCGGCGAAGCTCGGCCGCGACATCCGGCCCCTCCGGCGAGGCGGCGGCCTCGAGCGCGGCATATTCGGGAAGGACGAGGAGCTCCGCCCCCAAAGCGCGGGCGCGGGCGGCGAGCGCGGCGAGCTTCTCGGCAAACCGCGCCACCCCCACCCCGGGCTCGATCCGGTATTGGGCGAGGGCCAGGGTGAGCGGGGCAGGCTCAAGGGTCACGGCAGCGGCGCTCCGCTCAGCGACTTCATCCAGAAACTCAAGCGATGGTCGGTCTCCTCCGCCGCCCCCACCTCCTTCCAGCGCATGGTGCAGACGAAGTCGGGGTAATGCGTGTAGCCGCGATGGCGCCAGAAGGCATCGAGCGGGACGTAGTCGGGCGGCCGGCGCGGGTCATCGGGGGCGCGGATCACCGCGCAGAAGGTCGCGTAGTCGGCGCCCGCCCGCCGCGCCTGCGCCTCGCGGTGCTCGAAGAAGGCAACGCCGATGCCGCGGCCGCGATAGGCTTTGAGCAGCACCGATTCGCCGAAATAGAAGAAGCGGGAGAGATCGAGGCCGCGGGCGCGGAAAGGGGCGGTGACGTTCTCGGTCTCGGCGGACAGGGGCAGGCAGGTCGAGGCGCCGACGATCTCCGCGCCGTCGCGGGCGATCACCACCGCCGCCAGCGGGGCTTCGACATAGGTGCGGAGATAGCGCTCCTCATAGGCCTCATCGCCGTCATAGAGATAGGGGAACTCGCGGAAGACGGTGATGCGCAGCCGGGCGAGTGCCGGAAGATGCGGCACGATCGCCGCCCCGGTGAGGGTCTCGACGGTAAGGGAGGTGGGGCTGTTCATGGCCCTCCTTTTAGGCGAGCCCCCTCTTTTTGGCCAGACGCGCCGCCCTTACCTTGGGCTCGGGTGGTCCCCCGCGGGGCACGGGCGAAGGAGCGCACGGCATGATACTCGAACTCGATCCCGAACGCGACATCCTCGGCGTGATCGACGTCCAGCCCACCTTTATGCCGGGAGGCGAACTCCCGGTGCCGGAGGGCGATCAGGTGCTGGGGCCGGTCAACCGCCTGCTCGCGCGCTTCCGCCACGCCTTCGCCACCCAGGACTGGCATCCGCCCGGCCATCTCTCCTTCGCCTCCTCCCATCCCGGACGCCACCCCTTCGAGACCATCCCCCTCGCTTACGGGCCGCAGACGCTCTGGCCCGATCATGCGGTGCAGGAGACGCCCTCCGCGGCGCTCCATCCTGCGCTGCGTCAGGGCCCGATCGAACTCGTGGTGCGCAAGGGCTTCCGCCGCGAGATCGACAGCTACTCGGCCTTCTTCGAGAATGACCGCACCACGGCGACCGCGCTCGCCGAGTGGCTGCGCGCCCGCGGCTTTCGCCGCATCTTCTTCGCCGGCCTCGCCCTCGATTTCTGCGTGGCCTATTCGGCCGAGGATGCCACCCGGCTCGGCTTCGAGTCTTACGTGGTGCGGGATGCCTGCCGCGGGGTGGGGCTTCCCGATGGGGCAGCGACGACCATCGAGACGGCCCTGGCCCGGATGGCGGCCTGCGGGGTGCGGTTCTTCACCCTCGCCGAATTGGGCGCCTGAGCGGGACGTTCGAGCGGGAGAGGCGGAAAATCAATGGTCGGGCAGGCGGGATTTGAACCCACGACCCCCAGTCCCCCAGACTGATGCGCTACCAGGCTGCGCTACTGCCCGTTGCCGACCCTCTAGCTAGCAAGAGCGCGGGCATTCCGCAACCATCCCCTGCCCCGCGGCGGCCCAATTGCTGATGATCCAGTTGCGAATGATTCAGTTGCGGATGATGATGTAGTGGATGGTGAGATCGACGGTGACGCGCTCCTGCGGCGTGCCCAGCGGGAAGGGAGGAAGGTCGGCGTCGCGGAAGAGGGCGACCGCCGCGGTATCCAGCGAGCGGTAGCCGGAGGGCCGGACCAGTTCGACGCTCTCCACATGACCCGAGCGGTTGACCACGATGCGCACCTGGTTGATCCCCTCCTCGCCGCGCCGCGCCGCATCCTCGGGATAGTATTTATGGGCCTCGATCCAGGCGGCGAGCTCGTTGCGCCAGTCCTCACCAAGCGCGGCCGAGGAGATGCGGGCAAACGGCATGATCGAGGTCGGGCCCTTCTCGGCGGGGCCGAGGGCGAACTTGCTAAGCGAGGGAAGCGAGTTGGCGAAGAGGTGGATCGGCGGGCCGGTCCGTCCGCTCTTCGACCCGCCCGGTTTGCCGGGCTGGGCCGGGGCGGGTGAGGGGCGCGGCATCGGCTGGGGCGGGC
>KN173967.1:12678-14937 GCA_000759655.1 Acidicaldus organivorans | reverse complement strand
TCCCCCACACCCCGCCCGCCCTGGTGATCGAGGCGGTGCTGGCGTGGGATGCGGGGCGCATCACCTGCCAGGGCCGCGCCGCCGCCGCCCATCCCTTCGCCGTCGCCGGGGCGCTCGCCCCGCTCGCCGCCGCCGAATACGGGCTGCAGGCCGCGGCCCTGCACGGGGCGCTCACCGCGGCGGGGACGGCGCGGCCCGGCCTCCTCGTCCGGCTGCGGGGGCTCGCCCTGCCGCAAGCCCCCCTGCGCGGCGCGATCGAAGCCTGGGCCGAGCGGCTCGCCTCGGGAGCGGAAGGTGCGCTCTACCGGTTCGGCGTGCGGGCGGAAGCAGGCGAGCTCGGCGGCACGGCGGTGATCGCCTTCGCCCCCGCCTCAGGGGCGGCCGCGGGGAGCACCCCCCGATGAGCACCCCCCTCAAGAGCGCCACTCCATGAGCGTCCCCCCCACTCCCCCCCGCCGCGCCCTCGTCACCGGCGCGGCAAGCCCGATCGGAGCAGCGATCGCCCGCCGCCTCGCCGCGCTCGGCCACCGTCTGGTGCTCCACACCCACGCCAACCGCGAGGGCTGCGCGGCGCTCGCCGCCGAACTCGGCGCGTCGTGGTTCGCCGCCGACCTTACCGATGCCGCGGCGACGGAGGCCGCCCTCGCCCCCTTCCTCGCCGAGGCGCCGTTTCAGATCGTGGTGCACAATGCCGGGGTGCACGATGACGCGCCGCTTGCCGGGATGAGCGCGGCGCGCTGGCGGCGGGTGATCGGCGTCTCGCTCGACGGGTTCCACGCCGTGCTCGCCCCCGTGCTCCTTCCCATGATCGGCACGCGCTGGGGGCGGATCCTCGCCATTTCCTCGATCAGCGCCTGGCTGCCGCGCCGCGGCCAGACCGCCTACGCCGCGGCCAAGGCCGGGCTCGATGCCGCGGTGCGGGCGCTCAGCCTGGAGCTCGGCCGGCGGGGGATCACCGTCAACGCCATCGCCCCCGGTCTCATCGAAAGCCCGGCCACCGAACGTTTCGGTCCCGAAGAGGTGGCGCGCCTCGTCCCCCTCGGGCGCAAGGGAAAGCCCGAGGAGGTCGCCGCGCTCGCCGCCTTCCTCGTCTCGGAGGAGGCGGGCTACATCACCGGGGAGACGATCGCAGTAGCGGGGGGGTTGCCGGGGAGCCCCCATTGAGCCCCGAGTTGAGCGCTTACCGAAGCGCCCCCCATGAAGACCGCCCTTGGGGCGTGCCTGCGCCGCCCTCCCCCGGCCATGAGGGCCATTGAAAGACGCGATGGGGCGGGCCAAAAGGAAGCCATGCCCGAGCTCTTCCTTTATAACAGCCTCACCCGCCGCCGCGAGCGCTTCACGCCGATCGACGCCGCCCATGTCCGGCTCTATGTCTGCGGCCCCACCGTCTATGACCGCCCCCATCTCGGCAATGCCCGCCCGGCGGTGGTGTTCGACGTGCTGGTGCGGCTCCTGCGCGCCCTCTATCCGCGGGTGACCTATGTGCGCAACGTCACCGACGTCGATGACAAGATCAACGCCCGCGCCCGCGACTTGGGCGAGCCGATCGCCGCGCTGACCGCCCGCACCCTCGCCCTCTATCACGAGGACATGGCCGCGCTCGGCGTCGCCCCGCCCGATGTGGAGCCGCGGGCCACCGAGCACATCGCGGAGATGATCGCCCTCATCTCCCGCCTCATCGAACAGGGCCACGCCTATGCGGCGGAGGGGCACGTGCTGTTCAGCGTGGCGAGCTTCCCGCATTACGGGATGCTTTCCGGCAAGAAGCGCGAGGAGCTGATCGCGGGCGCCCGCGTCGAGGTCGCCCCCTACAAGCGCGATCCGGCGGATTTCGTGCTGTGGAAGCCCTCGCCCCCCGATCTCCCCGGCTGGGAGAGCCCCTGGGGCCGCGGCCGGCCCGGCTGGCACATCGAGTGCTCGGCGATGTCGTGGCGCTATCTCGGCACCGATTTCGACATCCACGGCGGCGGGGCCGACCTCCTCTTCCCCCATCATGAGAACGAGATCGCGCAGAGCTGCTCGGCCTTTCCCGGGAGCCACTTCGCCCGCTACTGGGTCCATAACGGGATGCTCGCCATCCATGGGGAGAAAATGGCCAAGAGCGTGGGCAACGTGGTGACGGTGGCCGAGCTCCTCGCCGAGGCCCCCGGCGAGGCGGTGCGGCTCGCTCTGCTCAGGGCCCATTACCGGAGCACGCTCGACTTCACCGACGCCACCCTCGCCGAGGCGCGGCGCGAGCTCGACCGGCTCTACCGGGCG
>KN173967.1:4794-12588 GCA_000759655.1 Acidicaldus organivorans | reverse complement strand
CTACCGGGCGCTTGCCCGCCATCCCAGCCTCCCCCCGGCCCCCGCCCCGCCCGAGCCGGTGCTGGCGGCCCTGTGCGATGATCTCAACACGCCGCGGGCGCTCGCCGCGCTGCACGAACTCGCCGACGCCGCGATGGGGGGGGACCGCGCCGCGGCCGAGGCGCTCGCCGCGGGGGGGGCGCTGCTCGGCCTGCTCGGCGCCGATCCCGCCGCCTGGTTCGCCGCGCCGGCGGATGCGGAGGTCGAGGCGCTCATCGCCGAGCGGGCGGCGGCGCGGCGGGCGCGCGATTTCGCCCGCGCCGATGCGATCCGCGCCGGGCTGCTCGCCCGCGGCATCGTGCTCGAGGACACCCCCGCCGGGACCACCTGGCGGCGCGCCTGAGGGGGGAACGATGACCGGCCGCGACGGCGGCGCTCCGCTTGCCCCCCGCGATCCCTCGCCGATCGTGGTGCTGGTCCGCCCGCAGCTGGCCGAGAATATCGGGGCGGCGGCGCGGGCGATGGCCAATGGCGGGCTCTTCCATCTCCGCCTGGTCGCCCCGCGCGATGGCTGGCCGCAGGAGCGCGCCTTCCGCACCGCCTCCGGCGCCGACCGCATCCTCGAGGAGGCGCAACTCTTCCCCGACCTCGACCAGGCGATCGCCGATTGCACCCGCGTCTTCGCCACCTGCCCCCGGCCGCGGCACGTCATCATGCCGGTGCTCACCGCGCGCGGCGCGGCGGCGGAGGCGGTCGTGGCCGGAGCGGGCGGGGCGCGGGTCGCGGTGCTGTTCGGGCCGGAGCGGGCGGGGCTCACCGCGGAGGAGGTGGCGCGGGCGGATGCGTTGATCCGCTATCCGGTCAATCCCGATTTTCCCTCGCTCAACCTCGCCCAGGCGGTGATGGTCTTCGCCTATGAGTGGTGGCAGGCGCGGGAGGGGATGGCGGCGGAGGAGAGGCCGCGGCGGCTGGTTACGCACGAGACGCGGCCTGCCACCAAGGGCGAGATCGAGAATTTCCTCACCCACCTGATCGCTGCCCTCGACCGGGTGGGGTTCTGGCGGACGCCGGAGAAGCGGCCGGGGATGATCCGCAATCTCCGCCATTTCTTCACCCGCAGTGCGGTAACGCTACAGGAGCTCCGCACCCTGCATGGGATCGTGACCGAGCTCGAGGCAGGGCCGCGGCGGAAGAAGGAGGGCTGAGCGGCGGGGGGCGCTGGAGACGGGAGCTGGAGAAGACGGTGGCACTGGAGAGGGGTGCCGCCGCTCAGCCAATATGGATCTGGCTTGCGGGGACGGTGGCGCTCTGGACGGTGATCTTGGTGCCATCGGAGAGGGTGATGACTGTCGAGCCGTTGACCGTGCTTTCCGAGACCTGGCTCGCTTTGTAGCCAAAGAGGTCGATCTGGTCGTTGGCGTTCCAGCCGGAGACGAGATTGGTGCCGCCGTCATGTCCCGCGACGAACTGGAAGAAATTGTGCCCCGCCCCGCCCACCATGGTGGCGTTGTCCTGCCCGGCGACGAAGAAGTTGTAGTAGGAGCCGCCGATCAGGGTGGCGGAGTTCCCCGCCCCGACCGAATTGAAGAAGATGTTGCCACCGGACGAGCCTGCGGCATTGAGGGTGGTGTTGGCCCCGGAGGCGACGAGGATGTTGCCGATCGCGTTGCCGTTGAACGTGACGTCGCTCCCCGCATCGCCAAAGACGGTGGCGGTTGCCGCCCCCGCCGCGCCGGTGATGGTCGAGGCGGAGCTGTCGGTGGCGACGAAGGTGAAGTGGCCGGCGCCGGTCTGGTAGGTGCCGGAGCTCCCGGTGAGGGCGAAGACCGTCGTATCGCCCGCGCCGGCGTTGAACAGCGAGCCCGCGGTCGAGGGCTGGGCGACGTAGATGACCGGGCCGGCGCCGCCGATCACCGTATTGCCGCCGGCATTGGCGAAGACGGTGGCCGGTCCGGAGCCGGTGGTCACGGTATTGCCCCCCTGATTGGCCACCACCTCGAGCGGACCCGAAGCCCCCACCAGGGCGCTTCCCCCACCGTTGAGGAAGACGGTGGCCTGTCCGGTACCGCCAATGATGGTGTCCGTGCCAAAGGCGCCAACGGTTGCCGCCCCGCTGCCGAGCAGGATATGGTTGGCCTCGCCCCCCGTATCCTGGATCAGGGTATTGGCGCTTCCCGCCACCACCGTGTTGGATGCGCCGGGGGCCGTGTCGTCGAAGAGGAGCGTCCACTGCCCCGCCCCGGACGGCGGTGCCGAGAAATAGACATTGCCGCTCGCCGCGGCGAGCGTCCCCGATTCGCCGGCCACCGCATTGAAGGTGAGATTACCGCCCCCGGCGAGGATGGTCTGGTTGGTTTCCTGATTGCCGGTCATGGTGACCGGCCCGGCGGCGCGATCGACCACGCCCACGACGTTGGGGGCAAGAGCAGCGGGCGCCGAGGGCTGCGCGGTGGGGTCCGTCACCACGGCCGAGGGCGAAGCCGTGGCGGTATTCATCAGCCCCTGCTGGAGGCTGCTCAGGAGCGCGTTCTGGAAGCTCGTATTGGCGTCCGTGTTGAAGGTGATGATGTTGAGGACGCTCTTGGCGCCGGGGACGGTGACCGGGGTGATGGGCATGGATCAAATTTTGAGATTGATCTCTTTCAAGATTCCAGACTCTAAATTGTGCGGTGCAAAACGGAGTCAAGGCGCCCGTTTTGATTTCATTTTTTGATAAGTATCATAATTGGGAGGCGCATGCAAGAATTTTTATGCAACCTTTCGTAGAGAAAACTTCGCTCCCCGGCTCGCCAGGTTGCCGGTCTGGCTGGTCATAGGACGTGGGCGGATCAGAAATCGCCCGGGTCGAGACGGCGCGTGAGGCGGCGTTGGCTTCCACCTCGCCCTCCGCCTCGCCGCCGGCAGGGATCTCGAACGGACTGAGGAGGGAATGTTGGAAAAGAGAGGAGAGGAAGGGATCAGGGGTTGATCTGGATGTGGCCCTGGAGGCTGGCGAGGCTCTGGCCCTGAACGGTGATCGTGGTCCCGTCCGGCAGCGTGATCACCGCCCCGCCGCCCGCTGTTTTCTCACCGACGGTGTTGGGCGCGTAGCCGTAGATCTGGATCAGGTCATTGGGGTTCCAGTTGGTGATGAGGTCGTTGCCGCCCCCCTGGCCCGCGATGAACTGGAAGAAATTGTGGCCAGAGCCGCCTTCCATCGTCGCATTCCCCGCGCCGCCGATGAACCAGTCGTAATAGGACCCGCCGATCAGCACGGCGGCGTTGCCCGGGCCGACATCGTTGAAGAACGCATTGCCCCCCCCCTGATCCCGCCGCATTCAGCGTGGTGTTGTCGCCCGAGGCGACGAGGATGTTGATCGCCGCCTGATCGTTGAAGACGACACTGCCCCCCGCATCGCCAAAGACGATGGCAGGGGTGGTGCCCACCGCGCCGGTCAGGGTCGAACTCGAGCCTGAGGCTGCGACGAAAATCAGCTCCCCCGTTCCTGCCTGATAGATGCCGGAGCTTCCGGAGAGGGCAAAGACCGTCGCATTGCCCGCCCCGGTCTCCAAGAAAGAACCGCTGATCGACGGCTGGGCGACATAGATGACCCCACCCGTCCCGCTGATCACCGTATTGCCGCCGGTGTTGGCAAAGACCGTGGTGGGGGCGCTTCCCGTCGTCACCGTGTTGCCGGGCTGGTTGGCCACCACCTCGAGGGGGCCGGTCCCCCCCTTCACCTCGCTTCCCCCGCCATTGAGGAAGACGACCGCCGATCCGCTTCCTCCGAGGATGGTATCCGCCCCGAAAGCCCCGACCGTCGCCGCTTCCTGGCCGAGCTCGAACAGATTGGCCTCACCCGCCGAATCCTGGATGATCGCGGTCGCCCCGCCCGCGACGACGGTGTTGGAGGCCGCAGGGGTCGTATCGTCGAAGAGGAACAGCCACGTGCCATCCACCACGCCGGAGGGCGCCGAAAAATAGACATTGCCGCTGCCCGCGGCGATCGTCCCCGATTCGCCGACCACCGCATTGAAGGTGAGATTGCCGCCTCCGGCGAGGATGGTCTGGTTGTTCTGCCGGTTGCCGGTGACGGTGAGGGAATTGGGCGCGAGATCGACGAACCCCGCGACCTCGTTGGCAAGGGTGAGCGAACCGTTGGGGGGGAACTGTGTGAGGGCGAGGACGACGGGGACAGAGGGTTGAAGGCTGGGGTCGGTCAGCAGACCGTCTTGCTGCGCAACGCTGAACAAGCCCTGCTGGATCGTATTGAGGAGCGCGTTCTGGAAACTCGTATTGTCGGAGGTATTGAGCGAGACGGAGAGGGTGCTGGTGGCGCTGGGGAGGGTGACCTGGGAGACGGACATGGCGAGACGGGCGGACTCCGTTTCTGGGCGACCCCCATGACTTTCTACGAAGAGGCGCGCCGCTCGGACGTTCCTCTACCGTAGATTGGGTTAATGAACGGCTATCAGGTGTTTACGCGGAAGTCAACGAATTTAATGCAATCTTTGGTAGAATAATTTTCGTCGAGACATAACCGTCTGGCCCCTTACCATGGGCGCTTTCAGCAACCCCGACCGCCGCTTCCCTGAAGCGGTGAAGGGGCGGGCGCGGAGGCGGCCAGAAGAGGCTCGGGAGCCTCAGCCTGGGAAGAGGGGGGGTGACCGGCGGCGGGGGAGGAAAGAGGCCAAAGGGGGCGGCAAAAGAAAAGGGGGCGTAAATGCCCCCTCATTCCTTTCGCTGGTCCTCCTTCTAGAGGGATCAGCTGACTTTGATGTCGTTCGGATTCAAGTTGGTCACGTTCTGAACGGTGATCTTCGTATTGTCCGAAAGAGTGATGACCGTCGAACCGCCGCTCACCGTCTCATTATAGGACGTGTAGCCATTGAGATCGATCTGGTCGTTCGCGTTGTTCCAGCCCGTGATCAGGTTGCTGCCGCCGTCGCTCGTCGAGAAGAACTGGAAGAAATTCGGCCCCGAGCCGCCCGCCATGGTGGCGTTGCCCGTCCCTGCAATGAAGTAGTTGTAGTAGGAGCCGCCCATCAATGTGGCCGCATTGCCCGCGCCAGCTTCATTGAACAGAACATTGGCCCCGTCCGAGCCAGAAGCGTTGAGGGTGGCGTTGGCGCCTGCCGCCACGAGAACGTTTCCATCCGTACCGCTGTTGAAGGTGACATTGGACCCGCCCGTGGCGAAGACCACGGCCGAGGCCGAAGGATTAGCGGCATTGTAGGAACCGCCAATCGTCGGGTCTGACCCTGACGCACCGACCAACGTCATCGATCCCGAGCCAATGTCATAGGTGCCGGTCGAGCCACCCATCGCATAGATGGTTGCATCGCCTGAGCCCCCGACAAAGGTGGAGCTCGTATCCGTCGAACCGCTTACCGACGGCTGATCGACGAGGACGGTGGTTCCGCTCCCCCCATATACGAGATTGCCGCCGCTGTTGAGCCAGACGGTATCATTGCCGCTTTGCCCAACGAGCGTATCCGTCCCGAACACGCCTATCGAGTCGGCCCCGGAACCAAGGTACATGACATTGGTCTGGCCAGTCCCGTCCTGGACCATCAGCGAGTCCGACCCGCCAACGATGGTGTTCGCACCGGACGACCCGGTGAGATCGACCACCCAGTTTCCGCCGCCCGACGTGGGACCGGTGAACAGGGTATTGCCCCCAGCCCCGATCAGCGTGCCCGACTCGCTTGGCTGCGAGTAGAAGGTGAAGTTCCCGCCCGCGGAAACGATCGACTCGTTGGTTCCCGAGTTGCCGGTGACGGTAACGCTCCCACTGGTCACCTCGTTGGCCAGGCCATTGAACCCCGAGGCAAGTGTGATCGCTCCCGCCGCGTTGTTGACCAGAACATTCCCGGCCGCGCCCAGCACGCTCGAGGGAGCGTTCGGATCGTTGACGACGACGGTCGAGGTCGCGTTGAAGCCGCTGTTGAACAGGCTCACCAACGCATTCTGGAACGTCGCATTATCGACCGTCGATACGGTGATGCTGTCCGCCCCAAAAGCCGAGGAGAAGCTGCCGCCGGGAACTGAGATTGTGGCCATGGGTAAACGCCTCCTTCTTCGTCCTGCTGCTCGGTCGTGCCGCTTGCCGCCGTGCCGCTTGCCGCTATGAGTTGGTTACTTTTAACGAAGCAAGAAGGCGCACGTCAAGCATTTTTTAACGATTTTAATTAAAAAAAGGAGACGAGGCCGGGATGTCTGTCTCTGGTTAATATATGGACGGCGCGCCAGCCCGCCAGATGGCCCGCTTGACGAACCACCCGCAACGCGCGACATAGAGCCCGCTCAGGGGCTGTAGCTCAGCTGGGAGAGCGCCTCGTTCGCAATGAGGAGGTCAGGGGTTCGATCCCCCTCAGCTCCACCACCTTCTCAAAATTCCCCGAAAATCGCCGATTCCCGTGATGGGGCCAGGAAAACTCCCTGAAAACTCCCCTCGCGGCCACTAAGGCATCTCAAAAAATCTTCCGCCCCTTCTGCGTCTCGGCCTCCAGGCCGCAGCACCCCTCCGCCGCCCCGCGCCAATCCCCGAAGACGGCGCGCGCCGCGGCAGGAAACCTGCCGGCCGCGGGGAGATCACAAATTCATGAAATTCATGAACGATGGGAAATTTACGAACGGTTGGGCGCGGCGGCAGAAGCCGCCCCCTCGATCGTGCGGCGCGGCCGGGGCGCGCCAATCCGGCGCCACCCCACCCTCATCCGCGCAACCCCCTGAACGAAAAGAGATAAACGAAAAGAGATGTTGGAGCCCTATCCGCCTCAGCGCCGCTTGGGCTCGAACGGATAGGGGCTCGCCCCACGCCGGCGCGGATCGAAGGCCAGGCGATGCTCGAGCGGCGGAAAGGCGCGGGAGCGGCAATCGGGGCGCTCGCACAGCCGGCAGGAGAGCCCGATCCCGACCACCGCCCGCTCGAGATCGAGCCCGTCGGCATAGGCGAGTTCGCCGGCATAGGCCACCGGGCAGCCCATTGCCACCACATGCACCGGCGCGGGCTCCCCCCAGCGCGTCACCATCCCGCTCACGGTGCGCGCGAAGCAGAAAAACCGCGCCCCGTCCGGGAGTTCCGCCACCTGCACCCGCACCTCGCCCGGCGTGGCGAAGGCGGCATGCACCACCCAACGCGGACAGGAGCCGCCGAACCGGGCGAACGGAAACCCCGCCCCCGCGAAGCGTTTCGAGACATTGCCCGCTGGATCGACCCGAAGAAAGAAAAATGGGACGCCGCGCTCGCCGGGCCGCTGCAGGCTGGAGAGCCGCTGGCAGGCCTGCTCGAAGGAGACGCCGAATCGGGCGGCGGGCACCGCCATGTCATGGCGCAGCGCGGCGGCCGCCTCGCGAAACGGGGTGTAGGGCATGAGAAGTGCGGCGGCCGTATAGTTAAGGAGTCCCACCCGCAGGATGCCGGCCGCCTCGGCGCTCGAGGGCCGGATCGCCTCGATCAGCGCCTCCACCGCCTCCCCCGCCTCGAGGAGGGCGAGCTGGAAGGCAAGGTGGAAGCCGCGGCTTTCCCGGCTCAGCGTCTCGGCGAGCACCAGATGCCGCGCCTCCGGATCATAGGCGCGCAACCCCTCGAGCGGGCGGACCGAGACGGTGAGCCCATGCGCCCGCTCGAGCCGCTCGACGATCGCCGCCTGGCTCGCCGCGGGCTCGGCGGGAAGCCCCTCGCCGAGCGCCTCTGCCGCCTGCTCGAGCTCGGGGAAGTGATTGGCCCGCGCCTCGAAAATGTCACGCACTTCTTCATTGGGGAGCAGGATGCGCCGCCCCGAGGGCAGCGCGATCCCGCTCGCATCCTCGCGCGCCACCCGCCAGGCGCG
>KN173967.1:443-4717 GCA_000759655.1 Acidicaldus organivorans | reverse complement strand
CGCGCCGCATGCGGCGCGCTCTGCGCCATCGCCTCGATCTCCGCCTCGGGCACGCCGTCCACCCCGAGCGCGGGGTCGGAAAACGCCTCGCGCAGGCCGACCTCGAGCCGCCGCTCCTGCGCCCCGGACAATTCGGCGAGCTCGACGCGCAGGATCTCGGCGAGCTTGAGCAGGAGACTCGCGGAGACCGCCCGTTGGTCGTGCTCGATCAGGTTGAGATAGCTCGGCGAGATGCCGAGCTGCGCGGCGAGTTTCTGCTGCGAGATCCCCCGCTCGCTGCGCAGGCGGCGGATGGTCCGGCCGATCAGCGCGCGCGTCATGCTCGTCCCCCTTCCGCGGTGTTCATTTACAACTTTTACATTTACCACGCCGCTCTAGTCAAATTCGCCACATATTCCAGCATTCAAGGCGCTTTTCAGTATTTTCAAAAGCCCGGAACGGCGTCTAGATCGCCTCATCTGGACGTCAAGGAGACCGCACATGCGACGCAATCCCTCTCCCCTCTTCGCTCCCGACGGGCTCGGAAGCCCCTCCGGCCAGGATCCCGAACGCTTCGCCGGGATCAAGCGCGACTATACGCCGGAGGACGTCGCCCGTCTCTCCGGCTCGTTCCGCATCCGCCACACCCTCGCCGAAATGGGCGCCCAGCGGCTCTGGCACCTGCTCAAGACCGAGCCCTACGTGGCAACCCTCGGCGCGCTCACCGGCAACCAGGCGGTGCAGCAGGTCAAGGCCGGGCTCAAGGCGATCTATCTCTCCGGCTGGCAGGTCGCGGCCGACAACAACCTCGCCGGCGAGATGTATCCCGACCAGTCGCTCTATCCCGCCAACTCGGTCCCCAACGTGGTGCGCCGGATCAATAACGCGCTGCGCCGGGCGGACCAGATCGCCCGCCTCGAGGGCGATACCTCGACCTACTGGATGGCCCCCATCGTCGCCGACGCCGAGGCCGGATTCGGCGGCCCGCTCAACGCCTATGAGCTGATGAAGGCGATGATCGAGGCCGGCGCGGCGGGCGTGCATTTCGAGGACCAGCTCGCCTCGGAGAAGAAGTGCGGCCATCTCGGCGGCAAGGTTCTGGTGCCGATCAGCCAGCACATCCGCACCCTCAACGCCGCGCGCCTCGCCGCCGATGTCGAGGGCGTGCCCACCATCCTGCTCTGCCGCACCGACAGTTTCTCCGCCCAGCTCATCACCTCCGACATCGACGAGCGCGACCGGCCCTTCCTCACCGGCGAGCGCACCGCCGAGGGCTTCTACCGCATCCGCCCCGGGGTTGGGCTGCAATACGCCATCGCCCGCTCGCTGGCCTATGCGCCTTACGCCGATCTCCTGTGGTGGGAGACCTCGGAGCCCAATCTCGAGGAGGCGGAGATCTTCGCCAACGCCATCCACAAGCACTTCCCCGGCAAGATGCTCGCCTATAACTGCTCGCCGAGCTTCAACTGGCGGCGCAAGCTGAGCCCGGAGAAGATCGCCGACTTCCAGCGGGCGATCGGCTCGATGGGCTACAAGTTCCAGTTCGTCACCCTGGCCGGGTTCCACTCGCTCAACCTCTCCATGTTCAAGCTGGCCCGCGCCTATCGCGACCGCGGCATGGAGGCCTATTCCGAGCTGCAGCAGGAGGAGTTCGCCGCCGAGGCCGAGGGCTACACCGCCACCCGGCATCAGCGCGAGGTCGGCACCGGCTATTTCGACGCGGTGTCGATGGCGGTCTCCGCTGGCCAGGCCTCGACCACCGCGCTCGCCGGCTCGACCGAGGCCGAGCAGTTCCACGACTCCGCCCCAGCCGCGGCCCATGACGACCGCTACGATCACGGCATCGATCATGGCCACGACTGGGCCCGGAACGCGACCACCGCCAATGCCTGAGGGCGCCGGTCGCGGGCTCTGAGGGGGAAATCGTCCAGGAAAGGCCCCGCCGCGAGGCGGGGCCAATTTTTTGCCCGCACGGAGATTGGGGCGCGCAGATCGGGGAAAGAAAACTCCGGGAAAGAAAAATCCGGGAGAGAAAAATCAGGCGGCGAAAGGGGCCCGCCGAGGCCCCTCCCGGAAGGGCGGGCGCGCCCGCTCAGCAGCCCTGCCAGCGCGGGGGGCGCTTTTCGAGGAAGGCGTCGATGCCCTCCTCGGCATCGCGGGCCAGCATGTTGCGGGTCATCACCTCGGCGGTATAGGCATAGGCCGCCTCGAGCGGCATCTCCGCCTGGCGGTAGAACGCCTCCTTGCCGATGGCCAGCGTGAGCGGGCTCTTTGCCGCGATGTGGCGCGCCTCCTCCATCACCGCCTCCATCAGCGCCTCATCCGCCACCACCCGGTTGACGAGGCCGATGCGGTGCGCCTCCTCGGCGGGAATGAGGCGGCCGGTGAGCAGCATCTCCATCGTCGCCTTGCGCGGTACGGCGCGGGAGAGCGCCACCATCGGGGTCGAGCAGAAGAGGCCGATATTCACCCCCGGTGTGGCGAAGCGGGCAGCGCGGCCGGCGATGGCGAGATCGCAGGTGGCGACCAGCTGGCAGCCGGCGGCGGTGGCGACACCATGCACCGCGGCGATCACCGGCTGGGGGAGGCGGGTGATGGCGAGCATCAGCCGCGAGCACTGGGCGAACAGCGCCTCGTAGAAGGCGCGCTCGGGATGGGCCCGCATCTCGCGGAGATCATGGCCGGCGCAGAAGGCGGGGCCCGCCCCGCGGATCACCACCACCCGCACGCTGCGGTCGGCGCGGATGGCGGCGAGCGCCTCCTCGAGCGCCGTCATCAGCGCCACCGAGAGCGCGTTGCGCGCCTCGGGGCGGTTGAGGGTGAGAAGCGCGATGCCGTCCACGTCCTCGCGCAGCAGGACGGGCGGGGCTTCGGTGGCAGGGGCGGTTTGCGGGTCGAGATCGGCGTTCATCGGAGATTTCCTCGGTATCTGTTTCTGAGGGCTTGCGGCCCTAGCACGCGCGGCTCAGCGGCCGAAACCATAGAGCGTTTCAGGGTTTTCGACCAGGATCCGTCGCCAGTCCGTCTCATCGCGCACCCACGCGCCCAGGAGATCGAGGAGTTTCCCGGCATCGGGGGGCGGGATGATCTGGGTATGCGGCCAGTCGGTTCCCCACAGCATGCGCTCGGGCGCGGCCTCGATCAAGGCCCGGGCGAGCGGGGCGAGATCGTGGTAGGGGGGACCGGCCGAGACCCGGTAGCCGCAAAGCTTGACCCAGGCGCGCCCCGTCCCGAGCAGGGCGCGGAGCGCGGCAAAGCCCGGATGGCGAGGCCCCGCCGCGGCCGGGATCCCCGCCATGTGGTCGAACACCACCGGCACGGGAAGCTCCGCCAGCCGCGGCGCGAGCTCGGGCAGGAGGTCGCCCTCAACATAGAGCTGGATATGCCAGCCGAAGGGCTTGATGCGGGCAGCCAGGTCCTCGAGCGCGGCAAGCGGCGTGCCCCCGCCGGAGACCGCGTTGAACCGCGCCCCCACGAAGCCCGCCCCGTCGAGCCGGGCGATCTCCGCCTCCGCCGCGCCGGGATCGAGCACTGCGACCCCGCGCGCCACATCCCGCCCGAGCCCCCCGATCGCCGCCTCGGTCACCCGGTTGTCGCTGCCATAAACACTCGCCTGGACGATGACGAAGCGCGAAAGGCCCAAGGTGGCGGCGACGGGGCGGTAATCCTCGAGGCGGGCGAGCGGCGGATCGTAGGGGCGGCGCGGACTCGGCGGGAAACGGTCGAAGGGGCCGAAAATGTGGAAATGGCAATCCGCCGCCCCCTCAGGCGCGCGCCGTTCGGGCGCGGAGGGCAAGGGGGGCGTGGGCGGCGGGGTGAAACCGGGGTCAGTCGGCATGGAGCGTCTCCTCCGGGAACGCGGCCAAAGCGCGGCCACGGGTTTCGGGAAGGGCGGTGAGCGCGGCGAGCATCACGCCCGCGCCCAGCAGGCCGAAGATGGCGATCGCGCCACCGAGCCCGAGACGGGCGGCGAAAAATCCGATCAGCGCCGGAAAGACCGCGCCCGCCGCCCGCCCGGCATTGTAGCAGAACCCCTGGCCCAGGCCACGGCAGGAGGTGGGATACATCTCGCTCATGAAGGGGCCCATCGGCGCGAACATCAGGTAAAGCGCGATGCCGAGCGGAAGACCGAGCCAGAAGACCGCCCGCGGCCCGAGCGGGAGGAAGAGATAGAGCGGCAGAAGGGCGATCGAGGCGAGCGCGGAGACGAGGAAGGTCGCCCGCCGCCCCCAGAGATCGGCGAGATGGGCGCCCCCCACGAACCCCACCCAGGCGCCGAAGATGTGGAGCAGCAT
>KN173967.1:0-357 GCA_000759655.1 Acidicaldus organivorans | reverse complement strand
GTAGCCGCCGGTCATGGTGAGGGAAAGCCCGCGCTCGAGCTTGAGATAAGCGGGAAGCCAGATCGAGACCGAGTAATTGAGCGCCTGCGCCCCCACCACCATCAGGGCGACGAGGGCCGTGGTGCGCCGCAGCGGGGCGCGGAAGATGGCGAGCCCGTCGCGCCGTTGGGAAGAGGTGGCGCGGAACAGGGCGGGCTCGGCGAGATGGCGGCGGATCCAGAGCACGAAGAGGCCGGGGGCGAGGCCGAGCCAGAACAGGGCGCGCCAGGCGAGACTTTCGGGAAACAGGGCGAAGGCGGCCGATGAGGCGAGCGCCGCCGCCCCCCACCCCACCGCCCAGCCGCTTTGCACCACGCC
>KN173966.1:8490-11123 GCA_000759655.1 Acidicaldus organivorans | reverse complement strand
GCGGAGCTCGGGCGGGGGCGGGGGGATGAGGAGGGCGATCAGCGTCTCTACCATCGCCTCGACATCGGCGAACGGCACCAGCATCCCGGCATCGCATTGGGGAATGAAATCGGCCGCGCCGCCGCTCCCCTCGAAGGCGATGACGGGAAGCCCGCAGGCCGCCGCTTCCAGCATCACCGAGGGATAGGGATCCTCGCGCGAGGTGAGGAGGAGGGCGTCGGCGGCGAGCAGCCAGTCCGCTATGTCCTCCCGCCGTCCGGCGAGCTCGAGCCCCGCCGCCTCGGCCTCACGGAGGTCGCGCCCGAGCTGGGATGCCAACGCCGGGTCGAGCGCGCCCACCCAGGCGAAGCGGAGCTCGGGCACCCGCTTGCGGGCGAGCCGCGCCGCCTGGACGAAGAGATCGAAGCCCTTGCGCAGATCGCCATAGCCGATGCCAATCACGAGGCGCTCCCCCTCGGCGAGCCCGCGCCCCGCCCGCGCCGCGGCCCGGCGGGCCGGATCGAAGCCCACCTTTTGATAAAGCCCCTGGGGGAGGATGCGGCGGCGGGCGGGATCGAGCGGGGCGAGCGTGCCGGTCGCCTCTGCCACCGTCTCGGCGGCGAAGATCACCCGATCGCAGGCGGCGAAGGCGGGCGCGAGCGCCTCGCCCCAGCCGCGCGCGGTGATCAAAGCGGGCATCTCGTGAATGAGCTGGATGACGCGAAGCCCCGCGCGGGCGAGGTGCGGCACGATATCGGCATTGGCCGCGGTGTTGACGATCGCCGCACCAATGTTGCGGCCAAGGCGCAAGGATTCGATCGCCGCAGGCCATTCTTCGGGATGTTTGAGGACGAGGACATGGGCCACCTCGCCATAGGCGGTCTCGAGCGGGCCTCCGGCGCGGAGGATGATGGTGACCTCGATCCCCATCACCCGGCGGAAATGGCGGGCGAGATGGAGCAGCAGGAGCTGGGCGCCGTGGACCAGCGCGTCATGGCCGACGAGGAGAAGCGAGGTCTTCTCCCCGCTCGCGGCGAGCCCGGCGATCGCCCGCGCCGTGGCATTGAGGAAGGCCCCGCCGAAATGGACGTCAGGTTCGAGATAGGCCCCCTCCGCCCACTCGTTCCAGGCATTGATGCAAACCAGGCGCTCGCCGAAGACGGGATGACGGGCGCTCTCCTCGATCAGGCGGGAGAGCCAGGCCTGATAGCGGGCCGGGGTGGCGCCATGCAGCACGAGCCCCTGGCCCTCGCGCCGGGGATCGTTGTCCCAGCCCGGCACCGCGGTCTTGATCAGCGGATAGGAGGGGCGGGGCTCGAGCAGGGAGCGGAGGGCCACGTCCTCGTAGCGATAGACCTCGGCCGAAAACTCCTCATCGAACAGCTCGAGGCAGTCGTTGACCGGCTCCAGGCCGCGGGCGAGCTTGTGCGGCGGGAACTCGACCGCCGCATCGAAGCCCAAGGGGCGCGGATCGACGTCATCGAAACTCTGCGCCATGACGAAGAGGGGTTGGACGCCGTGCCGCGTCTCGAAGAGGCGGCGCCAGCGGGCCAGGGTCGCCTGGGTCTTGGGAATGAGCGAGGCGCGATAGACGAAAAGGAGGGGGCGGCCTTCGAGGCGGATGTAGCGGGGGTCGGCGAAGTGACGGGCGAAGCCGTCGATCAGCGCCTCGTCCTGGGCGGGATCGTAGGTCTGGGCGATCAGCACCTCGCCGCTGCGCCCGTCCCAGCGGCGCGTCCAGTCCTCGTTGGCCCACATCAGGGCGAAGGGAAAGTCGAGATCGGGGCGGGAGAGGAAAGTCTCGAGCGGGCGGTCGAGCAGGCGCTTGCCGCCGAACCAGTAGTAATAGAAGACGAAGCCGCCGAGCCCCGCCCGTTTGGCAAGCGCGATCTGGCGGGCGAGCGTCTCGGGATGGGCGAGCGAATAATGCCCGAGATCGCGCGGGATGCGCGGCTGATAGTGCCCGGCGAAGCGGGGGAGCGCCCGGCCGAGGCTGGTCCATTCGGTAAACCCCGTCCCCCACCAGGCGTCGTTTTCGGGGCAGGGGTGGAATTGCGGGAGGTAGAAGGCGAGCACGCGGGCGCGGGGGGGAAGGCCGAGCGGGGCGGAAAGCGTCTCCTCGAAGAGCGGGCCGGGACGGGTGTGCCGTCGGACGGTCGAGGCGAGCGTCACCTCGCCCGGCGGGCGGCGCGGATGGATGCCGGGCTCACCGCGATGGCGGAGATAGTGCACGAGCGGATTGGTCTCGCTCCGCCCGCGCAGATAACGCTGACGGTAGAAGCGGGTGTCGAAATCGGGCGAGGGATCGCGCCCCTCGCGGAAGCCCTGGATGAGGTAATGCTCGAACGGGTCCATCCCCGCTTCGGCGACGTCGGGGTAGGTCTGGAGGTACCAGACGGCGTCGAATTCGGGGATGGGGCTCACCGTGCCGCGATGGCGTTCGCGCAGGAAATGGGCAAGCGCGTTCTCGCCCTCGCGCAGCGCGTAGCGGCTGCGGTACCAGGCGGGGTCGAAATAGGGCACCGGCCGCCGCCCTTCCCGGTCTCCCGCCCAGATGTAATGGAGCAGCGGATCGAGCCCGGCGGCCCGCACGTCGGGGTTCTCGTCGAGATAGTAGCGGGGATCGAAATAAAGATTGGGGGCGCGCCCCTCGC
>KN173966.1:8344-8411 GCA_000759655.1 Acidicaldus organivorans | reverse complement strand
GCCAGCCGGTGCGGTGGTAATGGCGGAGCGCCGCCTCGGCCTCGTCGGCGAGGCCGGGATTGCGGCT
>KN173966.1:7018-8265 GCA_000759655.1 Acidicaldus organivorans | reverse complement strand
TAAAAGACCGGATCGAAGAGGCCGGAGGCGGCGAGGCAGGCGAGGTGCTCCGCCTCGCCCGGGTTTTCCGCGGCCTGGCTTTCGGCGGCGGGGGAAATCGGGGAGAGGCCGAAGGAGAGGGAGCGGCCGTCATCGGGCATGGAGGGCTCCGGAGAACGCGGCAGATGCGGGAGGAACCATGAGGAACCTCAACCCTTCTTTGAAGATAATTCGTGATAACACAACTTTTGGACGAAAATCAAGGGCGACCCTTTGCGAAAGAGGGAAAACCCTCCCGCTCCACGGCAAAGAGTTGAAAATCCGCCCTCCGATACGGCCTTTGCGAGCGGAACCGGCGGCTCTCCTTCACCCACCTTGCGCGCCGCGGATCACGGATTCGTCAATCCATGCGAAAAATGCTTGCCTTGGCAGGGTCTCCCCGCGAACATCCCCACCCTTCCGATCGTTCTTTTCCGATCGTCTCATCAAAGGAGGACCCGTCGCATGATCGACCTTTCCCGGCCTCTCTCGGCGCGCTGGCGTGTGCTTGGCCCATTGGCCGGCATCCTCACCCTCGCCGGATGCGCAAGCCAAGGCGCCAACCAGCGCCAGGTCAGCGACGAACAGGTTCTGGTCGAACGCGCCGCCCATACCATCTCAGTGATGCGGAGCTCGGCTGGGGCCAAGCTCGTCGATCTCCTGCCCAAGGCCAAGGCGGTCGTCATCTTCCCCGACATGATCAAGGGCGGCATCGGGCTCGGCGCCTCGCACGGCGATGGCGTGCTGGTGGCGCGCACCGCGCAGGGCTGGTCGGACCCCGCCTTCTATTCCTCGACCTCGATCTCGCTCGGCATCCAGATCGGTATGGAGGAGAGCGCCGTGGTGATGCTGGTGATGACCGACAAGGCGCTGCAGACCCTGCTCCAGCCGAGCAGCTTCACCTTGAAGGCCCAGGGCGGGCTGGCGCTTGCCGACCTCAACACCGCCTCCCAGGCCGAGCTCTCCGGGGCGGACGTCATCGTCTGGTCGAAATCAGAAGGGGCGTTCGGCGGGCTCGCCCTGGCCGGCTCCGACATTTCCCAGAACACCGACGACGATCGCGCCTATTATGGCCAGAAGGTGATGGCCGCCGACATCATCGCGGGCAAGGTGCACAATCCGGGCGCCGACGTGCTGAAGAAGGCGCTCGCCTGAGGCGGCGCGCCGCCGGCGGCTCACTCAGCGGGAGAGGGCGGCGACCAGCGCATCGAGGCGGAGCCGTCCGGCGG
>KN173966.1:172-6933 GCA_000759655.1 Acidicaldus organivorans | reverse complement strand
CGCACCGTCGGGCTCAGCGCCTCTTCTTCGGCGGTGCCGTGCCCGGAAGCCTCGACCTCCCTCATCCACCGCTCCGGGCTCCGGATGCGGCTCAGCGCAAGGAGCGTCCCGCCGAGGCGGATCCGGCTCGCCGCGCCAGGCCCGATGCCGAGATACGCGCCATAACGCCAGTAGGTGAGGTTGTGGCGGCATTCGGCGCCGGGACGGGCGAGATTGGAGACCTCATAGGCCAAAAGACCGGCCTCGGTTGCCCGCTCCAGGGTCAGCTCATAGAGCCGGGCCGCCTCTTCCGGTTCGGGAAGCCGGATCTCGCCGCGGGCGGCGCGGGCGGCGAACGCGGTGCCGGGCTCGAGTGTGAGCTGATAGAGCGAGAGATGGGAAAGCCCGAGCCCCAGCGCCTCGTCGAGTTCAGCGCGCCAGGCGCTCTCACTCTGGCCGGGCCGGGCATAGATCAGGTCGATGGAAAATCTCGGAAAGAGGGGTTGGGCTGCCGCGATCGCCCGCCGCGCCTCCGCCACCCCGTGCGCGCGGCCGAGGAAGCGGAGCGCCTCTTCATCGAAGCTTTGCACCCCGAGCGAGAGCCGGTTGACGCCCGCCTCACGGAAGGCGGCGAGTTTCGCGGCCTCGACCGTGGTTGGATTGGCCTCGAGCGTCACTTCGAGGTCATCGCGCGGCGGGAAGAATCGCGTGGCCGCCTCGATCAGCCGGGCGGCCTCCTCGGGGTCCATCAGGCTCGGCGTGCCGCCCCCGAAGAAGATCGAGGCGAGCGGGCGGGGCCCGAGGCGGGCGGCCTCGAAGGCGAACTCGCGGTGGAGCGCGGCGGCGAGCCGCTTCCCTTCCGCCTGGGGCCGGACGTGGCTATTGAAGTCGCAATAGGGGCATTTGCTCACGCAGTAGGGCCAGTGGACATAGAGCGCGAGCGGCTCTGGAGAGGGATCGGCAATGGCGGAGGACGGGCGCATGGCGGCATCTGAAGGGCTCGAGAGCGGGGCGGCAAGGGCTTTGCCGCGCTCGGTGGCGCGGGTGGCCGCGGTGCTCGCCGAACACGGCCATCCGCTCTCGCTCCGTCACGTCCCCGAAGGCGCCCACACCGCGGAGGATGCGGCGCGCGCGGTGGGCGGCACGCTCGCCCAGATCGTCAAATCCCTCCTCTTCGCCGCGGCCGACACGCCGCTCCTGCTCCTCGTCTCGGGGGCGAACCGGGTCGATACCAGGGCGCTTTCGGCCCGACTCGGCGCGCCGGTGCGAAGGCTCGATGCGGAGAGCGTGCGGCGTGTGGCGGGCTTTGCCATCGGCGGCGTCGCGCCGGTCGGTCATCCCGCGCCCTTGCGCACCTTTCTCGATACCACACTTGCCGACGTGGTGCCGCTCTTCGCCGCGGCCGGGGCGCCCGACTGGCTGTTCGCCACCGATTTCCAGGCGCTCTCTCGGCTCATCGGCCCCCATGAGCTCATCGGGCCGGGCGAGGGTCTCGTCGCTATGTCGAAATGAATACAGCGAGACGCAGCGCGGGTTTTTGCGCGATCCGCTTGACCGGAATGGGCAATCCGGTCAGAGTGAAGGGCGAGTTGGCGCTTCCGGAAGAAGAGGGAGAGAAACGATGCCGCAGGTCTCGCTCAAGGTGAATGGCAAGAAGGTGACCGTCGAGGTCGAGCCGCGGACCCTGCTCGTCGAATTGCTGCGCGAGAAGCTCGGTCTTACCGGGACCCACATCGGCTGCGACACCAGCCAGTGCGGCGCCTGCACCGTGCACCTCAACGGGGATTCGGTGAAATCCTGCACCATGCTCGCCGTCCAGGCCGAGGGCGCGGAGGTGCTCACCATCGAGGGCCTCGCCCGGCCCGATGGCACGCTGCACCCGATGCAGGAAATGTTCCGCGAGCATCACGCGCTCCAGTGCGGCTACTGCACGCCGGGGATGGTGATGAGCGCGATCGACCTCGTCAACAAGCACCCCGAGGGGCTCACCGAGGAACAGATCCGCGAAGGGCTCGAGGGCAATCTCTGCCGCTGCACCGGCTATCACAACATCGTCAAGGCGATCGCCGCCGCCTGGGAGATCATGCACGGCAAGAAGGCGGCGCGCGCCGCCTGAGGGAGGCGCCGCCCGGCATTGCAAGGCGCGAGGGCGGGGCTTGGGCGCGCCGTGAAGCGCCTCCCCGCCAGCCAGAGATCAACCAGCCAGAAATCAACCAGAGATCAATCAGCCTGAGATCAAAGGGACGAAACCCGCACCACGACGACAAGGGAGGAGTTCATGGCGAAAGAAGGGATTGGCGCCGCCGTCAGGCGCCGCGAGGACAGCCGGTTCCTCACCGGCCAGGGCCATTACGTCGATGACTTCAACCGCCCCGGCCAGCTCTACGCCTATATCCGCCGCTCCGACCGGCCCCATGCCCGGATCCGCGGCATCGACGTCTCCGCCGCCCGCAACGCCCCTGGCGTGGTGGCGGTCTATACCGGCGAGGACCTCGCCGCCGACGGAGTGGGCGGGCTTCCCTGCGGCTGGCAGATCCACAACAAGGACGGCTCGCCGATGGCCGAGCCGCCCCATCCGGTGCTGGCGCTCGGCAAGGTGCGCCATATCGGCGATCCCATCGCGGTGGTGATCGCCGAGAGCAAGGCCCAGGCCAAGGACGCCGCCGAGCTGATCGCGATCGATTTCGAGGATCTGCCCGCGGTGGCCGATGTGCGCGCCGCGACCGCCCCCGGCGCGCCGCGGGTCCATGACGACGTGCCGGGCAATGTCTGCTATGACTGGCATATCGGCGACCTCGCCGCGGTCGAGGCGGCCTTCGCCCGCGCCAAGCACGTCGTCAGGCTCGACCTCGTCAACAACCGCCTCATCCCGAATGCGATGGAGCCGCGCGCCGCGCTCGCCGAGTGCGACGTCACCGGCAATTACACGCTTTACACCACGAGCCAGAACCCGCACGTCATCCGGCTGCTGATGGGGGCCTTCGTCCTCCACCTCCCCGAGCACCGCCTGCGCGTGGTCGCCCCCGATGTCGGCGGCGGTTTCGGCTCCAAGATCTACCACTACGCCGAGGAGGCGATCGTCACCTGGGCGGCGGGCAAGCTGCGCCGGCCGGTGAAATGGACCGCCGAGCGCTCGGAGAGCTTCATCTCCGATGCGCAGGGGCGCGATCACGTGAGCCACGCCGAGCTCGCCCTCGACGAGGAGGGGAATTTCCTCGCGCTCCGCGTCTCCACACTCGCCAATCTCGGCGCCTACCTCTCCACCTTCGCCCCCTCGGTGCCGACCTATCTCTACGCCACCCTGCTCGCCGGGGTCTACAAGACGCCCGCGATCTATGCCGAGGTGAAGGCGGTCTTCACCAACACCGTGCCGGTCGATGCCTATCGCGGCGCGGGGCGGCCGGAGGCGGCCTATCTCCTCGAACGCCTGGTCGATGTGGCGGCGATGGAGACCGGGATCGACCGCATCGCGCTGCGGCGCAAGAACTTCATCCCGCCCGAGGCCTTCCCCTATCAGACGCCGGTCGCCCTGCAATACGACAGCGGCAATTACGAGATGACGCTGCGCGAGGCGCTCAAGGCGGCCGATTACGAGGGGTTCGAGGCGCGCCGCGCCGAGGCCCGCCGCCGCGGCAAGCTGCGCGGCATCGGCATCTCCACCTATCTCGAGGCCTGCGGCATCGCGCCCTCCAAGGTGGTGGGCCAGCTCGGGGCGCGCGCCGGGCTCTATGAGGTCGCCACCATCCGGGTCCATCCCACCGGCAGCGTCACCGTCTATACCGGGGCGCACAGCCACGGCCAGGGACACGAGACCACCTTCGCCCAGATCGTCGCCGACCATCTCGGCGTGCCCTACGAGCAGGTCGAGATCGTGCACGGCGATACCGCGCAGGTTCCCTTCGGCATGGGCACCTATGGCAGCCGCTCGCTCGCCGTGGGCGGCTCGGCGATGGTCAAGGCGATGGACAAGATCATCGCCAAGGGCAAGAAGATCGCCGCCTACCTGCTCGAAGCCTCGGCCGAGGACATCGAGTTCGCCGACGGCGTCTTCCGGGTGGCGGGGACCGACAAGACCAAGACCCTCGGCGAGATCGCCTTCGCCGCCTACGTCCCCCACAACTACCCGATCGAGGAGCTCGAGCCCGGCCTCGAAGAGACCGCCTTCTACGATCCCAAGAACTTCACCTTCCCCGGCGGCTGCCATGTCTGCGAGGTCGAGATCGACCCCGAGACCGGGGTGACGCGGGTGGTGAATTTCGTCGCGGTCGATGACGTGGGCCGGGTGATCAACCCGCTCATCGTCGAGGGCCAGGTGCAGGGGGGCGTGGCGCAGGGCATCGGCCAGGCGCTTCTCGAGCACGCCGTCTATGACGCGAATGGCCAGCTGCTCTCCGGCTCGTTCATGGACTACACCATGCCGCGCGCCGACAACCTGCCTTCGATCACCGTCGGCACCGAGAGCACGATGTGCACCCACAACCCGCTCGGCGCCAAGGGCTGCGGCGAGGTGGGCGCGATCGGCAGCCCGCCCGCGGTGATCAACGCCATCGTCGATGCGCTCAAGGAATTCGGCGTCAAGCACGTCGACATGCCGGCCACGCCGGAGAAGATCTGGTCGATCATCGAGGCCCACCGGCCCCGTCTCGCCGCAGAGTGATTGGCCGCGGAACAAACGAGGAGCTCGCGATGTACAACTTCGCCTACCACAAACCCGCCTCTCTCGCCGATGCGGTGAAGATCCTCTCCGCCGACCCCGAGGCGCGGCCGCTCGCCGGCGGCCAGACCCTCATCCCGGTCCTCAAGCAGCGGCTCAACAAGCCCTCCCAGCTGGTCGATCTCGCCGCCTTGGGCCTCGCCGGGATCAAGGTGAGCCCCACCGCGCTCACCATCGGCGCGATGACCCCGCATGCCGCGGTGGCGCGTTCGGCCGAGGTGCGCAAGGCGATCCCGGGGCTTGCCGATCTCGCCTCCTGGATCGGCGACGAGCAGGTGCGCCATCGCGGCACGATCGGCGGCTCGCTCGCCAATAACGACCCCTCCGCCTGCTATCCGGCGGCGGTGCTGGCGCTCGGCGCCACCATCAAGACCGACCGGCGGGAGATCGCGGCGGATGATTTCTTCCAGGGGATGTTCACCACCGCGCTCGAGCCCGGCGAGATCATCACCGAAGTCGCCTTCCCACTGCCCGTCGAGAAATCGGCCTATGAGAAGTTCCGCCAGCCCGCCTCGCGCTACGCCATGGTCGGCGTCTTCGTCGCCAAGGGGCCGAAAGGGGTGCGGGTCGCCGTCACCGGGGCCGGGCAGAACGGCGTCTTCCGCGTCCCCGAGATGGAGGACGCGCTCGCCAAGTCGTGGTCGCCGGATTCGATCGCGGCGATCAAGGTCTCGCCGGATGGGCTGGTGAGCGACATCCACGGCTCGGCCGCCTATCGCTCCCACCTGATCACGGTGATGGCCAAGCGCGCCGTGGCCAAGGCGGGCTGAGCGGAACGGAGGCGAAGGAGCGGGAGAGGATGGCGGGGTTTCCGTTCAGCCGCGAGGATCTCGAGCGTCTCACCGAGTGGGACACTCCCACCATCTGCAACGCGCTCGAGATCGTCGTCCCGGAGCGGCGGGCGGTGGGCTTCACCACCGCTCCCCTCGTCGCCGCCGATCCCGCGCTTCCCCCGATCGTGGGGCTGGCCCGCACCGGCACCCTCCGCGCCAAGGAACCGCCGCGGGGGCGGGTGGCGGAGCGGGCGGCGTGGTATGAATACGTCGCGGCGGAGGATTTCCCCACCATCGCGGTGCTGCAGGACCTCGACGACACACCCGGCTTCGGCGCCTTCTGGGGCGAGGTGAACTCGACCGTCCATCTCGCGCTCGGGGTGCGGGGCGCGGTGACCAATGGCTCGTTCCGCGATCTCGGCGCGCTCGCTCCTGGCTTTCAGATCCTGGGCGGGCAGATCGGGCCGAGCCACGCCCATGTCCATATCGTCGATTTCGGCGGACCGGTGAACGTCGCTGGGATGAATGCCGCTCACGATGACGTGATCCATGCCGACCGCCACGGCGCGGTGGTGATCCCCGCCGAGGTGGTGCGCCGCCTGCCGGAAGCGGTGGCCTTGCTCACCCGGCGCGAGAAGATCATCCTCGAGATGAGCGCGCGGCCCGATTTCTCTCCCGCCCTTCTGCGCGAGGCGTTCAAACGCGCCGCTGACATTCACTGACCGCGCCCCGCTCCCCCTCCTGGCCCCTCGCGGCCATTCCCATCTTCCTTTATAGAACGCCTCGCGCAGAAGGGCGGGAGAGAAATCGGGCCGCGCCCCGCTCCCCCTCCTGGCCCCTCGCGGCCATTCCCATCTTCCTTTATAGAACGCCTCGGACGACGAGACGGTGCAGGGGCCACGACCTGCGCGGGCAGGTGCGTGCTGCGCCTGCCGCCGTGCCCGGTGCGGGATGGGGTCGGGGTGATCTGGGTCAGGGTGATTGGGGCAGAGTGACGCGGCCGTGACGGATGGAATGGCGCCGGATCTCGGGATGACGCTCCCGCAGGCAGGACGGGTGCGGCTTGCCGCCCGCCGCCGCGAGCGCCTCGCCCCGGCCAAGCGCGAGCGGCGCAACCGGCGCATCCTCCGTTTCGTCCTTGGCTCGGCGGCCCTCCACCTCGCCCTGCTCCTCTTCCTGATCATCACCATCCATCGCCGCGCTACCGTCGAGCCGCTGCCCCCGCCCGGCATCGCCATGGTCTTCGAGGCGGGGAGCAAGGAGGGGCCGCGCCTTCCCAACCCCACCCTGGAGGC
>KN173966.1:0-90 GCA_000759655.1 Acidicaldus organivorans | reverse complement strand
CAATCCGCCGCCCGTTCCTCCCGCCACGCCTGCGGCGAGCCAGCCCCCGCCTGCGCCGCAGGCGTGGCGGGAGGAACGGGCGGCGGATTG
>KN173965.1:3141-3717 GCA_000759655.1 Acidicaldus organivorans | reverse complement strand
CCCCTTGCCTCGCCCCGCGCCCCCCTCTATAGCCCGGCCATGGCCTCGAGTGCATCCGCCCTGACCCCGGAGGATGTGGCGCGCCGTCAGCGCGAGATCCTCGCCCGCCCCCTTACCGATGACCGCCGCATGGCCAATGCCATCCGCGCGCTCGCCATCGACGCGGTGGAACGCGCCCGCGCCGGCCATCCCGGCATGCCGCTCGGCATGGCCGACGTGGCGACCGTGCTGTGGCGGCGCTACCTGAAATTCGACGCCGCCGATCCGCGCTGGCCGGACCGCGACCGCTTCGTGCTCTCCGCCGGGCACGGCTCGATGCTGCTTTATGCCCTCCTCTACCTCACCGGCCATGAGGGGATGACGCGCGAGGCGCTCGAGACCTTCCGCCAGCTCCACTCCCCCGCCGCCGGCCATCCCGAATACGGCGCCCACCCGGCGATCGAGACCACCACCGGCCCGCTCGGCCAGGGGATCGCCACCGCGGTCGGCATGGCGCTCGCCGAGCGCATGCTCGCCGCCCGCTTCGGCAAGAGCCTGGTCGATCACCGCATCTGGGTGATCGCCTCGGATGGCGAC
>KN173965.1:2547-3084 GCA_000759655.1 Acidicaldus organivorans | reverse complement strand
CTCGGCGCGCCGCACAAGGCGGGGACCGCGGCGAGCCACGGCGCCCCGCTCGGCCCCGAGGAGGCGAAGGCGGCCAAGGAAGCGCTGGGGTGGACCGCGCCCCCCTTCGAGATCCCCGAGGACATCGCCGCCCTCTGGCGCGAGGCGGGACGGCGCGGCGCCGCCGCCCGCCGCTCCTGGCTGCGCCGCTTCAGCCGCCATCCCCAGCGCGCCGAGTTCGAGCGGGTGCTGGAGGGGCGGCTGCCGGAGGGCTGGGTCGAGAAACTCGCCGCGCTCAAGGCGGAGATCGTCACGAACCGCCCCAAACTCGCCACCCGCCAGTCGAGCCTCAAAGTGCTCGAGGCGCTCGCCCCGGTGATGCCGGAACTCGTCGGCGGCTCGGCCGATCTCACCGGCTCCAACCTCACCCAGCCCTTAGGCGTGAGCGCCATCGCCCCCGGCCAGTTCTCCGGGCGCTACATCCATTTCGGCATCCGCGAGCACGGGATGGCCGCCGCCCTCAACGGGATCGCGCTGCATGGCGGGTTCGTCCCCTAT
>KN173965.1:0-2534 GCA_000759655.1 Acidicaldus organivorans | reverse complement strand
CGCCGCCCAGGACGAGACCTATCAGCGCGAGGTGCTGGGCGAGGGGCTGCGCGTCGGGATCGAGGCCGCCTCCCCCTTCGGCTGGGAGCGATGGCTCGGCGCGGAAGGGGTCTTCATCGGCATGCAGGGATTTGGCGCCTCGGCTCCGGCCGAGGTGCTCTACCGCCACTTCGGCATCACCGCCGAAGCGGTGGTCAAGGCCGTCCGCAAACGGCTCGGCCGGCAATGAGGTGAGACGTCATGGGGGGTGCGGTCTTTTCGTCCAGGGAGAACTGACATGACGCTGAAAGTTGCCATCAACGGGTTTGGCCGGATCGGACGGCTGGTGCTGCGCGCCCTCATCGAAAGCGGGCGCGACGACCTCGAGCCGGTGGCGATCAACGATCTCGGCAGTGTCGAGACCAACGCCCACCTCTTCCGCTATGACAGCGTGCACGGCCGCTTCCCCGGTGAGGTCGCCGTGGAGGACAATGCGCTTATCATCCGCCACCGCGGCCGCACCTACGGGCCGATCCGCGTCTCCGCCGAACGCGATCCGGCCAAGGTGCCGTTCCAGGGGGTGGATGTCGCGCTCGAATGCACCGGGCTTTTCACCAAA
The DNA here is from genome assembly GCA_000759655.1 of Acidicaldus organivorans. GTDB lineage: Bacteria > Pseudomonadota > Alphaproteobacteria > Acetobacterales > Acetobacteraceae > Acidicaldus > Acidicaldus organivorans. The sequence continues at coordinate 1,936 of KN173965.1, read as the reverse complement.
CGCGAGCTCGCCGCCGCCCTGCTCACCGCGGGCGCGCGCAAGGTGCTGGTCTCCGCTCCCGCCGACGGGGTGGACGCCACCATCGTCTATGGCGTCAACCACGAGGTGCTGACCCCGGCGATGACGGTGGTCTCCAACGCTTCCTGCACCACCAACTGCCTCGCCCCGATGGTCAAGGCGCTGCACGACGCTTTCGGCGTCGCGCGCGGCTACATGCTCACCGTGCACTCCTATACCGGTGACCAGCGCCTGGTCGATACGCTGCACCGCGACCTCCACCGCGCCCGCGCCGCCGCCCTCTCCCAGATCCCCACCACCACCGGCGCGGCGCGGGCGATCGGCCTCGTCATCCCTGAGCTCAAGGGGAAGCTCGACGGCACCTCGATCCGTGTGCCCACGCCCAACGTCTCGCTCGTCTCGCTCGACGTCAATCTCCGCCGCACGGTGAGCGTGGCCGAGGTCAACGCCGCCTTCGCGGAGGCGGCGCGCGGGAAGATGGCGGGGATCATCGCCTACAACACCGAGTGCCTGGTCAGCATCGACCTCAACCACACCCCGGTCTCCTGCACCTTCGATGCCACCCAGACCGCGGTGGTCGATGGCGGGGCGATGGTGCGGGTGATGGGCTGGTACGACAACGAGTGGGGCTTCTCCAACCGGATGCTCGATACCGCCGCCCTGTTCGGACGGCTCTGAGCGCGGGGCTTCGCCCCGTCACGGGCGGCCTCCTCAAGACGCGGGATGCGCCGCCCCCGGGCCGAGCGCCTCGGGGGCGGTCTCCGGCATCACCAGGTGCGCGACCAGCGTCGCCGCCAGTCCCGCTGCGCCGAGGGCGAGGAAGGCGAGCGCCATGCCGTTACGGTCGGCGACGATCCCGGCGAGGCTGGTGCTCACCGTCGCCCCCACCCCGCCTGCCAGTCCCACCATCCCCATCGTCACGTTGAACCGGCCACGATCGCCCGCGATGTCGGCGACGACGAGCGGGGTGAGCACGCCATAGACGGTACCCGCCACCCCATCGAGGATTTGGAGGACGAGGACGAGGGCGGGCTCGGCGGTCAGCGCGAAAGCAGCAGCGCGGAGCGGCAGCGCGGCGAAGCCGAGCGCGAGCAGGCGCTTGCGCCCAAGCGTGTTGGAAAGCCGCCCGACGAAGGGGGAGAGGGCGGCGACCACGATCTGGGGAATGACGATGGCGGCGGCGATGACGAGATTGGCCCGGGTGCCGATCGCCGCGGTGAGCTCGCCCCCCACCAGTTGCAGGAGTGCGGCGTTGCTGAGCTGAAAGAGGAAGGCGCAGATGGTGAAGATGAAGAGCCGGTGATCGGCGAGCACCTCCCGCAGCGGCGCGCGCCGGGCGCGATGCTCGCGGTGATGCTCGGGCGCGGGGCCGGTGGGGAGGAAGAGGAGGCTTGCCAAAGCGGGAAGGGAGAGGAGGGCGGTGAAGACGAAGACGGCGCGGTAGGAATAATGATAGCCGATCAGCCCCATCAGCGCGGCCGCCACCCCGTTGCCGATCGAGGCCCAGCGGGCATTGCGCCCCATCCGCTCGCCAAGCTCGCGCCGCCCGACCAGGGCGAGCGTCAGCGCGGCGATGGCGGGGACGCTCACCGCGGTGGCGAGGCTGTGCAGTCCCTGGGAGAGAAGGACGAGGGCGAGGACCGGCACCGCCGCCATGAGCAGCGCGCTCAGCCCGAGCCCGAGCGTGGCAAGCCCGAGCGCGAAGCGGCGGTGGCGGGTCGCATCGATCACCGCCCCGCACGGCACCTGGCAGGCCATCATCGCGATGGTGCCGAAGGAGAGCGCAAATCCGATGTCCTGCTGCGTCCAGTGCGCGGCGGTGAGATAGACCGCGATGAACGGGCCGAATCCCGACTGCACCGCTGCCTGGAAGAAATTGACCGCATCGAGGGCGCGGTGGCGGAGGGTGGGGTGGGGT
>KN173964.1:9026-9122 GCA_000759655.1 Acidicaldus organivorans | reverse complement strand
GCCCGAGCAGACGCCGCCGCCCGCTCCGCCCGCGCCCACCCCGCCCAAGCCGGAAGCGGCGCTGCCGGTGCCGCCCGAGCCGCTGCCGCCCCCGCC
>KN173964.1:7663-8910 GCA_000759655.1 Acidicaldus organivorans | reverse complement strand
GCACCCATCAGCCGAATCCGACCAAGAACGCGGTGGCGGAGAGCGATTCGCTGGAGGCGACGCTGGAGAAGCTCCGGGCCTTGCAAAAACAGACCGCGCCGCCTAAAGCCAAATACAACCCGGCCCAGGGCGGGGCACCGCAGGCCGGCGGGGCCAAGCAGGGCGATGACACGAGCGCGCTGAGCGCCGACCAGCGGGCGGCGATCGGCGATTACGTCCGCCGCTGCTGGACCTATGATCCAGGCGCCAAGGACGCCGACAAGCTCCGCGTGCTGCTCGAAGTGGAGACCGATGCCGAAGGGGTCGCCCATCTCGCCAAGGTCACCGGCGGTGACGTGGCGCGGCTCAGCGATCCGGTCTTCCGCGCCTTCGCCGAACGCGCCATCCGCGCCGTGCTCGACCCGCGCTGCGCCAGCCTGCCGCTGCCGCGCAACATGCTGGGCCAGCCGCGCACCCTGACCTTTCGTTTCAGTCCCTGAGGGTTTCGTCACTAGCGTTTCGTCATTGATCCCGTCGTCATTGATCCCGTCGTCACTGATCCCATCTTCCCTGATCCCACCTTCACTGATCGCGGAGTGGTTCGCATGAGACCTGCCGAGCTCGAGCACCTCCCCTTTCTCACCCGCGCCCGGCTCGGGCGCCGCGGCCTTCTGGGTTCGCTGGCCGCAGGCGCTCTCGTCGAGCCGGTCTTCGCCCAGTCCCAGCCCCCGGCGGCGCCGGCGCCGCCGGGGGCTGGGACTGGGCGAAGACCGGCTCGGGCGCCGCGGCCTTCTGGGTTCGCTGGACGCAGGCGCTCCCGTCGAGCCGGTCTTCGCCCAGTCCCAGCCCCCGGCGGCGCCGGCGCCCGGCGCTCCCGCCGCGCCGAGCGCGGTGATCGACGTCGATCGCGCCCGCGCCGCGCCTATTCCGATCGCCATTCCCGATTTCGTGGCCGGCGGCGGTCAGCCCTCGCCCTTGGGCAGCCAGATCGCCCAGGTGATCACCGCCGATCTCGCCAATAGCGGGCTTTTCAAGCCGCTTCCTCCCGCCTCCTTCATCCAGGCGGCGGCGCAGATGGGCGAGGTGCCCAAATGGAGCGACTGGAAGGCGATCGGCGCGCAGGCCCTCGTCACCGGCCGCGTCATCGATCAGGGCGGGCAGGTGCGGGTCGAGTTCCGCCTCTGGGACATCCTCCCCGAACAGCAGCTCCAGGGCACCGCCTATACCACGACCGCCGCCAACTGGCGGCGGATCAGCCACATCATCGC
>KN173964.1:5153-7451 GCA_000759655.1 Acidicaldus organivorans | reverse complement strand
CCGCATCGTCTATGTCTCCTCGACCGGGCCGCGCAACCGGCGCATCAAGCGGCTCGCCATCATGGACCAGGACGGGGCCAATCACCGCTTCCTCTCCGACGGCTCCTGGCTGGTGCTCACCCCGCGCTTTCATCCCACCCGCGACGAGATCGCCTTCATGAGCTTCGCCTACAACCGGCCGCGGGTCTATCTCTTCGACCTCACCTCGGGCCGCCAGCGCATGCTCGGCGAATGGCCGGGCATGACGCTCTCGCCGCGCTTCAGTCCCGATGGCTCGAAGATCGTGCTCTCCGAGACCCGCGGCAGCGGGGCGAACATCTACCTCGTCGATCTCGCCTCCGGGCGGGCCACCGAGCTCACCAATTCGGGGGCGATCGATGTCAGCCCCTGTTTCAGCCCCGACGGCAGCCAGATCGTCTTCAACTCGGACCGCGGCGGCGACCAGCAGCTCTATGTGATGAACGCCGATGGCAGCAATGTGCGGCGCATCAGCTTCGGGGAGGGGCGCTATGCCACGCCGGTGTGGTCGCCGCGCGGCGATCTCATCGCCTTCACCCGGCTGAGCCCCGACAAATGGTATATCGGGGTGATGCACCCCGATGGCACCGGCGAGCGGATGCTGGCCGAAGGGTTCGCCGTCGAGGGGCCGACCTTCTGCCCCAACGGGCGGGTGATCATGTTCTGGCGCGAGTCCCCGGCCCGCAACGACCGCGGCGATGGCTATTCGTCGCGGCTGGTGACGGTCGATATCACCGGCTTCAACGAGCGGGTGGTGGTCACCCCGACCGATGCCTCCGACCCCTCCTGGTCGCCGCTGGGCGCCTGAGAGGGGCAAGCTCAGGATATTTCTGCCATGAATCGGCGGGAAAAGGGCGGAGATCGCTTGACCAGTCTCGAAACGCTGCGCTATTCGCCATTCATGCGCGGCAGGAGCGTGAAGGCTGGTGTCGTGCACGTCTCCCGCCGTGAGGCTCACCATCGTTTAGGCACCCAGACCAGGACGAAGACAATGAACAACATCAAAATTCTTGGCGCTCTTGCTGCCGTCGCTCTGCTGGCGGCGTGTAACCAGACTCCCGCCCCGACCCAGGCCTCGACCGGCGCTGGCGCGGCCCAGGCTCCCTCCGGTCCGGTGCCGGGGAGTGAGCAGGACCTCGTGCAGAACGTGGGGGACCGCGTGTTCTTCGCTTTCGACAAGTCGAATTTGAGCGACGCGGCGAAGACCACCCTCACCCGCCAGGCCGACTGGCTGAAGAAGTATCCGCAGGTGCAGGTCCAGATCGCCGGCAACTGTGACGACCGCGGCACCGAGGAGTACAACCTCGCCCTCGGCCAGCGCCGCGCCAACGCCGCGCGTGACTTCGTCGTCGCTCAGGGCGTCTCCGCCTCGCGCATCACCACCATCTCCTATGGCAAGGACCGCCCGGTGGCGCTCGGCGACAACGAGGCAGCCTGGGCGCAGAACCGCAACGCCATCACCTCGGTGCGCTGAACGGCCTACCGCTCGTCGGTTGAACGAGGACCGGCGCCGGCGGTCGGGATGGCCGCCGGCGTCTGCCATCTCCGGCATCCTGGCTGACCTGCCGCTTCGTGGGGAGGACCCATGCCGCGCCCGTTTCGCCCGCGTCCCCTGCGAGAGGGGCTGATTTTCGGAGGACTGCTCGTCTCCCTCGCCCTGCCGCTCGCGGCCCACGCCCAAGTGGAGAGCCGGGAGGGGATCGCGTTGCAGAACGAGATCGACGAGCTCCGCCACGAGCTCGCCTCGATCGAGCGGCGACTCGGCAATGGGAGCGGCTCGGGCTCGCTGCTCGGCGCAGCGGAAGCCCCCCCGCCGGCGGCGAAATCCGCCAAGGGCGGCAGCGACATCCTCCCCCAGCTGGTCGATCGCGTCTCGACCCTCGAAGATCAGGTGCGCGAGCTCCGCGGCAAGCTCGAGGAACTGCAGAACACCGTCGATACCCAGAACGCCAACCTGAACAAGGCGATCGACGATCTCCGCTTCCGGCTCGACCAGATGCAGGGGGGCAAGGCCCCCGGGGCGGCGGGAGAGGCGGAAGCGGGTGCGGCAGGGCTGGCCGCCGGCGCGGCGGGCGCGGCAGCCGGTGAGAAAGCCTCCGGCGGAGAAAAAGGGGAGGGGGACACGCTGAGCCCGCCGCCCCGGCCGCTTGGCGCGCTGCCGGTGGCGCCGGGCAGCAAGGAAGGAGAGACGGCGATGGCGTCCCCCAAGGCGGGGGCGACCCCCGCCGCGCCGCCCGCCCCGCCCAAAGCGGCGACGCTGCTCGCCGAGGCCACCACCGC
>KN173964.1:4091-4910 GCA_000759655.1 Acidicaldus organivorans | reverse complement strand
GCCGAGCAGGCGGCGAAGGCGGCGAAGAACGCGCATGATCTCGTCGAGGCGCGCCTCTTGCTGGCCCGCGCCTATTATGGCGATCATCAATATCAGAAAGCGGCGCTCGCCTATGACGATGCCTACAAGGTGGCCCCCAAGGGCCCACGCGCCCCGGACGCCCTGCTCGGCCTCGCCCAGGCGCTGATCGCGCTCAATGCCAAGCCCGCCGCCTGCGATGCCCTCGACCGCGTCGCCCGCGAATTCCCCCAATCCCGACCCGCCCAGGAGCGGGCCGCCCTGTTGCGCCAGCGCGCTGCCTGCGGCTGAGGGAGAAGGCGCCTCGCCCTTTCCCCCCGCCGAGCCGGTGGGGGTCGCGGAATTCGCCGCCCTGATGGAGGCGCTCGGGCCCTGGCCCGCCGCGCCCCGCCTGACCGTGGCCGTCTCCGGCGGGGCGGACAGTCTGGCGCTCGCCTTTCTCACCCGCGCCTGGGCCGCAGCCCGGGGGGCGAGCCTCTCCGCCTTCGTGGTCGATCATGGCCTGCGCGCGGGCTCGGCGGCCGAGGCGGCCTTCGCCCTCCGCACCCTCGAAGGGCTCGGCATCCCGGCCCGGCTCCTCGTGCTCGAGGGGCTGCGGCCCGGCCCCGGCAAGCTCGCCCGGGCGCGGGCGGCGCGGTATCAGGCGATCTTCGCCGCAATGCGCGAGGAGGGGCTGGTCTATCTCCTCCTCGGCCATCACCGCCACGACCAGGCGGAGACGCTGCTCATGCGCGCCCAGCGCCGCTCCGGCCCGGTGGGGCGGGCAGGGATGGCGGCCTGCCGCGCCGTGGAGGGCATTCT
>KN173964.1:1987-4052 GCA_000759655.1 Acidicaldus organivorans | reverse complement strand
TCCGTCCCCTGCTCGCCGCCCCGGCGCGGGAGGCGGGTCTCGCCGCGGCGCTCGTTGCCGCGAGGGAGGCGGCGGAACGCGCGGCCGCCGGGATCGCGGAGGAGATCGCCGCCCAGGTCGCTCTCTTCGCCGAGGGCTTCGCCCATATCCGGGCAAGCGCCCTCTCGCCGCTCGCCCTCGCCGCGCTCATCCAGATGATCGGCGGGGCGCTCGCTCCGGCGATCATCTGGATGAGCGCGCCGAGGGCTTCGCCCATATCCGGGCAAGCGCCCTCTCGCCGCTCGCCCTCGCCGCGCTCATCCAGATGATCGGCGGGGCGCTCCACCCGCCCCCGCTTGCCCCGCTCGCTGCCCTGGCCCGGGCGCTCGCTCCGGCGACACTCGCCGGGACCCGTCTCATCCCGGCCGGGCGGGGATTCGCCCGGAACGGGAGTGGAAGCGGGAGCGGGGGGTTCCTCCTCATCCGCGAGGAAGCCGCGCTCGCCCCGCCTCTCCCCGCCCGCCCGGGGGCGTGGTGGGACCGGCGCTTTCGCCTCTCCTTTACTCCTGCTCCCGAGGCGGGAGGGGAGAAGGAGGGTTGGGAGATCGGAGCGCTCGGCAAGGAGGCCGCCCGCATGCGCCGCCTCACGCCCTGGCCTGCCGCCCTGCTCGCCACCTTGCCCGCGCTGCGGCGGGGAGAGACGCTGGTCATTCCCCATCTCCACTGGCCCGATCCGGAGGTGGCGGACCGTTTCGCGCTCTCCTTCGCTCCGCCGCGGCCGGCCGCTTTGAGCGGCTTTAGCTGAAAGGGGGATGCAGAAAAGGCGAGGCCTCCCTATGTCTCTGCCGAGAACCGGCGTAAACTCCTCCTTTCGAGGCGCACCGGTGCCTGTCATGCACGGGGGTCGATCCGACACGACGATGTCCAGTTTCGTTCACTTTTCCACGCGGAGCTCGGCGAGATGAGCAATTTCGGTCGCAATCTGGCGCTGTGGGTGATCATCGCCCTGCTCCTCGTGGTCCTGTTCAACCTCTTCCAGCCCAACCCCGCCCGGCAGATCGCCAACCAGATCGCCTATTCCGACTTCATCGCCGACGTGAACGCGGGCCATGTCCGCGACGTGGTGATCCAGGGCCATACCATCACCGGGCAGCTCTCGGATGGGCGGAGCTTCCAGACCTACACCCCGGACGATCCGAGCCTCATCCAGCGCCTCACCGACAAGGGCGTGCACGTGGTGGCGCGGCCCGAGGACAGCGACGTCAACCCCGTCCTCCACTACCTCCTCTCCTGGTTCCCGATGCTGCTCCTGATCGGCGTCTGGGTCTTCTTCATGCGCCAGATGCAGGCGGGCGGCGGCCGCGCCATGGGCTTCGGCAAGTCGCGGGCGCGGCTTCTCACCGAGAAACAGGGGCGGGTGACCTTCGATGACGTGGCCGGCATCGACGAGGCCAAGGAGGAGCTGCAGGAGATCGTCGAGTTCCTCAAGGACCCGCAGAAATTCCAGCGTCTCGGCGGCAAGATCCCCAAGGGCTGCCTCCTCGTCGGCCCCCCCGGCACCGGCAAGACGCTGCTCGCCCGCGCCATCGCCGGCGAGGCCAACGTCCCCTTCTTCACCATCTCCGGCTCCGATTTCGTCGAGATGTTCGTGGGTGTCGGCGCCTCGCGGGTGCGCGACATGTTCGAGCAGGGCAAGAAGAACGCGCCCTGCATCATCTTCATCGACGAGATCGACGCGGTGGGCCGCCATCGCGGCGCAGGCCTGGGCGGGGGCAATGACGAGCGCGAGCAGACCCTCAACCAGCTCCTCGTCGAGATGGACGGGTTCGAATCGAACGAGGGCGTCATCCTGATCGCCGCCACCAACCGCCCCGACGTGCTCGACCCCGCCCTGCTGCGTCCCGGCCGCTTCGACCGCCAGATCGTGGTGCCCAACCCGGACGTGAACGGGCGGGAGAAGATCCTGCGCGTCCACATGCGCAAAGTGCCGCTCGCGGCGGATGTCGATCCGCGGGTGATCGCGCGCGGCACGCCCGGCTTCTCGGGGGCCGATCTCGCCAACCTGGTCAATGAGGCGGCGCTGCTC
>KN173964.1:0-1914 GCA_000759655.1 Acidicaldus organivorans | reverse complement strand
GCCGCGCGCAAGGGGCGGCGGGTGGTCTCGATGGCCGAGTTCGAGCAGGCCAAGGACAAGGTGATGATGGGGGTGGAGCGGCGGAGCCTGGTGATGAGCGAGGAAGAGAAACGGATGACCGCCTATCACGAGGCGGGCCACGCCCTCTGCGCGCTGCACCAGAAGGAATGCGATCCGGTGCACAAGGCGACCATCATCCCGCGCGGCCGGGCGCTCGGCCTGGTGATGAGCCTGCCCGAGGGCGACCGCTACTCGAAGAGCCGCGCCAAGCTGCTCGCCGAGCTCACCATGGCGATGGGCGGGCGGGCTGCCGAGGAGATCATCTTCGGCCCCGACAACGTCTCCAACGGCGCGGCGGGCGACATCAAGATGGCGACCGAGCAGGCGCGCCGCATGGTCACCGAATGGGGCATGAGCGAGAAGCTCGGCATGATCGCCTATGGCGAAAACAGCCAGGAGGTCTTCCTCGGCTACTCGGTGACCCAGCACAAGAACATCTCGGAGGCCACCGCCCAGGCGATCGACGCCGAGATCAAGCGGATCATCGACAACGCCTATGAGAAGGCGAAGAAGATCCTCACCGACAATATCGAGGAACTGCATCGTCTCGCCCAGGGCCTGCTCGAATACGAGACGCTGAGCGGCGATGAGATCCGCATGGTGCTGCGCGGCGAGAAGATCGTGCGCAAATCCCCCGAGGAGCAGGCCGCCGAGAGCCGCCGCGCCTCGGTCCCGCCCGCGGTGGTGCCGCAGCCCGCCCCGCCGCCGCCCGGAACCGGGCTTGGACCGGCGCCGCTTCCGGGCTAAACCCCGCCTGCGAAGCGATCGCAGGAGGTTGAGGGGATGGTGGGGCAGGGGTCCTGGCTCGAGCCGGTCGGGGTGGTGAGCGGCGCGGATGCCGCGGCGTTGGTCGCGGCGGGCCGCGCCGTCTCCCTGTGGCAGGGGCCGCTCGCCTTCTCCGCGCTTCGCCTTTTCGAAGGGACGGAGGCGCGGCTCGTCCCGTGGGATGCCGACCTTCCCCCCGCGCTCGATTCTCTCCGCGCCCGTCTTCTCGCCAGGCCCGAGCCTTGGGCCGGATTTGCCGCAACCGACCCCTTCGTGATGGGGATCCTCAACTGCACGCCGGACAGTTTCAGCGATGGGGGGCGCCATCTCGATCCGGAGGCAGCGATCCGGGCGGGGCTCGCCATGGCCGAGGCGGGGGCGGCGATCATCGACGTGGGCGGCGAGAGCACCCGGCCCGGGAGCGAGGAGGTTCCGCCCGAAGAGGAAATGCGCCGCATCCTCCCCGTGATCCGCGAACTCGCCGCGCGCGGCCTCACCCTTTCGGTCGATACCCGCCATGCGGTGACGATGGAGGCGGCGCTTGAGGCAGGGGCGCGGATCATCAACGACGTCTCCGGCCTCACCTTCGATCCCGCCGCCCGCGCCGTCAGCGCCCGGCGCGGCGCTCCGGTGGTGCTGATGCACATGCGCGGCACGCCCGCCACCATGAAGGGCCTCGCCCAATACCGGGACGTGGCGCGCGAGGTCACGGCGGAGCTCGGCGCGGTCTTCGATGCGGCGCTTGCCGCCGGCATCGCCCCGGCGCAGGTGGCGCTCGATCCCGGTTTCGGATTTGCCAAGGAAGGGCGGCAGAATCTCGAACTCATGCAGCGCCTGCCCATCCTCGCCGCTTTCGGCCGCCCGCTTCTCATCGGCGTCTCCCGCAAGCGGCTGATCGGGCTTTCCTCGGGCGAAGGGGACGCGGCGCGGCGGATGCCGGGCTCCATCGCCGCCGCCCTCCATGCGCTCGCGCGCGGGGCGAGCCTGCTCCGCGTCCATGATGTGGCGGAGACGGTGCAGGCGGTGCGGGTCTGGCGCGACCTCCTCGCCCCGCCCACCCCGCTTTCGCCCCATCCCGCCCGCTGAGCC
>KN173963.1:4592-6230 GCA_000759655.1 Acidicaldus organivorans | reverse complement strand
CCCCCCGCTCCGCTCCCCGCTCGCCCCCTCGCCCGCCCCCGCCGACGTGCTCGCCGGGCTTCTCCGCCATTTTCCCTTCCCCGCCGTCTATGCCGCCGATCTCGACGCGATCGGCGGGACGGGCGATCACGATGCGGTGATCGCCGCGCTCGAGGCGGCGTTCGCGGGGGTCACGTTCTGGGTGGACAACGGGATCGCAACGATTGCGGCGGCGCGGGCCTGGCAGGCGCGACATCCGCGGGCGCGGCTGGTGCTGGGGGCCGAGGAAATCCTCGCCGCGGAAATCGAGCGAGAGCGCCACACGCTCGGGATCGAGGGCGGCGCGGGCCTGGCAGGCGCGACATCCGCGGGCGCGGCTGGTGCTGGGGGCCGAGTCGCAGAGCGGGCCCGAGTGCCTCGCCGCCCTCGATCCCGAGCGTGTGGCGCTCTCGCTCGATTTCCGCGGCGAGGATTTCCTCGGCCCCCAGCACCAGCCGCGCCCGCGGATGTCGCGCCTGCCAGGCCCGCGCCGCCCTCGATCCCGAGCGTGTGGCGCTCTCGCTCGACTTCCGCGGCGAGGATTTCCTCGGCCCCGCCGCGCTCCTCGATCCGGCGCGCTGGCCCCGGCGGGTGATCGGGATGACGCTCGCCCGCATCGGGGCCAGCGCGCCGGAGCGAGGAGCGCGGCCGGGCCGAGGAAATCCTCGCCGCGCTCCTCGATCCGGCGCGCTGGCCCCGGCGGGTGATCGTGATGACGCTCGCCCGCATCGGGGCGGGCGAGGGGCCGGACTGGGCGCGGCTTGCCTTGATTCGCGACCAGGCGGGGCCGGAGCGGGAGGTCTATGCCGCGGGCGGGGTGCGCGATGCGGCCGATCTCGAACGGCTCGCCGCGGAAGGGATCGCCGGCGTGCTGGTGGCGAGCGCGCTGCACGGGGGCAAGCTTCCCCCCCCACTCCTGGCCCGGTTCATGCCGGGCCCGCCGGAGGGCTCCCCCTCTTCGGCTCCGCCCTCTTCTAATTCGCCGTCTTCTGCTTCCCCCGCTTCTACTACTCCACCCTCTTCTGCTCCGCCGCCCACGCCGCCCGGAACCCCTCGCTGAGCCAGGCCCAGGCCTCCGTCTCCGCCGCCCCGGCCGTCTTCTCGATGAGCGGGGCGAGGCGGGCGAGCTCGGCCTCGATTTCCGGGCGCGGCAGGAGATGGCGGCGGGAGAACAGGATGGCGGCCTCGATCACCGCCGCCTGCGCCCGGTTGAAGCCGGGGAAGGGGGCGTGGGTCTCGGCATGCACCACTTCGAGGCGGAAGCGGGGGCGGAGCGGGTCTTCCTGCACCGCGACCACCCGGCACTCCTCATGAGCCAGCGCGGCGGCGAGCCGCGGCGGGCGGAGACGCGCGGCGGGGCGGAGCGGCCAGTCGCGCCGCCCGGTGAGGAGACCAGCGAAGATGCGGACCTCGAGGGTGAGGCTCACCGTGAGCTCCGGCACGGCGCGGAGATTGGAAAGCGTCTGCGAGGGGTGGAAGGGGGCGGCGATCCAGCCCCCCTCTCCGTCGGCGATCAGGCCGAGTGGGGCGAGATGGGGCTCGCCCGCCGGGGTGAGGGTGGTGACGATGCATTCGCGAATGAAAGCCATTCACGCCTCTCCGCCTTTGCCAGGATCTCCG
>KN173963.1:1812-4298 GCA_000759655.1 Acidicaldus organivorans | reverse complement strand
CCCCGCCGCCCTCTTCTCCTTCGCCGAGGAAAGGGTGGGCCCGGCAGGGGCGAGACCATGAGCAAGACCCGCCCCGCGCGCCGGGCGGGGGGTGGGATCGGCCACGCCGAAATCGAGCCCCTGGTCCTGGACATAGCGTTTGCCGAGCCGGAGCGCGATCTCGGCCTTGGCGAGCTCGGCCCCGAGATAGAAGGCATGCGCCGCATCGCCCGCGACCGCCGCGCCGAGCCCCTCCCAGAGGGCGAGCGCCTCCCGCCCCTCGAGATGGAGCGCATTGTTGAACACATGGATGGCGCGTTCGGTGACATGGATGCGGAAATTGCCATCGCGCACCTCGGCGCGGGCCTCGGCGATCTCGGCCTCGGTGAGCGGATGGGGGCGGCGGTCATGGACCTGGAGCAACGCCTCCGTGTAGAGCCGCGGCAGGGCGCCATCGCGGCGGGCGGCGAACATCAGGCGGCGGGCGACGTCGTGCTCGGCCACGGTGCGCCGGGTGTGGGGGCTCACCTGCACGGTGAGCACGTGGCGGATGCCGAGTTCGGAGCAGATGCCGAGCAGCAGCGCCGTCACCCCCGCCGAGTCGGCGTCGGTGAGTTCGGTGAGATTGCCGGTGCCCATCAGCATCTCGGCCTCGGGCAGGCGGCGGCGGAGCGCGGCATAGCGTTCGAGCGAGGCGGTGAAGCCCATGTGGATCGGATCGAGCACCGGATCGAGGATCGCGGCGATCCCCTCTTCTTGGGCCCGCTCCGCCGCCGCGATCAGGCTCTCCAGATCGCCGGGGGCGGCGGGGATGAGGATGGGCCGGGTGCGCGCCCCGCGGGCGAGATGCAGCGTCTCGCCAGTCAGGCTGAGGACGTAATCCGCGCCGGCGCGGATGGTGCGGGCGAGTTCGTCGGGATCGCCCGAATCGACGCTCACCCGCAGCCCTTCCGCCTGGAGCCTCGCGATCATCGCCTCCAAATGGGGGAAGGGGAGGCCGGGGGTGCAGCCGAGATCGATCACGTCCGCCCCCTCGGCGGCGAGCGCTCTGGCGCGGGCGAGCAGCGCCTCGGGCTCCAGCTTCGCCGCATCGACGATCTCGGCGAAGATGGTGATGTCGTATTGCGATAAATCGGCCTGGGCGGCGCGGCGGGTGAGGTAGAAGGGGAGGTCGGCGATCTCGTCGGGGCCGCGCTCGAAGGGCACCCCGAAATGGGCCGACAGCGCCTCGGCATCGAGCCCGGCGCGGCCGGGGAAGATCACCCGGTCGGCGGGAAGCGGGGGGCGGAGGCGGCGGCGGATGATCGCATCGGTCATCAGCGCCGCGACCTTCACCCCGACATCGGCGATCTCCCAGGAGAAATCGACCGGGCCGAGGGATTCGAGGGTGCGCCGCAGCCGCGGGGCGGCGAGATGGCCGGTGAGGAAGAGGAGGCGCTCGGCCAAGGGAGCCTCATCCCGCCGCCTGCGGAAGGGGCGGGCCCAGCGGCAGGCCGAGTTCGGCGGCGCGGGCGGCGATCGCCTCTTCGAGCCCGGCGAGCGACTCGACCACCGTGGTGTATTCGAAACTCTTGAGGCGGGCGGTGTTCTCGAGGTCGATGCGGCGCGGATAGACCTTGACCATGCCGGAGGGGGCGCGGCTTTCGAGCTCGGGGGCGTAGTCGCAGGCGAAGACGATGGCGGGGACCCGGCACTTGCCCGCCTGGCAGAAGACGTTGGTGGCAAGCGTGTCGGCGATGCCGACCACGCATTTGGCGACCGTGTTCGAGGTGGCGGGGGCGAGGACGAGGGTGTGGTAGTGGCCCTTGTAGAAATAGCCGACCGGCGGGCTCGAGGCGGCGCTGTCGCGGAAGAGGCGCGCCTCGGGGGGGAGGTCGAGGCGTTCGCGATACATTTTCAGCACTTCGGCCGCGGCACGGCTGAGGAAGAGATCGACCGCGCCGAGACGCCGGATCAGGGCGAGCGATTCGGAGAAGAAATGGCCCGAGCCGGTGAGCGCCCAGGCCCAGCGCGGAAAGGTGCGGGCGCGGGCCATCAGGCGGCCTCCCCGGAGCGAATTTGGGGGACGAGGGCGGCGCGTGCCCCAATCTCGCGCAGCCACGCTTCGTCGCGCAGGACGAGAGGGTGGGGGAAGGTGCGGGCCAGGCGGGGGAAGAGCGGATCGACCACTCCGGCGGCGGCCCAGGCCGCCGGATTCTCGGGCAGCGCTTGCGGAAGGGCGCGCTTGAGGATGAGGAGGGGAAGCGCGAGTTTTTGCGCGAGCAGGAGGGCGATGCTGTCCGAGGTCGCCTCCCAGGAGGGAGGAAGCTCCGGAAGCGCCGCCCAGGCGGGCCAGGGGAGGAAGAGGGCGCTTTCGCCCCTCTGGAGGCGGCGGGCGAGGTCCTCCTCGTCGCGCGCGGGGGAGAGCGAATCTGCGGGGGCAAGCGCGGCGAAGGCGAGCGCGGTCTGGTTCATCGCCATCAGCGCCATCTGGTGGGCAGCACGGTCATCGAAGCCGAGCCGCGCCT
>KN173963.1:1446-1739 GCA_000759655.1 Acidicaldus organivorans | reverse complement strand
GCGCCGCGCGCACCTGATCGGCGAAGACGCCGCCTCCGGCCACCACCGCCACCCCAGGGCGTGGCGCGCCGAGGGAAGAGGCAAGATGGGGGAGGGCGGCGAGCAGGTCGGGAAGCGCCGGGGCGTCGAGGAAGCTTCCGCCGAGCTTGACGACGAGGCTCAAGACTCCCTCCTCCCCAACGCGCTCTCGCCCTGATCCTCCTCGGGGCTCAGCCCCTCGCCGCGGCCCAGCGCGTAGAGCGGGGCGTGGTTTTGGGGGCGGCGGCGCTCGATCGCGACCCCCACCACCCCAT
>KN173963.1:0-1175 GCA_000759655.1 Acidicaldus organivorans | reverse complement strand
GAGGCGGGCGGCGAGGCGTTCGGCGAGCGTCTCGACCAGGCCGACATGGCCCTCGGCGGCGAGCATGCGGATCGTGTCGCGGATCACGTCATAGGAGAAGACGTCGCGCAGATCGGCGGGCGGGCGCGGAGGGCGGCGCACCGCGACCTCGACCGCAAAGCGCACCTTCTGCCGCCGCCCTTCCTCGGCGCGATAGACGCCGATCGACATCGGCACCACCAGATCCTCGACGATGACGCGCTCGGTGTGTTCGGGATCGGTCTCGTCCGGCACGTAGCCGCGCCCGGCGAGACCGCCGCCGAGGCCGCGCTCGACGTGCTCGCCGGGCGCGGCCTCGGCGGCGGTCTCGCCGGGGCGGGGGATGAGGCCGCGGATCAGCGCGATGCGGGCAGGATCGAGCGCGCCCGCCCGCTCCGCGGCGCAAAGCGCGGAGCGGAAGCCCAGGAGATCGGGGGAGAGGAGGAGGAGGCGCGGGATGTCGGGAGGCTCGAGCCCGCCGGCGAGCCCCGCCTTGAGGCCGAGGCGACGGCAATCGGCGGTGAAGGCGGCGAGCTGGGCGATGTCGCAATGGGCGAGAAGCCCCCCCTTGCCCTTGTCGAGCGTGTCGAGCAGGGCGCCGGCATGGCCGAATTCGGCGAGCGTGCCGAGGAGGGAGAGATCGGGCTCGGCATCGGCGAA
This sequence comes from Acidicaldus organivorans, assembly GCA_000759655.1. GTDB lineage: Bacteria > Pseudomonadota > Alphaproteobacteria > Acetobacterales > Acetobacteraceae > Acidicaldus > Acidicaldus organivorans. Next base: position 497 of record KN173963.1, on the reverse strand, counting down.
GAAGACGCCGATCATCCGGACCCGCCGGGCGAGCGGGGCGAGCGCGGCGATCGCCGCCTGCGCGTCATAGCCGGGGAAGATCCCGAATTTGAGGTAATCGACCCCGGTTTCGGCCATCCGCTCGGCGGCGGGGAGCAGGGCGTGGGGGGTGGTGGGGAGATTGCCGAGCACGGCGGAGGTCACCGCGCCGGGGCCGAGGGCGGCGCGGATCGCCGCCACCTCTTCCGGCGGGAGTGCGCCGAGCGGGCCGTCGGCGGGGTTCTTGAAGTCGATGACGTCGGCCCCGCCCGCCTGCGCCAGGCGCGCTTCCGCCGCATCGCGCACAGAGGCGAGGAAGAGAGTCATCGGGCGGCGCCGCCCCCTCGGGGGCGTCTCGGCGTGAAGGGGGTGGGGTTTGGCATGGGACGCCTCGTCTCGTTGGGGCGGCGCGGGGCCGCCCAAGGGTGGATCTCGTGCGGCTCAGGTATAGCCCCTCGCGCGCCGCGGGGAAGGGGGCG
>JPYW01000674.1 GCA_000759655.1 Acidicaldus organivorans | reverse complement strand
CGCCTCTTCCCCGCCCCGCGCCTCTCTCCCGCTCGCCTCCCCCTCGGCCGCGCTCCCCTCGTTCTCCGGCAGGATGTCTTCGGTTTCCGCCCCCTCCCCGGCGAGGAGATCAGCCAGAACCAGCGCGGCGAGCGGGCGGGTCACGGCGCGCCCCTCGGCGAGCGCCCGCCGATCGAGCCGGGCGATCGCCTCGCGCACCGCAGCCGGGGTGCGGGGCAGACGGGCCAGCAGATAATGGCGCACCGTCTCGGGCACGCGGAGCTGGCGGGCCTCGGTGAGCTGGATGAAGAGGGCTTCGAGCAGCACCTCATCCGCCGCTCCGATCGCCACCGCGGTCATGCCGCGGAGCCGGCTCGCGAGATCGGCAAGCCGGACCGGCCAGCGCGCGGGCGGCTTGCGCGCGGCGAGCAAAAGCGGCACGCCCTCCTCGGCGGCGCGGTTGATGAGGTGGAGGAGCGCCTCCTCATCGGCGCAGCAATCGGCATCGTCGAGGGCAAGCCCGGCCGGGGGAAGCGGCGGAAGCGGAAGGCGCAAGAAGGCAGGCCGCCAGAGCGCGCGGCCCTCCTCGTCGGCCCAGAGGTGAAGGAGATGGGTCTTGCCCGAGCCGCTCTCGCCAAAGAGGGCGAGCCGTCCGGAGGGCCAGGTCGCGGGATGCGCGAGCCAGGCGCGCGCCTCCCGGTTGGCCGGCGCGGCGATGAAGGGAAAGCCGCGATAATCGGGCTCGAGATCGAGCGGAAGGGCGAGCTGGCGCGGCATCTCGTATCCGCTCATGGCGGGGCGTCGCGGTAGAGGGGGCTTTGAAGATAGCGCCGGAGCCAGAAGCGGGCGAGCACGCCGATGGTGGCGGTGACCGGCACGGCGAGCAGCACGCCGAGGAAGCCGAACGCCGCGCCCCCGGCAAACAGGGCAAAGATGACCCAGACGGCGGGAAGCTCGACCCGGTCGCCGAGAAAACGGGGATAGATGACATAGGCCTCGAGGATCTGGCCGAGCACGAAGACGGCGCCGACCCGCGCCACCCCCCACCACGTCGGAAACTGGGCGAGGGCGAGCCCGAGCGCGGTGAAGAGCCCGGTGATCGAGCCGACATAGGGGATGAAGGAGAGAAGCCCCGAGGCGATCCCCACCAGCAGCCCGAGATCGCGCCCCACCGCGCGCAGCACCACCGCGTAGTAAAGGGCAAGCACCAGGCAGCAGAGCGCCTGGCCCCTGATCCAGGCGGCGAGGATGCGGTTGATCTCGTGCGCCTGCTCGCGGATCGTCGCCTCATAGCGCCGCGGTAGCCACGAATCGATGCGGGCGATGATCTTCGGCCAGTCGCGGAGGAGGTAGAAAGAGACGATCGGGGTGATGAGGATCAGCGAGAGCGCGTTGAACAGGGCGAAGCCGCCGCCGAGCAGGGTGGAGGCGGCGGAGGCGAGGAAGGAGATCATGTTCCCCGCCTGGCTCCCGACCAGTTCGCGCAGCCGCGCATCGACGAAATCGGGCCCGAGCCGGCTCTGCAGATCGGCCATCGTCGCCATCGCCCAATCCCGCAGCATGGCGGCATAGGTGGGAAGGCGGCTGATCAGCAGGCCAAGCTGGGCGAGGATCAGCGGATAGAGGAGCAGTCCGAAGACGAGGGCGGCGACGAGGAGGAGGAGGACGAGGAGGAAGGCGGCGAGCGGGCGCGGCAGGCCCGCCTGGGTGAGGCGGGTGGCGAGCGGGTCGAGGAAATAGGCGATCCCTGCGGCCGCGACGAAGGGGATCAGGATCGAGGCAAAGAGCTTGAGCACCACCCAGAGCGCAATGGCGACACCGGCGAGGAGCGCGATCCGCTGGCGGCGCAGCACCAAGGCTTCCCCCGGCCAGTAGCCTTGCGGCAGCGGGGCGAAAGGGGGCTCCGCGGCAGGGCAGGTCACACCGGGCTTGGGGTCAGTGGACTTGGGACCGGAGGGTTGGGGGCCGGGGGG
>KN173962.1:5163-6729 GCA_000759655.1 Acidicaldus organivorans | reverse complement strand
TACTGGGGGTTCCCGGGCGGCAAGGGCGAGCCCGGCGAGACGCCCGAGCAGGCGCTGATCCGCGAACTCGCCGAGGAGCTCGGCATCGACATCCGCCCGGCCTGCCTCGCCCCTTACGTCTTCGCCTCCCACGCCTATCCCGAATTCCACCTCCTCATGCCGCTCTATCTCTGCCGGCGCTGGCAGGGAACGCCGCGTCCGCGGGAGGGACAGGAACTGCGCTGGGTGCGCCCCGAGGAGCTCGGCGATTACCGCATGCCTCCCGCCGATCTCCCCCTCGTGCCTCTTCTGCGCGACATCCTGTAGAGTGGCGGCGAGGGTGAGGAGAGCAGGGAGAGAGAGGACATGAGCGCGCCCAATCCGACCGCCGCCATCGTGGTGATCGGCAACGAGATCCTCTCGGGCCGCACCCAGGACGTGAATGTGCGCTATCTCGCCAAGCGCCTTGCCGAGCTCGGCATCGCGCTCCGCGAGGTGCGGATGATCCCCGATGAGCGCGAGGTGATCGCCGATACGGTGAACGCGCTGCGCGCCGCCTATGATCACGTCTTCACCACCGGGGGCATCGGCCCCACTCATGACGATATCACGAGCGAGAGCGTGGCGGCGGCGTTCGGCGTCCCTTGGGAGCCGCATCCAGAGGCCTGGGCGCTGCTTTCGCGCCACTATCCACCCGGGGAGTTCAACGCCGCCCGCCAGCGCATGGCGACCATGCCGCGCGGCGCCGAGCTCATCCCCAACCCGATCTCGGTGGCGCCAGGCTTTTCCATCGGCAACGTGCACGTGCTGGCCGGGGTGCCGCGCATCATGCAGGCGATGTTCGAAGCGCTCGCCCCGCGTCTCGATCGCGGCCCGCCCATCCTGCAGCGCGCCGTCCACGCCCGCGGCCTGCTCGAAGGACGGCTCGCCGCCGGGCTCGAGGAGATCCAGCGCCGCTATCCGATGCTGGAGATCGGGAGCTATCCCTATTACCGCGAGAGCGGGAGTGGGGTGGCGATCGTCGCCAAGGGTACCGATACGGAGGCGATCGAGGCGGCGGTGAGGGATGCCGCCGCCCTCATCGAGAGCCTCGGCGCCGAGCCGGTCGCGGGTGAGCCCGCGTTGTGACGGCTCCTTTCCTGTCGTCTTTTTCCTCACCGCTGGCCGTTGAGAGGAGTTGAGAGATGCCGCTCAGTCCCCCCGCTTCGCCCCGCAAGATCCTGCACGAGCGCCGTATCGTCATCCACGGCTATGAGCGCGAGGATGGGCTGTTCGACATCGAGGCGCTGCTCACCGATACCAAATCCCAGGGCTTCAAGAGCGAGGAGCGCGGCTACGTGCCGGCGGGCGAGCCGCTGCACGGGATGTGGATGCGGCTCACCATCGACGAGGCGCTCAACGTCATCGCCTGCGAGGCGGTGACCGACTACTCGCCCTATCCTTCGGTCTGCCCGCATGCGGCGGAGGATTTCTCCCGCCTCGCCGGGCTTTCCATCCGCAAGGGCTTCGTCAAGGCGGCGCTCGAGCGGGTGGGCGGGGTGGAGGGCTGCACCCATCTCCGCGAGCTCTTGCAGCAGATGGCGACCA
>KN173962.1:845-5091 GCA_000759655.1 Acidicaldus organivorans | reverse complement strand
CCGCCTTCCAGACCCTCTATTCGGTGCGCATGCGCAAGGCGCTGGCCCGTCAGGCCAAGGGTGGGGGCACGCCCGAGGAGGAGATCGCCCGCGAGAATGGCGGGCGTCCGCCGCTGCTCGACACCTGCCTTGCCTGGAGCAGCGCAAGCCCGGTGATCGCCCGCCGCTGGCCGCATCTCTACACCGGCCCCCGCCTCGAGGAAGAACAGGCCGAGCCCAGCCTCGCTCAAGAGGCGTGAGCGCCTCCGGGTGACGGCAGGACGGCGGGAACAAGGCGCGCCGGCCCGCGATCGTCCCGCCCCGCGCAACGCAGCCTCCCTGCTTTCGCCTTGCCTCGAAGAGAGGGAGAGGCTAAGGGGGCGCATGGATGCCGTCGAGGTTTCCCGCCATGGCCCCTGACACCCATCCCTCCCTCTCCGCCACCGCCGAAGAGGTCCGCCGCAACGGCCGCATCGAAGAGGCGCTGACCTTCGATGACGTGCTGATCGTGCCCGCCTATTCGGAGGTCCTGCCCGCGGCGACCGATACCCGCACCCGGCTCACCCGCTCCATCCCGCTCAACATCCCGCTCATCTCGGCGGCGATGGATACGGTGACCGAAGCGCCGATGGCGATCGCCATGGCCCAGCATGGCGGGATCGGGGTCATCCACAAGAATCTCTCGATCGAGGAACAGGCCGCCCATGTGCGGCGGGTCAAGAAGTTCGAATCCGGCATGGTGGTCAATCCGCTGACCATCCATCCCGACCAGACCCTGGCCGAGGCCCGCCAGCTCATGGCGACCCACCACATCTCCGGCGTGCCGGTGGTCGAGCGCGAGACCGGGCGGCTGGTCGGCATCCTCACCAACCGCGACGTCCGCTTCGCGACCGACCCCTCGGTCAGGGTCTATGAGCTGATGACGCGGGAGAATCTGGTCACCGTTCCCGCCGAGGTGAGCCACGAGGAGGCCAAGCGGCTCCTGCATCGCCACCGCATCGAGAAACTCCTCGTGGTGGATGAGGCCTATCGCTGCATCGGCCTCATCACCGTCAAGGACATGGAAAAGGCCCAGACCCATCCGCTCGCCAACAAGGACGCGCTCGGCCGGCTCCGCGCCGCGGCGGCGACCGGCGTCGGCGAGGAAGGGATCGCCCGCGCCCGCGCCCTGATCGAGGCCGAGGTGGACGTCATCGTGGTCGATACCGCGCACGGGCATTCGGCGGGCGTGCTGCGCGCGGTGAGCGCCATCAAGCAGATCTCCAATGCCGTCGAGATCATCGCGGGCAATGTCGCCACGCCGGAAGGCGCGATCGCCCTGATCGAGGCCGGGGCCGATGCGGTGAAGATCGGCATCGGGCCAGGCAGCATCTGCACCACCCGCATCGTGGCCGGGGTGGGCGTGCCGCAATTCACCGCCGTGCTGGAAACGGCGGCGGCCTGTCACGAGCGCGGCATCCCGGCGATTGCCGATGGCGGCATCCGTCACTCCGGCGACATCGTCAAGGCAATCGGGGCGGGCGCGGATTGCGTGATGATCGGAAGCCTGCTCGCCGGAACCGACGAGGCGCCGGGCGAGGTGTTCCTCTATCAGGGCCGCTCCTACAAATCCTATCGCGGCATGGGGAGCGTGGGCGCGATGGCGCGCGGCTCGGCGGACCGCTACTTCCAGCAGGAAGTGCGCGATACGCTCAAATTCGTCCCCGAGGGCGTGGAGGGGCGGGTCGGCTACAAGGGGCCGGTCGCGCCGATCATCCATCAGCTGGTGGGCGGGCTTCGCGCCGGGATGGGCTATACCGGGAGCGCGACCATTCCTGAGCTCCAGAAAAACGCCCGCTTCCGCCGGGTCACCGCGGCGGGGCTGCGCGAATCCCACGTCCATGACGTGGCGATCGACCGTGAGGCGCCGAATTACCGGCTCGACTGATCGCCGGTAATGACCGGCGCGACGGAGGCGCGACGGAAGCGCGACCCTTCTCCCCGTCGAAGCCGGCGCGGCGGATGGGGAATGGTGGAGGGGGATGACGGATGGATGAGGCGGAGATCGCAGCCCGCATCCGGGCGAGTTTCGCGCGTCAGGGACTGATGGCGACCCTGGGTGCCGAGCTCGGCGCGATCCGCCCGGGCCATGTCGAGATCATCCTCCGCCCGCATCCTGCCATTTCCCAGCAGCACGGCTTCGTTCATGGCGGGGCGGTGAGCGCGATCGCCGACAGCGCCGCTGGATACGCCGCCCTCAGCCTGATGCCGCCCACGGCCGGCGTGCTCACCACCGACTTCACAATCCACTTCCTCGCCCCGGCGCGCGGGGTGCGCCTCATCGCCTGCGGGGAGGTGATCAAGCCCGGCCGCACGCTGAGCGTGGTGCAGACCGATGTTTTCGCCGAGGATGAAGAGGGCGGGCGGCGGCGGGTGGCGCTGCTCACGGCGAGCATGCTGACGGTCGAGGGACGCCCCGGCGTGACCGACTGAGGCCCCCAAGCGGCCAGTGCGCGGCGGGTTTCGCTCAGTTGGTCTCTTTCGGCTTGGTGCCGGCGGCTTTGAGCGCTTCGAGGGCTTCGGGAATGGAGCGGGCGGCGGCGACATCCTTGGAGACTTCCGAGATGTCGCTTGGGCTGGTGGCGGGGCGTGAGGTGAGCACCCGGAACATGTCGGCGAGCGGTCCGGGCGGGAACCGGCGGGTAAATTTCTGGGCGAGCTCGCCGAGCAGCGCTTCGTCATTGGCTTGGGCCGCGGCGGTGGCAAGCCGCAGGACGAGACGCGCCTCATGCTCGCCGAGCGTCTCGTCGCCGCCGGTCAATCCCGCAACATAGGCGCGGAGCGCTTTCTCGGCCTGCGGCCAGTCATGGGCGTTCTCGAAGAGCTCGGCCTTCACGCCCTGTGCCTTGGTGTCATCGAACGGGGCGAGGTCGGCCATCGCGGTGAGAAGATCGCCTTGGGCGGCGGCGGCGCGGGCGGCGAGAATGGCGCGCTCTTCGGCGAGGGTGGGGGAGATCTCGGCATCCGCAGCCGGGGCGGTCGCGGTGAGCGCGGCAGAGGCGGCGGCCGGATCGCGGAGGGCGAGTTCGAGGGCGGCGAGCTTGGCGCCGAGCTCGGCCTTGGCGGCGGGCGAGGCGGCGTGGTCGATCAGGCGGCGCAACACCGGGACGGCGCGTTCGGGAAGATCGAGCGCGATCAGCGAATCGGCGAAACGCGCCACCAAGGCTTCGCCCGCCGCCCCTCCCGGGAGGAGATCGGCGTTCTCATCGACTAGGGTGACGAGTTCGAAGGGCGGCACGTTGCGCGCCTTGTCGCCATCGATCAGGTCGGCGAAGGTCTGCTCGAGACGGGCGTGGATGAGGGCGCGATCGCGGGGAAAGATCGCCTCCGTCTCGCGCAGGAGGGCGAGCGCCTTGCGCCACGCGCCGGTCTGTTCCTCGANCGGCGGGTGAAGGCGGCGGCGCGGGCGAGCGGCGCGGGGTCGGGGNGGTTGCGGGAAGTGACGGGAAGTCGAAGCGGCGGGGGAAGGCGGCGGCGCGGGCGAGCGGCGCGGGNTCGCCGCGCCAGGCATAGAGCAGCGCATCGAGACGGCTCACCGCGTCCTCGGGGCTGATGCGTTTGGCGGCGAGGCGGAGCTCGACGGCGCGCACCGCGGCGCGGGCGCGGAGCAGCCGGTCACGGCTTTGTGCGAGCCGGTCGTAGAGCGCGAGGGCGGCATCGACGTTGCCGGTCTTTTCGGCGATCAGGGCGCGGGCGAGGTCGAGATCGGCCTCGTCGGGGAGGTTTGCCACGAGTTTCTGGGCGGCCGGGACCTGACCGCCGAGCGCCATCGTCTCGGCGGCGAGCGGCAGCAGCCGGTGCCGCAGCCCTTCCGGATAGGCGAGGATGAGGGGCCAGCTCGCCGCAAACCCGGCGGCGGCGGCCGGGTCGCCTTCGTGCTGGAGGGCGCCGCGCACCGCCCGCCACAGGGCGACCTCGTCGCTCCCGGCAAGGCTCGGGGCGTCGATGGCGGCGGCTTCGTCGCTCCGTCCGGCAACAAGGGCGGCGACCGCATCGAGACCGGCGAGATCGGGATCGGCGGAGGCGGCCGGGTCCTGGTCGCGGGCGAGCGACAGCACCGCCTGGGCCTCCGGGCCGAAGCCGAGCGAAATCAGAGTGCTCGCCACCTGACGGCGAAGCGGGGTGCGCTCCCGCGCCGGAAGGCGGCTTGCGGCGAGGCTCTCGTCCTCAAGGCGGCGGTAGAGGNGGCGGCCGGGTCGCCTTCGTGCTGGAGGGCGCCGCGCACCGC
>KN173962.1:0-574 GCA_000759655.1 Acidicaldus organivorans | reverse complement strand
GAGGTCGAATTCGGGGGTTTGACGGGAGAGCGCGATCCCCTGGCCCGGCGCGCGCACCGTGCCGAAGAGTAGGGGAAGGCCGCTCAGCGGATCGGTCAGCGCGATGACGTGCGAGGGCGTGCGGGCGGCGAGCACCAGGCCGAGCCCGGCATCGGGGAAGGTGCGGGCTTGCGCCGGGATGGGGTCGAGCGGCGGGGGGCGGACCGTCTCGATCACCACCCAGCCGCGCGGGGTGGTGCGGAAGGCGAGCGCCGCCTCCAGCGCGAGCGGCAGGCGGAGCAGCGTGCCGTTGGGCAGGTCCTGGATGACGGCGTGGCCGAAGAAAGGATCGTTGGCCAGCCCGCGAAGGTCGATCGGCCGCTTCTCGTCGAACACCACCAAGGCCTCGCTTCCTCGCCGCACCGCTGCCGCCCCGGTGGCGGGGGGGAAGGGAAGCAGAAGGGCTACCCCGCCAAGTTCGGGCGGAGGCGGCACCCGGCTGGCGAGAAGGGCGAGCGGAGCATCGGGCGCGGCGATCAGCGCGGCAGGCGGCGGCGCGGCGGCGGCAACGGCAGGCGGATTCGCCGGCGCGTCG
>KN173961.1:6433-7649 GCA_000759655.1 Acidicaldus organivorans | reverse complement strand
ACGCCCACGTCGGCCTTGTTCTGGTGATCGGCGGCGAGCAGGCGGATCGGCGGATGGCGGGGATGGGGGGCGGTGAAGTCTTCGATGGCGAGTTCGGCGGCGACCACCGAGCCGCGTCCCGAAAGATCGGCATACGGCCCCGACATGTCGTTGAGCACGCCGATCACCACCGGCGGGCCCTCCTCCGCTGCCGATGCGGCCTTCATCAGCATCGCGCCCATTGCAAGGCTCAAGCCGAGCCCCAGAAAAACGCGCCATTTCCGTCCTGCCATGGGGACGTTCTCCCTTCGTTTTCGATGGATGTTTCTTCCCAAGCCCCGGTCTTCCCTTGTCCTCTATCTTCCCCCGCCCTCTAGTCTTCGGGCGGCTCGCCATAGAGCCAGGCGAGGATCTCGTACCACTCCTCATCCGACTTCGCCGACATGATGGCGTTGCGCAGCGCCGCGTGCACCCCTGCCGGGTGGTAGATGTGCTCGCCGATCGCCCGCGACATGAGCTGCACCCGCGCCGTGCGGAGAAGACGCGCCTCGGCGTAGGCCGCCAAGGCGCCTTCGACATCCCCGAGGCTTCTTGCGAAACTCCCCGCCAGCGCCACCGCGTCCTCGAGCGCCATCGCCGCCCCTTGCGCGAAATACTGCAACATCGGGTGGGCGGCATCGCCGAGCAGGCTCACCCGCCCCCGGTTCCAGCCCTCGACCGGATCGCGGTCGCACAGCACCCAGAGCCGCCATCCTTCGCCATGATCGATGATCCGGCGCGGACGCTCATGGATGTGCAGAAAGCCACGCCGCACCTCCTCGCGTTCCACCGGCTTTCCCGAAACCGCCTCGGGCGCGTCGTTGTGATAGGTTGCGACGAGATTGAACACTTTCCAGCCGGAAAGCGGATAATGCACGATGTGGCATTTCGGCCCGGCCCACAGCGTGGCGGCATTCCAGCGCAGGTCCTCGGGCATTTTTGCCGTTTCGATCACCGAACGATAGGTAGAATGGCCCGAGACCCGGGGCGCCCCATCGCCGATCAGCTGGGCGCGGATGCGTGAGCGCAGTCCATCCGCGCCGATCAGGGCGCGGCCGGCGACGCGCTCGCCATTGGCAAGCCGCGCGTGCACCCGTCCCCCTTCGTCCTCATAGCTCAGCACCTCGGCGCCCGCCCGCAAGGTAATCCGCGGCTCGGCGCGCGCCGCATCGAGCAGCACGCCGTGGATGTCGCGGCG
>KN173961.1:2757-6359 GCA_000759655.1 Acidicaldus organivorans | reverse complement strand
ATGGATGACGGCGTAAGGATTGCCGAAACGCGCGCGGAAACGCGGGCCGAGATCGACATGCGCCACCTCGTCGCCGCTCATCGCGTCCATCAGCCGCAACTGGTCAATGAACACCGCCACCGCGCGCGCCGCCTCGCCCACGCCGAGGCGGTCGAGGGCGCGGAAGGCGTTGGGGGCGAGCTGGATCCCGGCGCCGATCTCGCCAAACTCGGCCGCCTTCTCGAACACGGTGACCGCAAGGCCGCACCGGGCAAGGCCGAGCGCCGCGGCAAGCCCGCCGATGCCGCCCCCCGCAATGAGAACAGGAAGATCGGCGCCGCTCATCGCCCCGCCTCCTCGATCACCCGGTAAAAGCCGAGCCGCTCCTGCAACGGCCGGTCATGGATCCAGATCAGGAAGGCGTCGCGGGCGGCGTGATGGGTGACCGGGGCGAAGACCGGGGCGCTCAGCGTGTCCTTGTCCTCCCAGGCGAAGCGGCGCCCGGCGATCTCGCTTTCCCCTTCCCCGCGGATGACGTGGAAGATCCCGGAAACCGAACTCACCGGGAGCCGCAGGCTCTGGCCAGCGGCGACATGGATCGCGGTGAAGCCGAGGGTGGGGAGGACATCCTCGCCAGTCTCGGGATTGACGTAATCGAGGAGGGCATGGCCCTCGCCGCGCGCCGCCGCCCGCTGGCGGAGGGCGGCCTCGGTGCGCGCCCAGGGAAAGCGCCGCTGCGGATAGCGTCCGCGCTGGGGCTGAGCGGGGCTGCGATGCGGCACCAGGCCGGCGGCGAGATAGTCGCTCTCGCTCGCATCCACCCGATTGAGCGGCCGCTGCAGCGCGCCGGGCTCGGCGTAAGATGCATCGAGCGCCACGAAGAGGGGAAGGTCGAGCGCATCGAGCCACACCACCGGCTCCTCGCCCTCATGGCCGTGCTCGTGCCATTCCCCGCCCGGGGTGAGGATGAGATCGCCCTCCGCCATCGGCAATTTCTCGCCCTCGACCGTGGTGTATCCGCCGCGCCCCTCCACCACCACCCGCGCCGCGCTCGGGGTGTGGCGGTGATTGGCGGCGCGCTCGCCGGGAAGCAGGAGCTGCAGGCCGGCATAGATAGTGGCAGTGGCCTGCAACGCGCCCTCCCGCCCCGGATCGCAGAGGACGAGCACCCGCCGTTCGGCCTTTTCCACCGGGGTAAGACGTCCCGCCTCGAGAAGGAGCGGACGCAAGGCGCGGTAGGCCCAGCGATGCGGCACGGTGGGGCTTTGCGGCCGGTGATGGGGAAGGAGGACGCGCATGGCGGGCCACAGGGGCGCGAGGTGCAACGCGCCGAGCGCGGCCCGGTAATCGGAGGGAAGTTCCTCAAGCGTGCCCAGGCGTTCGGTCATGGCGCATCCCCCCCTATTGCGTCGTATGCTTATCGGTAGCATACTCATCATTGCCGCCCTTGTCAAATCCAAAGATGGGGAAGCAAAAGGCGCGACGGGCGAAGGCTCAGAAAAATCCAGACGGGAGAAAGGCGTGCTGCCCATCTACGACATGCCGGGACACCTCATCCGGCGGCTTCATCAGATCTCGGTCTCGATCTTTCTCGAAGAAGTCGGCAAGGCCGGCTTCGACCTCACCCAGGTCCAGTTCGCCGCGCTCGTCGCCATCCGCGCCTGCCCCGGCTTCGATCAGGCGCGCATCGCCGGGCTGATCGCCTATGACCGGGTGACCATCGGAGGCGCGATCGAGCACCTGGTGCGCAAGGGCTATGTGCGCCGTGAAATCAACCCGCGCGACCGCCGCGCCCGCGCCCTCTATCTCACCGAAGAGGGAGAGGCGGCGCTTATGCGCCTGGTGCCGGTCGTCCGCGACCTGCAGCGGGACATCCTGGCCGGGCTCGATGCGACCGAACAGGCGCTCTTCCTCGCCCTCCTCAAGAAGGCCACGGCGGCAGGCAATGCGCGAAGCCGCGCCCCCCTCGTCCTCCCGGAGAGCGCCCCACCCCGCGCGCCTCACGGCGCAGAGGAAAAGCAAGGCCGGGAGTGAGGCCGGCATCGGCGCGACCGCGGCCTTCCGCCTGCTGGGGCCCCCTACCTTCCCTGAACCCTACCTTCCCTGGAACCGTGGGGGGCGTTTCTGGTGGAAGGCTTCGACCCCTTCGCGGAAGTCTTCGGACTGGCGGAGCCGGGCATAGACCTGGCCCTCGAGGGCGATCGCCGTCTCGAGCGGCGCCTCCTCGCTCTCGTTGAGCAGGCGCTTGGCGGCACGCTGGGCGAGCGGGGAGAAGGTGCGGAGTTCGGCAACCAGCGCATCCACCGCCGCCTCGAGCTCGCCATCCGGCACGGCGCGGAGCGCGATCCCCCAGGCCACCGCCTCTTGCGCAGAAATGCGCCGGCTCAGCATCACCACCTCCTTGGTGCGGCTCAAGCCGATCATTTTGAGCAGGCGGGCCGAGCCGCCCGAGCCTGGCACCTGGCCGAGCTTCTGTTCGGGCAGGGCGTAGAGAGTCGTTTCGGAAACGATACGGAAATCGCAGGCGAGCGAAAGCTCGAACCCCACCCCGAACGTATAGCCGCGATTGGCGGCGATCACCGGCTTGCGACAGCGGGCGGGGGCAGCGATGTTGTCGGCGAGATGGGCGACCTCCTCCGGGCTCGCCTCGAGAAAGCCCTTGATATAGCCGCCCGAGGAGAAATGCTCCCCCTCGGCGCGCAGCACGATCACCCGCACCGCCTCATGCGCATCGAGCACCTCGAACGCAGCACGGAGCTGCGGGCGCTGGCGCATGGTGATGATGTTCATCGGCGGCCGGGCGAGCACGATATCGCCCCGTTCCGCTTCCGGATCGATGGTGACGTAGAACCCGTCGAGATCGGCAAGACGGGGATCATTGAGGCGTTCGGCCATGGGCTCACTCCGTTGCGGGAAAGGATGGGGGGTCACTTTCGGGACGATACTCGCCCGCGACCAGCTTGCGGCGCAAGATCTTGCCCACCGGCGATTTGGGAATCTCGGCGACGAAGATGTAAGCCCGCGGCCGCTTGAAGCGGGTGAGGCCGGAGGCAAGACAATGCCCATCGAGCTCGGCCTCACTCACCGGGGCGCGGCGGCGGATGAAGGCGGTGACCACCTGGCCGAGACGGGGATCGGCACGCCCCGCCACCGCCACTTCGGCAACCGCCGGATGAAGCGACAGCACGCTCTCGATCTCCACCGGCGAGACGTTCTCCCCGCCGGTGATGATCATGTCATCGACCCGTCCGGTGACGAAGAGATCGCCCTCGGCATCGACGTAGCCGGTATCGCCGGTGAAATACCAACCCTCGCGCAGCGCCCTGGCATCGGCCTCCGGCCGCCGCCAATAGCCCTCGAACGCCTCGTCGCTCGCGGCAAGCGCGATGATCTCGCCCTCTTCGCCGGGCGCGGCGAGCGCCTCGGGATCTTTACTTCCAAGTCTCACCACACGGATCCACTGGTTGAGCCCGGCCTTGCCCGCCGAGCCCGGCTTGCGCGCGGCCTCCATCTCGACGGTGAAGGTGTAGATCTCGGAAGAGCCGTAATGATTGACGAAGAGCTCGGGCCGGAAGGCGGCGGTGAGCGCCCGGAGCAGGCCCTCGGTCATCGGCGCGCCAGCG
>KN173961.1:1475-2682 GCA_000759655.1 Acidicaldus organivorans | reverse complement strand
AAGCCGAGCTTGCGCACGCTGGAGACGTCGCGGCGGGCGAAGTCGGGATGATGGAGGAGGTCGTGATAGAGGGTGGGGACCAGATAGAGGGAGGTGATGCGCTCGGCCTCGATCAGGGCGAGCGCGGCGGCGGGGTCGAAGCGGGGGAGGCAGATGAAGGCGCCCCCCACCAGCGACATGGCGAGCAGCGAGCGCACCCCCATGGTGTGATAGAGCGGCATCACGCCGAGCGTGCGTTCCCCCGGCCGGTAGAGGTTCTGCGCGACATGGGCGAGCGCGGCGGCCCGTTCGGCCCGATGGCGGCGGGGCACCCCTTTGGGCTTGCCGGTGGTGCCCGAGGTATAGAAGAGGAGGGAAAGATCCTCCGCGGACGCGCGGCGCGGCGGTGTGTCGGGGCCGGGAAGGAAGAGTTCGTCAAAGCGGATCTCATCTCCCTCCGGCTCGGCGCCGATCACGATGCGCCGCCGCCGCGCCGCCGCCGTGCTCCCCCGTACCGCCTCCGCCGAGGCCGGCTCGAAGACGAGGGCCTCGGCTTCGGCATCCTCCAGCACGAAATCGATGTCGGCGGCGCTCGCCCGCCAATTGACCGGGGTGATGACGAGACCGGCGAACTGGCAGGCCCAATGGAGGAGCGCCGCCTCCAGCCGGTTTTGCAGCACGGTGACGAGGCGTGCCCCCTGCGGCAGGCCGAGGTGGTCGAGCCCCCGCACCAGGGCGGCGATGCGGGCGAGGCTCTCGCGGTAGGTGAGGCGCGTCACGCCATCGAGGAAGGCGAGGGCGTCAGGGGTGCGGGCGGCGCTTACCGCGAAACTGGTGCCAAGATCGAACATCAGACCTCCCCGTTTCCCGGAGTTTCCCTTCCGGCGTCCTCGCCTCCCTCCCGCGCCGTCTGGTAGGCGGGCCGGGCAGCAAGGGCGGCGGCGAGGATCGGCTGATAGCCGGTGCAGCGGCAGAGATGGCCGCCGATCACCGCCCGCAGCGCGGCTTCGTCGGCGTCCGGGTGGCGACGAAGCCAGGCATCGAGGCTGATCAGCAGCCCCGGCGTGCAGAAGCCGCATTGCAGGGCGAAATGGGCCGCGAAGGCCCGTTGCAGCGGCCCCATCCCGCCATCGGGGGCGGCGAGGCTGCGCACGGTGCGGATCTCCGCCCCCTCCGCCTGCACCGCAAGCAGGAGGCAGGCGCGGGCGGGGGCGTCATCGATCACGAT
>KN173961.1:346-1346 GCA_000759655.1 Acidicaldus organivorans | reverse complement strand
CCCGTGTTCGCAGCCGACATGCACGGCGCCCACCCCGAGCCCGTGGCGGAGCGCATCCGAAAGCAGGGTGCGCTCCGCCACGGGCTCGGGGTGGGCGCCGCACACCCCGTGTTCGCAGCCGACATGCACGGCGCCCACCCCGAGGCCGTGGCGGAGCGCATCCGAAAGCAGGGTGCGCGGGGTGACGCTCACCCGCACCCTCTCCCCATCGAGGGTGAAGGCGACGGAGACCGTCTCATCGGCATTCAGTCGCGGCATGCGTGGGCCTCGGCGATGATGCGGGGGGCAAGGGCGCGGAGCACCGCCTCGCGGTAGGACGCGGGCGCGTGAGGATCTCCGCGCGGGGCAAGGCCGGCGAGCGCTGCGGCCAGCGCTTCGGGATGGGCCCGGGCGGTGGCGGGGGGAAGGGTGAGCAGAAGGGGGCGGTCTTCCACGCCGCCCACGGCGAGCCGCACGCAATCCGGCCCGGCCACCACCGCCAGCGCCACCAGGGCGAAATCCCCGTCCCGCCGCGCCACTTCGCGGAAGGCATAGCCGAACCCGGGGCGGTGGACGGGAAACAGCACCGCCTCGATCATTTCGTCATCGCGGCGGGCGGTGAGCATCGGGCCGAGGAAGAACTGCTCGGCTGGAATCTCGCGTCGTCCCCTGCGGCTCGCGAGGCGCACGGTGCCGCCGAGCGCGAGCAGGGCGAGCGGCAATTCGGCGGCCGGGTCGGCATGGGCGATCGAGCCGCATACCGTGCCCCGGCAGCGGATCTGCCAGTGCGCGATATGGGGGAAGAGGCGGGCAAGCAGCGGCAGGGTGCCCGGAAGCTCGGCCCAGGTCTCGAGCGCTGCCTGCCGCACCACCGCCCCCACGACGAGAGATCCGTCCTCGCGGCGGATCTCGCCGAGGCCGGGGAGGCGCATGATGTCGATGAGGAGCTGCGGCCGGGCCAGCCGCATATTGAGCATGGGCAGCAGGGACTGCCCTCCCGCCAGCACCTGCGCCCCCTCCT
>KN173961.1:0-264 GCA_000759655.1 Acidicaldus organivorans | reverse complement strand
CGGCCAGCGCGGCGAGCGCCTCGTCGAGGCGGGCGGGACGGAAATAGGCGAAGGGCGGCGGTTTCACCGTCCCCTCCATAGGGCGAAGAGGCGGCGGAGCGCGGCGAGAAGGCGGCGCAGCACGCCCCCGCGCGCCGGAGCACCTGCCGGGGCGAGCCTCGCCTCCAGCGCGGCGAAGAACTGATCGAGCAGAAGCCGGGTCGCCGCCCCCAGCATCCGCCCGCCCACCGCGGCGACCCGGCTTCTGCTCGATCAGTTCTTCGC
>KN173960.1:5129-9739 GCA_000759655.1 Acidicaldus organivorans | reverse complement strand
GATGGGAAGGAGGGGAAGGCGGGAGACGGTAAGGGGGGGCTTTCGGTGGAAGGCTTGGGCTTTCGCCGCGACGAGCGCTGGATCTTCCGCGGCCTCTCCTTCTCGCTCGCCCCCGGCGAGGCACTCCTCGTCCGCGGCCGCAACGGGGCGGGCAAATCGACCCTGCTCCGGCTGCTCGCCGGGCTCGCCCGCCCCGCCGAGGGGGAGATCCGCTGGGCGGGGGCGCAGGTCTCGGGAGAGTTCGAGGCGCATGCGGCGCGGCTCGCCTATCTCGGCCACCTCGACGGGGTGAAAGGCGCGCTCTCGGTCGAGGACAATCTGCGCCTGCCGGGACTGGCCGCGGAGGCGGCGGCGCGGCGTGCCGCGCTCGCCACGTTCGGCCTTTCCCCGCTCGCCGCCTTTCCCGCCCGCTTCCTCTCGGCCGGGCAGAAGCGCCGCCTGGCCCTGGCCCGGCTCCTCCTCAAGGGAGCGGCGCTCTGGCTGCTCGATGAGCCGGGAAACGGGCTCGATGCCGCCTCGCTCGCCATCCTGGGCGAAGTTTGCGCCGCGCATCTCGCCAGCGGCGGTCTCCTCGTCGCCACCACCCATCAGCCGCTTCCCCTCCCCTCGGCCCGGGAACTCAGCCTCGCATGAGCGCCTTTCTCCTCCTCATCCGCCGCGATCTCGCCATCGCCTACCGCCAGGGAACCGACACCCTCGCCGCCCTCCTCTTCTTCGTGGTGACGGGAAGCCTCTTTCCGCTCGCCCTCGGCCCCGATCCCGCCACCTTGATGCGGCTTGCTCCCGGCATCGTCTGGATCGGGGCACTGCTCGCCGCCCTGCTGCCGCTCGAGCGCCTCTTCGCCGCCGATTACGAGGACGGCTCGCTCGAACAGCTTGCCCTCTCTGGCCTGCCGCTCTCCGCCCTGGTCGGGGCCAAGATCGCGGTGCACTGGCTCACCACCGGGCTTCCTTTGGTGCTGATCGCGGGGCCGCTCTCCATCATGCTCGCCATCCGCTCAGAGGCGCTCGGCACCCTGCTCGCGGGGCTCCTGATGGGAACCCTCGCCCTCTCCCTCTTCGGGACGATGGCCTCGGCCATCCTGCTCGGGGCGCGGCGGGGCGGGGTGCTGATGCCGCTCCTCGTCCTGCCGCTCGCCGTGCCGGTGCTGATTTTCGGCACGGCGGCGGTCGATGCGGTAATGTGGGGGCTTTCGCCTGCCGCCCATCTCGCGCTCCTGCTCGCCGTGCTGCTCGTGGCCGCCCTGATCGCGCCGCGGGCGGGGGCGGCGGCGCTGCGGGCAGCACTCGAGTGAGGGGCGCGAGACGGCGCGCGCTCAGCGCCCGGTGAGGATGCGCTCGACCAGCTGTTTGACGGTGGGGATGAAGCCGTTCGAGTAGAACGGATCGGTGGCGAAACGGAACCCGTTATGGCCGCTGAACATCAGGTTGCGCTCGACCGAGGTCGGATCGTCGCGCTCATGGGCGATCGCCTGCAGCGTCTTCTGAATGCAGAAGCTGCGCGGGTCGGGCTTCTTGCCGGTGGAGTAGGTGGGGCCCTCCTGGCTCCAGCTCGAGAAGCGGCACTGGGAGAGGCAGCCCATGCAGGCGGCCTGGTCGGCGCGGATCTCGCGCGCCTTCTCCGGGGTGACGAAGATCAGCGTGTTATCAGGGGTGCGCAGCGCCTCGGTGAAGCCCGCCGCCTCCCATTCGCGCACCCGGGCGAGATCGGGGGGGGTGAGATAGACCGGCCGCTTGCGCGGCCCCAATCCGAACTCGGCGACGTGCTCGCCCAAAGGCTCGTTGGTATAGGCGACCTGACGCTCGTTACGCTCCTTGAGCTCCTGGAGGAAGGCGTTGTTGACCGCGCTCGAATAGAAGCCGGTCGGGCTGAAATGGTTGAGATAGATGTCGCCTTCCTTGAGGGTGAGGAGCTTCTTCTTCCAGGCGTCGCTGATCGGGCTTTCCTGGGTGAGCAGGGGGCGGGTGCCGAACTGGAAGGCGATCGGGCCGAGCTCGGGATTGTCGATCCAGTCCTCCCACTCCTCGAGCCACCACACCCCGCCTGCGACGATGATCGGCGTCTCGCCGAGCCCGAAGCTCCGCATCAGCTTGCGCAGCGCGAGCACCCGCGGATAGGGATCCTCCGGCCGGTTGGGATCCTCCGAATTGGAGAGCCCATTGTGCCCGCCCGCCCGCCACGGGTCCTCATAGACCACGCCGCCCAGCCATTCCTGGACCTTGTGATAGGCGCGCCGCCAGAGCGCGTTGAAGGCGCGGGCCGAGGAGACGATCGGGTAGTAATAGACCTTGAAGCGGGCGGCGATGTCGGCGAGCCGGTAAGGCATGCCGGCGCCGCAGGTGATGCCGTGGATCAGCCCCTTCGCCCCCTCCAGCACGCCGTTGATGACGCGCTCGGCCGCCGCCATCTCCCAGAGGATGTTGGCGTGGATGCGCCCACGGCCGCCCGAGATCTCGTGCGCCACCTGCGCCTGGTGGATGCCGCCCTGGATCGCGTAGGCGACGAGCTCCTCATGGCGCTCGCGACGGGTGCGGCCGTTATAGACCTGCGGCACCACCCGTCCCTCCGCATCGACCGAATCGGCGTTGACCGCGCTGAACGTGCCAACGCTGCCGGTCGCCGCCCAGTGGCCGGAGGACAGCCCGTTGGAGACCGAGATCCCCTTGCCGCCCTCGATCAGCGGCAGGACCTCGACTCCCCCCATGCGTATGGCATTGATTGGACGCACGGAGACCTCCTCTCCTCTCGTTCAGCCCAGTTTCGCGCGCGCCGCGCGGTGTGGGGCGGGACGGGGCCGCATCAGGAGGCGGCCTCGCTCCGCTCCCGCCGCCCCTTGGGGGGCTGCTGGGCGGAGATGTCCTCGCCGGTGGCCTGATCGACGGCGCGCATCGAGAGCTTGACCTTGCCCCGGTCGTCGAAGCCGATCACCTTGACCTTCACCGTATCGCCGACATTGACCACGTCGGTGGTGCGGGCCACCCGGCCGGGAGCGAGCTCGCTGATATGGACGAGCCCGTCGCGTGAGCCGAGGAAATTGACGAAGGCCCCGAAATCGGTGGTCTTCACCACTTTGCCGGTATAGATCGCGCCAAGCTCCGGCTCGGCGACGATGCCGCGGATCCAGTCCACCGCCGCCTGGGCCTGGGCGGGATCGGTCGCGGCGATCTTGATCGTCCCGTCATCCTCGATGTCGATCTTGGTGCCGGTCTGCTCGACGATCTCGCGGATCACCTTGCCGCCGGTGCCGATCACCTCGCGGATCTTGTCCTTGGGCACGGTGATCACCGTGATGCGGGGCGCGGTCGCCGCCACGTCGGAGCGCGCGCGCGAGCTCGCCTTGGCCATCTCGCCGAGGATGTGCATCCGCCCCTCGCGCGCCTGCTCGAGCGCGATGCGCATGATCTCGGCGGTGATCGAAGTGATCTTGAGGTCCATCTGCCGGCTGGTCACCCCGAGCTCGGTGCCCGCCACCTTGAAGTCCATGTCGCCGAGATGGTCCTCATCGCCGATGATGTCGGAGAGGACGGCGAAGCGCTCGCCCTCCTTGATCAGGCCCATGGCGATCCCCGCCACCGGACGTGGGATCGGCACGCCCGCATCCATCAGGGCGAGCGAACTCCCGCAGACGGTGGCCATCGAGGAGCTCCCGTTGCTCTCGGTGATCTCGCTCACCACCCGGAGCGTGTAGGGGAACTGGTCCTTTTCGGGAAGGAGCGGGTGGATCGCCCGCCAGGCGAGCTTGCCATGCCCCACCTCGCGCCGGCCGGGGCTCCCCAGCCGGCCCGTCTCGCCCACCGAATAGGGCGGGAAATTGTAGTGGAGCATGAAGTGCTCGCGGTATTCGCCATCCAGCGCGTCGATGATCTGCTCGTCCTGGCCGGTGCCGAGCGTGGCCACGCAGAGCGCCTGGGTCTCGCCGCGGGTGAAGAGCGCGCTGCCATGGGCGCGGGGCAGGACGCCGACTTCGGCGACGATGGGGCGGATGGTCTTGGTGTCGCGCCCGTCGATGCGGATGCCGGTCTCGAGCACGGCGCTGCGCACGATCTCGGCCTCGAGATCCTTGAACAGCGGTTTGACCAGTTCGGGATCGAGGGTGGGGTCTTCGGCGGTGAGCCGGGCGAGCACCTCCTCCTTCACCGCCGCCACCTTGTCCTGGCGCGCCTGCTTGGCCTTTTCGCGATAGGCCTCGGCAAGCGGGGCGCGGGCGAGCGCATCGATCTTGGCCTTGAGCGTCTCGAGCGCCGGGTCGGGCGGCGGCAGATCCCAGGGGTCCTTCGCCGCATATTCGGCGAGTTCGATGATCGCCTGGATCACCGGCTGGAACGCCTGATGGCCGAAGGTGACCGCGCCCAGCATCACCTCCTCGCTGAGCTCCTTGGCCTCCGATTCGACCATCAGCACCCCCTCGGCGGTGCCGGCGACGACGAGGTCGAGGGCGGAGCGCTCGCGCTCGGCGGTGGTCGGGTTCAGCACATACTGGCCGTCGATGTAGCCGACGCGCGCCGCCCCGATCGGGCCGAGGAAGGGAATGCCGGAGAGGGTGAGTGCGGCCGAACAGCCGATCATCGCCACGATGTCGGGGGCGTTTTCCAGATCATGGCTGAGGACG
>KN173960.1:4799-5051 GCA_000759655.1 Acidicaldus organivorans | reverse complement strand
GTGGCGATGACCTGCACCTCGTTGCGGAAATTCTCCGGAAAGAGCGGGCGGATCGGCCGGTCGATGAGACGGCTGACCAGCGTCTCGTGCTCGGAGGGCCGGCCTTCGCGCTTGAAATAGCCGCCCGGGATGCGTCCGGCGGCTATTTCAAGCGCGAAGGCCGGCCCTCCGAGCACGAGACGCTGGTCAGCCGTCTCATGCTCGGAGGGCCGGCCTTCGCGCTTGAAATAGCCGCCCGGGATGCGTCCGGCG
>KN173960.1:4281-4725 GCA_000759655.1 Acidicaldus organivorans | reverse complement strand
GCGAAGGCCTTTTCCTGATAGTGGACAGTGAGCGGGAAGAAATCCTGCCCCGGCTTGGGCGTCTTCACCCCGACCGCGGTGCAGAGCACCATTGTGTCGCCGAGCCGGGCCATGACCGCGCCATCGGCCTGACGGGCGATCTTGCCGGTCTCGAGCACGAGCGTGCGCCCGCCCCATTCGATCTCTTTACGGAAGTAGTTGAACATCGTCGTCGTTTTCCTCATGTCCAGGCGAGGGACGGAAGGGGCGGCGGCGACGATTCAAGGATGAACCACGGGCGAGCCAGACCGGCGTCTCGGGTCAAGGGGAAGAGGCCGTCTCTCCCCCTGGCCAGAGGCGCCGCGCGGGGTCGGTTCCCGTTCGTCTTCACCCTTCGAATCGTGCCTTCTCTCCTTTCCGCCTCCTCGGCGCGGCAGGGCCCCATGCCCTGCCTCCTCCGGCATT
>KN173960.1:3719-4175 GCA_000759655.1 Acidicaldus organivorans | reverse complement strand
GCCGGAGATCATCCTCTTTGGCCGCCTATATAGGCGGGGGATGCGGTCTTGAAACCGCCTCCCCGCACCTTTTGCCAGCCTTTTCGCCGGCGGCCTCAGCGGCGCAGGCCGAGCCGCTTGATCAGCGCCTCGTAGCGGGCGGCGTCCTTGCGCTTGAGATAGTCGAGCAGCCGGCGGCGCTGGCTCACCATCATCAGGAGGCCGCGGCGGCTGTGGAAATCCTTGGCGTGCGTCTTGAGGTGCTCGGTGAGGTTGTTGATCCGCTCGCTGAGCAGGGCGACCTGCACCTCGGGGCTGCCGGTATCACCAGGGCGGGGGGCGTATTCGGCGATCAGCGCCGCCCGCCGTTCGGGAGTGATCGACATCGTGAAACTCTCCTTCATGCTTCGGGTTGCAGCAGGCGCTCCGGCTTGAGCCAGCCCTCTTCGAGGCGGCCGAGCCCGAGCAGACGCCCCC
>KN173960.1:3070-3632 GCA_000759655.1 Acidicaldus organivorans | reverse complement strand
CGAGCATCATCCGCACCCGCCCGCCATCGGGATCGGCGGCCTGCGGAATACGCCCCATCAGGCTGACCAGGCTCACCGCCTGGCCCTGACGGAGCGCTGCCCCCTCCTCTCCGGTCAGGGCCAGCGCCGGGATGTCGGCCAGCGCGGTCGCGACCGGGGCGAGGAGGGCAAGGGGAGCCTCGTCCGTATCCTCCGTCCGCCGGATTTTGTCCAGCGGCACCGCCTTCCCCTCAGTGAAGGGACCGACCTGGAGGCGGCGGAGGGTTTCGATATGGCCATAGGTGCCGAGCGCCGCGGCGAGATCGCGCGCGAGGCTCCGCATATAGACGCCCTTGCCCGAGCAGACCTCGAACAGGGCGCGGTCGGCATCGAGGCGTTCGAGGAACTCGAAGCGCTCGATATGGGCAGGGCGGGGGGCGAGCGTCACCGCCTCCCCGGCGCGGGCGAGGTCATAGGCGCGCGCGCCCTGCACCTTCACCGCCGAATAGACGGGCGGGATCTGGAGGATGTCGCCGATGAAACGGGGAAGAGCGGCGCGGATCGCCGCGTCGGTGGGGCGCAC
>KN173960.1:2828-2979 GCA_000759655.1 Acidicaldus organivorans | reverse complement strand
CGGCGAGGTCGCGGTCACCGCGCCGTCGGCATCGTCGGTATCGCGCGCCTCGCCGAAGCGGAGCACGAAGCGGTAGACCTTGCGCCCTTCCATGACGTAGGCGACGGTCTTGGTCGCTGCCCCCAAAGCGATCGGCAGGACGCCGGTGGCG
>KN173960.1:0-2561 GCA_000759655.1 Acidicaldus organivorans | reverse complement strand
GACCCGCTTGACGTGGTTGACGACGTCGGTGCTCAGCACACCCTGTGGTTTGTCGACGACGAGCCAGCCGTCGATCGGAATGCCGCGGCGTCTTTTCATCGGATCCTGCTAGTGAAGGTCGCGGGCCACGCTGGGAGAGCGGAGGAGGGCCTCGATCGCCTCGGCGCGGTCGAGCGCCGTGTCGGGCTCGAAATGGAGCTCGGGCGCGAATTTGAGCTGCACCGCCTCGGCCACCGCGTGGCGGAGGAAGCCCTGGGCGCGGGCGAGCGCCGGCAGCAGGCTCGCCGCATCGCGCCGTCCGAGCCTCCGGAAATAGACCCGGGCGTGGCGGAGGTCGGGGCTCATCCGCACCTCGGTGAAGGTGAGCCGCGCCTCGGCGAGTTCGGGGTCGTGGCAGGCGCCGCGGGCGAAGAGCTCGGCCAGCGTATGGCGGATGAGCTCGCCCACCCGCCGCTCGCGGAGCGAGGGGGCGCGGGAGGGGGCGGGCTTGCGCTTCATGCCGGGCCTCGCTTTCGGTCTCGACGCACCTTCTGGTCTCTACGCACCGTCACCGACCGCCTCGCCTTAAGCCGGAACCGTCTCGGTTTCGAAACATTCGACGACATCGCCCTCGCGCAGGTCGTTGAACCCGGCGAAGGAGAGGCCGCATTCGAAGCCGCGCGCCACCTCGCGCACGTCATCCTTGAAGCGCTTGAGCTGGGAGAGCTCGCCCTCGTGGATCACCACGCCGTTGCGGATGAGGCGCACCCCGGCGCCGCGGCGCACCACGCCTTCGGTGACCATGCAGCCGGCGACCTTGCCCACCTTGCTGATGTCGAAAACCTTGCGCACTTCGGCATAGCCGAGGAACTTCTCGCGCACCTTGGGCGCCATGCGGCCGCGGATGAGAGCGGCGATGTCGTCGGCGAGCTCGTAGATGATGCTGTAGTAGCGGATATCGACCCCCTCGCGGTGGGCGAGCTCGCGCGCCTGCGCCGTGGCGCGGACGTTGAAGCCGATGATCACCGCATCGGAGGCCTTGGCGAGCTGGACGTCGCTTTCGGTGATCTGGCCGACCGCGGCGTGCAGGATGCGCACCTTCACCTCGTCGGTGCCGAGCTTGGCCACGGTGGCGGAGATCGCCTCCGCCGAGCCCTGCACGTCGGCCTTGATCAGCACCGCCACCTCTTTCTGCTCGCCGGCCTGGATGCGGGCCAGCATCTGATCGAGGCTGCCGCCCTTGCGGGTGGCCTGGGCCTGGGCGGCGAGCTTCTCTCGCGCCTTGCGCTGGCGGAACTCGGAGATCTCGCGCGCCCGCGTCTCGCTCTCCACCGCGATCAGCTTCTCGCCCGCCGCCGGGACGCCGGAGAGACCCAAGATCTCGACCGGCATGGAGGGGCCGGCCTCTTTCTCCTGGCCGCCGCGATCATTCAGCATGGCGCGCACCCGGCCCCATTCGGTGCCGGCGACGACGATGTCGCCCTGATGCAGCGTGCCGCGCTGGACGAGGACGGTGGCGATCGGGCCGCGGCCGCGATCCAGCCGGCTTTCGATCACCGTGCCCTCGGCGGGGCGGTTGGGATTGGCGCGGAGCTCGAGGATCTCCGCCTGGAGCAGGATCGCTTCCAGGAGCTTGTCGAGATTGATCCGCTTGAGCGCCGAGACCTCCACTTCCTGGACGTCGCCGCCGAGCGATTCCACCACCACCTCGTGGTTGAGGAGTTCCTGGCGCACCCGGTCCGGCTTCACGCCGGGCTTGTCGATCTTGTTGATGGCGACGATGAGCGGCACGCCGGCGGCCTTGGCGTGACGGATCGCCTCCACCGTCTGCGGCATCACCCCGTCATCGGCGGCGACGACCAGGATGACGATGTCGGTGACCTTCGCCCCGCGCGCCCGCATTGCGGTGAAGGCCTCGTGGCCCGGCGTGTCGATGAAGGTGATACGCTGGCCGGAGGGAAGCCGCACCTGATAGGCGCCGATATGCTGGGTGATGCCGCCCGCCTCGTGCACGGCGACGTCGGTCTGGCGCAGCGCATCGAGGAGCGAGGTCTTGCCGTGATCGACATGGCCCATCACGGTGACCACCGGCGGGCGCGGCACCAGCGTGGCGGGATCGTCCTCGGGGCCTTCGAGGCCGAGTTCGACATCGGCCTCCGAGACCCGCTTGGGCCGGTGCCCGAATTCCTGGACGACGAGTTCGGCGGTATCGGCGTCGATGGTCTGGGTGATGGTGGCCATCACCCCGAGCTTCATCAGGGCCTTGATCACGTCCGCCGCCCGGGCCGCCATACGATTGGCGAGTTCCTGGACGGTGATGCTTTCGGGAATGACCACGTCGCGCACCACCTTGATCTGATCGGCATGCAGCCGGGCGAGTTCGGCCTGGCGGCGTTCACGTTCACGCTGGCGCCGCACCGAGGCGAGGCTGCGCATGCGCTCCTCGTCCTCGCCCTCGAGCGCGGCCTGGATGTCGATGCGCCGCGGACGGCGCTCCTCCACCCCCTTCTTGACGACGGGGGCGAGGGTCTTGCGCGGGCTCGCTCCGCGCCGAGGCCGCTCCTCTTCCTCCTCATCCAGCG
>KN173959.1:4787-7374 GCA_000759655.1 Acidicaldus organivorans | reverse complement strand
ACCCGCCGCCCTCCGAGCCTTCTCCGCCGCCCCGCCTCACCCCGGCCGCCCCGGCGGCGGCCGCGCCGCGTTCCCCCTTGGAGGGGAGGGCTGGCCCCCGCGCTGCCGCGCTCGAGAGGGGGCGGCTCGTGCACGCGTTGCTCGCCCAGCTCCCCGCCTTGGCGGAGGCGGAAAGGGAAGGCCGCGCCCTCGCCTTTCTTGCCGCCAATGGCCTGGCCGGCGCGGCGGCGGCGGAGATCTGGGGGCAAGTCGCCGCCCTTCTCGCCGATCCCGCCTGCGCCAGGTTCTTCGGGCCGGAGGCGCGGGCCGAGGTGGCGGTGGCCGGCTCGGTGGCAGGTTTTGAGGTGAGCGGGGTGATCGACCGGCTGGTGATCACGCCGGAGGTGGTGTGGCTCGCCGATTTCAAGACCGACGCCGAGCCCCCCCCGCCCGGGAAGGCGCCCCCCTCCTATCTCCGCCAGCTCGCCCTCTATGCTGCGCTGCTCGCCGAGCTCTACCCCGGCTGTGAGGTGCGGGCAGCGATCATCTGGACGGTGCTTCCCCGCATCGACGGGTTGGCCAAAGAGGCCCTGGACGCCGCTCTTCCATCGGGTCCTGCTTGATCCCGCCCTCTTTTCCGCCCATCTTGCAGAAGAGCCGCTCTTCCGGCACGTCCCGGCGGGAGCGGAGAGGGTGACGGGCCGCGGCCCAGACGAAGAGGACGGCGATGAGTGCACACACCAAGAGCGTGACCGACGAGACTTTCGAGAGCGAGGTGCTGAAGGCCGCGGGCCCGGTGCTCGTCGATTTCTGGGCCGAGTGGTGCGGCCCCTGCCGGATGGTCGCTCCCTTTCTCGAGGAGATCGCTGAGGAATATGCGGGGCGGCTCACCGTGGCCAAGGTCAATGTCGATGACAACCCGGTGACGCCCAACAAATATTCGATCCGCGGCATCCCCACCATGATCCTCTTCAAGGAGGGTAAGCCCGCCGCGATCCAGGTCGGCGCGCTGCCCAAGGCCCGCCTCAAGGAGTGGGTCGAGAAAAATCTCTGACCGATCGCCGCTTGTCCGGCGGGAGGGGCTCGGCGGTGGTGAGAAACCCCTTCCCGCCGAGGCGCGGGATGTTTTTCCGCGCGCCGCCCATCGCCTCTCCGGCCCGTTCAGGGGGCGGGCGGCGGATCGATCTTGAAGCCGGTGACGCTCACCTGCTGGCAAATCAAGGGGGGCAGGGCGAGGAAATTCTCGCGCACCCGGAAGATCTCGTAGCCCCAGTTGCCGAGGCGGCGGAGCAATTCCGCTTCGTCGGACTTCATGTGCTCGACGAAAAGGATGGGGCGGTGGCGGGCGATGGTCTCGCGCGCCCCGTCGAGGACGGCCTCTTCCATCCCCTCGACGTCGATCTTGAAGAGGTCGAGCCGCGGGAGGGCGAAGCGGTCGAGGCGGACGAGGGGGACGAACTCGCGCCAGGCCGGGTCGTTTCGGGGCTGCTGGTCGAGCGGTTCGCGCTGCGGCCCGCCGAACTCGATGCTGCCGAAATTGAGCGGCGCATCGTAGTCGAACTGGGGCACTTCGATCGTCCCGTCCCGGTCACCGAGCGCCATCACCTCGCAGGTGACGTTGGTCAATCCGTTGAGCACCACCGAGCCCGCCAGCATGTAGGCGAGCACCCGTTGCGGCTCGAAGGCGAGCACGCGCCCGCGCGGCCCCGCGGCGGCGGCGAGTCGGAGGGGGAAGGTGCCGATATTCGCCCCGGCATCGACCACCACCGGATCGGGCGGGCAGAAGCCGAGGAGGAGGGCGAGCATCTCGATCTGCTCGGCATCATAGGCCCGTCCGGTCTTGATCAGCGCGTTGGTCTGGTTGATGTCGTGCCGGTTGACGATCATCGGGCCGTAGATCGTGGAGACGACGAGGGCCATCGGCGGCTGGGCGGGAAAGGCGGGCATGGGCGGCTCCTTTTCGCCGAGTGTGGCGGAAGAGGGTTAATTTTTCGCCAATCCCCTTTCCCCGTACCGAAGAGGGGGCATCTTTCCCCTCGTCGGCGCGCATTGCCCCGGATCGCTCCAGCTGGTCATCGGCTGATCATTGGCTCCCTGTTATTGGCCCCCCTCATTGGCCCCCGTGTCATAAGCCCCGTGACCGGCGAGGCGGTCTGCGCTATGAGGCACAAACCCCAGGCGAGGGAAGAGACGTGGACGAGAGAGTGAATTCGCTCCGGAGCGGCCCCGATGCGCGGGGACGGTTCGGCCCCTTCGGCGGTCGCTTCGTCGCCGAAACCCTGATGCCGCTCATCCTCGAGGTCGAGGAGGCCTACCGCGCCGCGCGCGAGGATGAGGCCTTCCGCGCCGAGTTCGAGCGCTACCTGCGCGATTATGTCGGCCGCCCGAGCCCGCTCTGGCGGGCCGACCGGCTGGCCGAAGCGGTGGGCGGGGGACGGATCTACCTCAAGCGGGAGGACCTCAACCACACCGGGGCGCACAAGATCAATTCCTGCATCGGCCAGATCCTGCTCGCCAAGCGGATGGGCAAACGCCGCATCATCGCCGAGACCGGCGCCGGCCAGCATGGCGTCGCCACCGCCACCGTCTGCGCCCTCTTCGACATCCC
>KN173959.1:2720-4704 GCA_000759655.1 Acidicaldus organivorans | reverse complement strand
GGGTGGCCCATGTCGGCGACACCTACTACCTGATCGGCACGGTGGCGGGGCCGCATCCCTACCCGATGATGGTGCGCGACTTCCAGAGCGTGATCGGCGAGGAGACCCGCGCCCAGATCCTCGCCGCCGAAGGGCGGCTTCCCGACGCGCTGCTCGCCTGCGTGGGCGGCGGCTCGAATGCGATCGGCCTCTTCCACCCCTTCCTCGACGAGCCCTCCGTGCGCATGATCGGCATCGAGGCGGCAGGGCTCGGGCTCGAGAGCGGCAAGCACGCCGCCTCCCTCAACCGCGGCCGCCCCGGCGTGCTGCACGGCAATCTCACCTATCTCCTGCAGACCGAGGACGGGCAGATCGAGGAGGCGCACAGCGTGAGCGCCGGGCTCGACTATCCCGGCATCGGGCCCGAGCACGCCTTCCTCTTCGAGACCGGGCGGGTCGCCTATCACGCCGTCACCGACGATCAGGCGCTCGCCGCCTTCTCGCTGCTCGCCCGCAGCGAGGGCATCATCCCCGCCCTCGAATCGGCCCACGCCCTCGCCTATCTCCCCCGCCTCGTCGCCGAACTCGGGCGCGAGGCGGTGATCGTGGTCAATCTCTCGGGCCGCGGCGACAAGGACATCTTCACCGTCGCCGAACGCCTCGGGGCCCGCCTATGAGCGCCCCCTCCCGCATCGCCCGCCGTTTCGCAGCCCTCCGCAGCGAGGGGCGGAGCGCCTTCATCCCCTTCGTCGAGGCCTATGATCCCGACCGGGAGACCTCTCTCGCCCTGCTCCGCGCTCTCCCCGCCGCCGGGGCCGACCTGATCGAGGTCGGCATGCCCTTCTCCGATCCGATGGCGGATGGGCCGATCATTCAGGCCGCCGGCCAGCGCGCCTTGAAGGCGGGGGCGACGCTTTCTGGCGTGCTCGACCTCATCGGCGAATTCCGCCGCGAGGATGCCGAGACCCCCATCATCCTCATGGGCTATCTCAACCCGATCATGAGCTTCGGGATCGAACGCTTCTGCCGCCGCGCCGCCGAGGCGGGGGTGGATGGGCTGATCGTGGTCGATCTGCCGCCCGAGGAGCAGGACATGCTGCTGCCCGCGGCCCGCGCCACCGGGCTCGACTTCATCCGCCTCGTCGCCCCCACCACCTCGGAGGCGAGGCTTCCCACCGTGCTCGAGGGGTCGAGCGGCTTCGTCTATTACATCGCGATCACCGGCATCACCGGCACGCGGAGCGCGAGCCGCGAGGAGCTTGGCCGCGCCATTCCACGGCTGCGCCGCGCCACCTCCCTTCCCATCGCGGTGGGATTCGGGGTGAAGACGCCGGAGCAGGCGGCGGAGGTGGCCGGGCTCGCCGATGGCGCGGTGGTCGCCTCCGCCCTCATCGACCTCATGGCGGGCACGCTCGATCAGGGCCGTCCCACCGCCGACACCCTGCCGCGGGTGATCGCGGCGGCCCACGCCCTGGCGGAGGCGGTGCATGCCGTCCGCCGCTCGCCCGCCGCCTGATCCCCGACCTCCCGGAGCGTCTCGATGAACTGGCTCACCGAATTCGTCCGGCCCAAGATCCGCACCCTGCTCGGCCGTCGCGAGATCCCCGACAATCTCTGGCACCAGTGCCCGGCCTGCCAGCAGATGATCTTCCAGCGCGACCTTGAGGCCCATCTCAAGGTCTGCCCCCATTGCGGCCATCACATGCGGGCAAGCGCCGCCGAACGCCTGGCCTGGACGCTCGATGACGGGGGCACGCGCATCGAGCTTCCCAAGGTGCCCACCGATCCGCTCCGCTTCCGCGACACCAAGCGCTATACCGACCGGCTCAAGGAGGCGCGCGAGAAGACGGGGCTTCAGGATGCGCTCCTCGTCGCCCATGGCACGATCGAGGGCCGCCCGGCGGTGGTGGCGGCGATGGAGTTCGGCTTTCTCGGGGGCTCGATGGGGGCGGCGGTGGGCGAGGGGCTCGTCGCCGCAGCCCGGCTCGCCGTGCTGCAGAAGGCG
>KN173959.1:1854-2647 GCA_000759655.1 Acidicaldus organivorans | reverse complement strand
GGGCTCGTCGTCTATACCGCCTCCGGCGGAGCGCGCATGCAGGAGGGCGCGGTCAGCCTGATGCAGATGCCGCGCACCGTCATCGCCACCCGTCTGGTCAAGGAGGCGGGGCTTCCCTTCATCGTCGTGCTCACCGATCCCACGACGGGAGGGGTGAGCGCGAGCTTCGCCATGCTGGGCGACGTGCAGATCGCCGAGCCCGGCGCGCTGATCGGCTTTGCCGGGGCGCGGGTGATCGAGCAGACGGTGCGCGAGAAGCTCCCCGAAGGCTTCCAGCGCGCCGAATACCTGCTCGAACACGGGATGATCGATGCGGTGGTGCGCCGCGCCGAGATCCGCCCCTTCCTCGCCCGCATTCTCTCCTTGCTCATGGTGAAGGAGGCGGCGTGAAGACCTTTCCCCCGCCCGAGCCCGGCTTTGGGCCGGCGCTCTCGCCGATCCTCGCCCGGCTGCACGCGCTCCATCCCAAGCTGATCGATTTGAGCCTCGGCCGGCTCGAGCGCCTGCTCGCCGCGTTGGGGCATCCCGAGCGCCGCCTGCCTCCGGTGATCCACATCGCCGGGACCAACGGCAAGGGGAGCACCGCCGCCTTCTGCCGGGCGATCGCCGAGGCGGCGGGGCTTTCCGCCCATGTCTATACCTCGCCCCATCTGGTGCGCTTCAACGAGCGGATCCGGCTCGCTGGGCGGCTTGCCACCGATGCCGAGCTGCAGGCGGCGCTCGAGAAGGTGGAGCGGGTCAATGCCGGGGCGCCGATCACCGTCTTCGAGGTGATCACCGCGGCGGCCTTTCT
>KN173959.1:1080-1752 GCA_000759655.1 Acidicaldus organivorans | reverse complement strand
GCTTTTCGCTGAAACGCCGGCCGATATCGCGGTGATCGAGGTGGGCCTGGGCGGACGGTTCGATGCGACCAACG
Organism: Acidicaldus organivorans; assembly: GCA_000759655.1. GTDB lineage: Bacteria > Pseudomonadota > Alphaproteobacteria > Acetobacterales > Acetobacteraceae > Acidicaldus > Acidicaldus organivorans. The sequence continues at coordinate 1,678 of KN173959.1, read as the reverse complement.
TCATCCCGCCGCCGCGGTGATCACCTCGAAGACGGTGATCGAGGTGGGCCTGGGCGGACGGTTCGATGCGACCAACGTCATCCCGCCGCCGCGCGCCGCGGCGATCACCTCGATCTCGCTCGACCATCGCGAGTTCCTGGGCGACACGCTCGAGGCCATCGCCGGGCTTGATGAGCCCCGCCTTCTCCCCGGCGATGGCCGCGAGCGTGTCGCCCAGGAACTCGCGATGGTCGAGCGAGCTCGAGGTGATCGCCGGGGAGAAGGCGGGGATCATCAAGCCCGGCGCGCCGGTGGTGACCGGGGCGCAAGCGCCGGAGGTGCGCGCCGTCTTCGAAGCGCGCGCCGCGGCGGCGGGCGTGCCGCTGCTTGCCCGCGGGCGGGACTGGGAGGTCGCGGCGCGTCCGGGCGGGTTCCGTTTCAGGATGGGAGAGATCGACTGGGAGCTTCCCGACCCGCCCCAGCTTCCCGGCCGCTTTCAGCACGACAATGCCGGGATCGCCATCGCCGCGCTCCTCGCCGGGGGGTTTTCCCTCGATCGGGACACCGTCGCGGCGGGGCTCAGGCGCGCCGAATGGCCGGCGCGGATGCAGCGCCTCAC
>KN173959.1:852-989 GCA_000759655.1 Acidicaldus organivorans | reverse complement strand
CGGCGGGCTTGCCGATCTCCTGCCGGGCGGTTGGGAGCTCTGGCTCGATGGCGGGCACAATCCGGGCGCGGGCGCGGCGCTCGCCGAGCACATCGCCACCGCCTGGCCGGACCGGCCCTGCCACCTCATCGTCGGCA
>KN173959.1:0-566 GCA_000759655.1 Acidicaldus organivorans | reverse complement strand
GCCCGCCGTCTCTTCGCGGTGGCCGAGCCCGGCCAGCATCTCGCCATGCCGGTTGCCGACATCATCGCCGCTGCCGAAGGCAAGGCGGAGGGGGCGGAGCGGGTGAGCGCGGCGCTCGCCCGGCTCGCGGCGGAAGAGCCGGCGCGGCCGCCCGCCCGGGTGCTGATCTGCGGCAGCCTCTATCTCGCCGGCGAGATCCTCCGCCAGCAGGAAGCCGCCGCCCTGCCCGCGAGCTTCTGAATTCGGGGCCGAACCCGGGGTTGGACTCGGGGTTGAAGTCGGGGCGCCGCGTCCTCAGCGCAACGCCATCGTCACCCAGAGCAGCGAGGGGGCGGCGAGCAGCAGGGCCTGGCCTGCGAAGGCGAAGAACCCCGGCATCGGAATGCCGAGCCGCGAGGCCACCAGGCGGACGAGGAGATTGGGCGCGTTTCCCACGTAAGTAAGCCCGCCCCCGAACACCGCTCCCGCCGCGATCGCCTCGAGCGCCTTTTGCGGCCCCTCCACCCCGCCCAGTTCCCGGAAAAAGAGGAGAAAGGTCGGCGCATTGTCGAGCACCGCGGAGGCGA
>KN173958.1:6505-10354 GCA_000759655.1 Acidicaldus organivorans | reverse complement strand
GTCTTCGCCGGGGCGGGCGGGATCGCCGCCCTCCTCGGCCCCACCGGGGGCTATCTCGCGGGCTTTCTCCCCGCCGCCCTTCTCCTTGGGCTGGTCCGTGCCCGCTGGGGCGGCCTTCCCCGCGGGCTCGCCCTGCTCGCCGCACTCGTTGCCGCCGATGCGCTGATCTTCGCCTCCGGCCTCGCCTGGCTTTCGCGCTTCGTCGGCCCCGCCCAGGCGGTGGCGCTCGGCTTCCTTCCCTTCGTGCTGGCCGATGCGGCAAAGATCGGCCTCGCCTTCGCCCTTCTCACGCTCGGGGCGCGGCGGCGCGCCTGAGGCTCACCTTGAGGCTCCCCCCCCCGGGGCTCTCTCCTTCGGGCTTTCCTAGTCTTCGGCCGCGGCGTGTGAGAAGAGCGCCCGGCCGGGGGTGCCGAGTTCGGCGCGGAGGAGGGTGGCACTCTCGCTTTCGGTAATGAAGAGGCTGCGGTTCTCCGGCCCGCCGAAGGCGACATTGGTGGTATAGGCGCCGAGCGGGGAGCGGATCCGCCCCTTGGGCTCGCCGCGCGCATCGAACCACCAGACGCTTCCCATGCCCACATGGGCGACGACGAGTCCGCCCTCGGCATCGAGGGCGAGCCCGTCCGGCCCGCCGCCGCCCGAGAGCTGGATGAAGGTGCCGACCTTGGCCACGCCGTGGCGGGTGAGCGGGACCCGCCAGATGGCATTGGCGCGGGTCACCGCGAGCAGCACGGCGCTCTCGTCGAGAGTGAGCACCAGGCCGTTGGGGCTCGGGATGCCGTCGAGCAGGCACTCGAGCCGGTCCTCGGCGGCGCGCCAGCGGAAAAGCCGCCCCCGAGGGATCGTGCCAGCCGGTGAGGCCCTGGTCGGTGAAATAGAGATCGCCGTTGGAGGCGAAGGTGAGATCGTTGACGCCCTTGAACGGTTCGACCCCGAACCGTTCGAGAAACGGCGTGATCTCTCCGCTCACCGGATCGAGGACGAGAATGCCGCGCTTGTGATCGGCGATGAAGACGCGCCCGTCGCGGTGGATGGCAAGCCCGTTCGGCCAGCCGTCATAGGTCTTCACCACGTGGAACGCGCCCTCCGCTGAAACCTTGAGGATGCGCCCATTGGGGAGATCGACGCACCAGAGCGCGCCCTCCCGGTCGAAGGCGGGGCCCTCGAGTAGCGAGCGGGAGGGCCCGCCCTTGGGCTGGGCGGCGACCCAAGGATGGGTCTCGTCCGACTCTTTCAGCGCTTCGGGCAGACGGGCGAAGAGCGCGGCGGGGATCTCGGGGGGTGGGGCGAACATCGCGCGCTCCTTCAGTCCTTTTCAGGGGATTTGCGGGTGGGGATGACCTCGAGCCGGTGGTCATGGCCGAGCGCCAGCACCACCACCGCCGACATCACCACGAAGGCGCCGATCGCGATCAGGGCGAGCCCGTCGGAGTGGGTGGCATCCTTGACCAGACCGTAGATCGAGGGGCCGAAGAAGCCACCCAAATTGCCCACCGAATTGATCAACGCGATGCCGCCCGCCGCGGCGATGCCGGTGAGCATGGCGGTGGGGAGCGACCAGAAGATCGGGGTGATGCTCGCCTGGCCCATCTGGGCGCAGATCAGGGCGATCATCATCGCAACCGGATTTCCCTGCAGGAAGTAGCAGGCAAAAAGCCCCGCCGCGGTGAGCAGGCAGGCCCCGGCGAGATGCCAGACCCGCTCGCCGGTGTAATCCGAATGCCAGCCCCAGACCAGCATGGCGAAGGCGGCGAAGAGGAAGGGGATCGCGCCGATGAGGCCGGTCATCCCGTAGCTCACCCCGAAGGCCTTGATGATCTGGGGGAGGAAGATGAGGAAGCCGTAATTGGAGACGTTCTGGCCGAAATAGACGAGGGTGAGCCCCCATACCCGCGGATTGCGCAGCGCCTCGAGGAGCTCGTAGCGGCGGATCGCCTCGCGCATCGTCTCTTCGTGTTTGAGCCGCTCGGTGAGCCAGGCGCGCTCTTCCTCATCGAGCCAGCGCGCCTCCTCGGGGCGGTCGGTGAGCAGGAAGAAGATGACGATCCCCATGATGATGGGGGGCAGGCCTTCGAGCAGGAAGAGCCACTGCCAGCCGGCAAGCCCTCCCATCCCGTCGAGTTCGAGCAACTGGCCGGAGACGATGGGGCCCAGGATGAGCGAGATCACGCTCGCCAGCATGAGGAAGGCCATCATGCGGCTCCGGTAATAGGAGGGGAACCAGCGGGTGAGGAAATAGACCACCCCCGGATAGAACCCGGCCTCGGCGAGGCCGAGGCAGAAGCGGATCACGTAGAAGCTGGTCGCATTCCACACTAAGGCATCGAGCGCCGAGATGATGCCCCAGGTGATGAGGATGCGGGTGAACCAGAGCCGCGCCCCGACCCGGGCGAGGATGAGATTGCTCGGGATCTCGAAGAGGAAATAGCCCCAGAAGAAGATCCCCGAGCCGAAGCCGAAGACGCTCGCCGAGAAGGCGAGCGCCTTGTTCATCTGCAGCCCGGCGTAGCCGACATTGACCCGGTCGAGATAGGCGCAGAAATAGCCGAGCATGAGGAGCGGCATCAGCCGCCAGGCCACCTTGCGGATGGTCTGCCGCTCGAGGGGCGAAATGACCGCGGTGGTCGCGCTGCTGCCGAGAGCCTGTGACATCGTCTCCTCCCTTGGTCCGTCCCTTCTCACGCGCGGGGGCGGGCGCTGATCGATGAGCCGGCCGTTACGTTACTCGCTGATTTTTACTTCCGCCACCCGGTCGAGCCCCGACTCGGCGAGCGCGAGCCCGCCCGAGGGGGTGGGCATCATGTTGCGGATCACCCCGCCGCCTGAGGGGATGGCGAAACTCTGCATCGCTCCGGTTTTGGGATCGAAACGGACCAGCGTGTTGGGCCGCGTGCCCGATTCCGAATACCAGACGACGTTGCCGAGCGCGGTGATGCCGTAGGGCGCTGAGCGGGGGCCGGAGGGCGAGGGGTAATCGCGGAAGGAATTGGTTTTCGGATCAAAACGGATCAGCACGCCCCGCGCGTAATCGCTTGCCCATACCACCCCGTCGGGCGTGATGGCGATCCGCCGCGGACGGGCCTTCGGGTCGGGAATGGTGAACTCGGTGATGTGGAGGGTGCCGGGGTCGATCCGCCCGATCCGGTTGGCGCCGAATTCGACGAAATAAGGCACGCCATCGGGCGCGATGGCGATCCCGTAGGGAAGCGAGCGGGGCGCGGGGAGGGGCACGAGATCGATGTGGCCGGAGGCGGGATCGAGTTTTCCGACGAAATTCCCGCCCTGGACGGTGAACCAGAGCGTCCCATGCGCATCGAACACCGGGGTGTGAGGATCGCGCGCCCGGGGATCAGGCATCGGAAAACGGGCAAGCGCCCCGGAGCCTGGATCGAGCCTCCCGATCGCGCCCGAGAAATTGGCGGTGAACCAGATCCGCCCCTGCCGGTCCTCGGCGAGACCATGCGGGCCGGCGAGATCGGCTCCGGTCGGGTATTCGCGGATCGCGCCGGTGGCCGGATCGACGCGGCCCAGGCGGTTGACCATCTGCGCGGTGTACCAAAGGCTTCCATCGCGGGCGGCGAGCGGGTCGTGCGGGCGCTCGCCGCGCTCGGGAAGCGTCCATTCAGTGAAGGTGACGCGCACCGGCCCAGGCAGGATCACTGGCTTCGGCTCATCCCGCGGCGGGAAATGGGCGCTGAGATAATCGAGGAGCACGCCCTCCTCGCCCGCCGGGATCTGGGCCCCGGCATGGCGCATCATGGCGATCACCGTCTGCCATTCCTCCCGCGTGTGGCCGGCGGCGAGGATGCGGCTCGCATCATGGCATAGGGTGCAGTTTGTGGCGACGATGTC
>KN173958.1:6144-6238 GCA_000759655.1 Acidicaldus organivorans | reverse complement strand
CGGGGCGGTGAGGGCGGCGGTGGTGATGGCAGCGGCGGAGAGGAGCCCGAGGAGGGCAAGACGCGGGATGTCGGGAATCGGGATGTCGAGAAAG
>KN173958.1:5770-6037 GCA_000759655.1 Acidicaldus organivorans | reverse complement strand
CAGTTCGTCCCTCCCCAAACCGGTTCTCCCCGGCTCATGCCGATGCGCATCCTGCCGGTGCGCACCCTCGAGGTGGTGCGGTCTCTGCCTTCAGGCCAGCGCCGCGTCCACCACCTGAAGCTGGAGGCGGCGCGTGCCGTTCCACTCATTGGGACGCAAAAATCCGGCGACATGCAAGAGCGCCCCGCGCAGGGCAGGAAGCTCCGCGGCGAGCCCGCTTTGCGGGGCGCGGAACAGCACGCCTTCGAGGCGGCGCCCATCGGCGGC
>KN173958.1:1433-5691 GCA_000759655.1 Acidicaldus organivorans | reverse complement strand
GGTGAAGTCAAGCCGCCAGGTGGCCCCCCTCGCCCCGAGCGGGGTGATCCCGACCAGCACCAGGCGGGGGATGAGGAAGAGCGGCTCCTCGAACCCCTGGCCGAACGGGGCGAGGGCGGCGATGGACTCGGCGAGCGCGAGGTCGAGCGTCTCGGCCGGCACTTCCGCATCGAGGACGAGATCGGGCACGGGGGGCAGGGCCTCCGCCCCCGCCAGTCGCGCATGGAGGAAATCGTGGAAGGCTTCGAGCCGGTCGGGGGCGAGGGTGAAGCCTGCCGCCATCGCGTGCCCGCCGCCGCCCGCCACCACCCCCGCCTCGCGCGCCGCGATCACCGCCGCGCCGAGATCAAAGCCAGGAAGCGAGCGGCCCGAGCCCTTGATCATCCCCTCGACATGGGCGCCCACGCAGGCCGGGCGGTTGAAGCGCTCCTTGAGGCGGCTTGCCACGATCCCCACCACGCCCACGTGCCAGCCGGGCTCGGCGACCAGAAGCACGGCGCGGCCGGCGCGCTGCTGGCGCTCGGCCTCCGCCATCGCCGCTTCGAGAAGCCCCTCCTCGATGTCCTGGCGCTCGCGGTTGAGCTGGTCGAGATGGCGGGCGATGCCGGCCGCCGCGTCGGGGTCGCGGCAGCGGAGCAGGCTGAGGCCGAGATCGGAGCGCCCGATGCGGCTTCCGGCATTGATGCGGGGCCCGAGCGCGAAGCCGAGCGCGTGCACATCGAGGCGGCTGATGCGGGCGGCCTCGATCAGCGCCGCCAACCCCCCCCGCCGCCTCTGCGCCAGCACCTTGAGCCCCTGGGCGACGAAGGCGCGGTTGAGGCCGATGAGCGGCACCACGTCGGCCACGGTGGCGAGCGCGACGAGGTCGAGATCGGCGCGGAGGTCGGGCTCGGGGCGGGCGGCGAAGAAGCCCCGCTCGCGCAGGGCGCGCAGAAGCCCGACCGCGGCGAGGAAAGTGACGCCGGTGGCGCAGAGATGCCCCTGGCCCGAGCCATCATCGGGGCGGTTCGGGTTGACCGTGGCGAGCACCGGGGGCAGCGCGCCCTCGTGCTTGTGGTGGTCAAAGACGATGATGTCGGTCTTCTCGGCTAAGGGGGCGAAGACCGCGCCCGCCGCGGTGCCGCAATCGAGGGTGACGATGAGCCGGGCGCCTGCGCCGAGCAGCCGCGCCATCGCCGCTGGGTTGGGCCCGTAGCCCTCGCGGTGACGGTCGGGGACATCGGTCACCACCCGCGCCCCGAGCGCCTCGAGGAGGTCGGCGAGCAGGGCGCCGGCGCAGGCGCCATCGACGTCGTAATCGGTGAGGATGCCGACCGTCTCTTGCCCCTCGACGGCGCGGGCGAGGCGGGCCACCGCGCGCGCCATGTCGGCGAGCCGGTCGGGATCGGGGAGCAGGGTGCGGAGCTGCGGGGGGAGCACGCCCTCCACCGCATCCTCCGTCACGCCGCGGTCGGCGAGCACGGCGGCGAGCAGGGGCGAGAGGCCGCGGGCGGCAAGCGATGCGGCGCGCGGCCCGCCCTCGCGGCGGAACCAGCGCCGCCCGCTCAGGCTGAGCCGCGCGGCGGGCAGGAGGGGGCGCAACGCCCCCTCGCTCAAAGCCCCGTCCATGTCTTGGTGGCGAAGTTGTGATGGGCGCGGATGTAGCGGATGGTGCCCGACTTGGAGCGCATGACGAGGGAGTGGGTGATGGCGCGGCTGCCGCTCCGCCACACCCCGCGCAGGATCGGCCCGGTGGTCACCCCGGTCGCGGCGAACAGGACGTCGCCGCGCGCCATGTCGTGGGCGGCGAATTTGCGGTGGGGGTCGGTGAGGCCCATGCTGCGGGCCCGCGCGATCTGCGCCTCGTTCTCATAGACGAGACGGCCCTGCATCTGCCCGCCCACGCAGCGCATGGCGGCGGCGGCGAGCACCCCTTCCGGCGCGCCGCCGGTGCCGACATACATGTCGATGCCGCTTTCCGGCTCGGCGGTCGCCATCACCCCGGCGACGTCGCCGTCGCTGATCAGGATGACCCGCGCCCCGGCGGCGCGGGCGCCGACGATGATCTCGGCATGGCGCTCGCGGTCGAGGGTGCAGATGGTGAGATCGCTCACCGCGCAGCCTTTGGCCTGGGCGAGGTTGCGCAGATTCTCCCCGATCGGCGCGTCGAGATCGACCACCCCCTCGGGCAGGCCGGGCCCCACCGCGATCTTCTGCATGTAGATGTCAGGGGCGTGCAGGAAGTGCCCCGACTCGGCGAGCGCCACCACGGCGAGCGCATTGGGCGCGCCGCGGGCGACGATGTTGGTCCCCTCCAGCGGATCGACCGCGATGTCCATCGCCGGCCCCCCGGCGCCGAGGCGTTCGCCGATATAGAGCATCGGCGCCTCGTCCATCTCGCCCTCGCCGATCACCACCTTGCCGTCGATCGGCCCCGTGTCGAAGGCGCGGCGCATCGCCTCGACCGCGGCGGCATCCGCCTCGTTCTTCTTGCCCCGCCCGATCCAGGCCGAGGCGGCGATCGCCGCCGCCTCCGTCACCCGCACCAGGTCGAGGGCGAGGTTGCGGTCGGTATGCAGTCCGGCTGTGGCTGTTATGGCGCTCATCTCCAACCCTCCCTGTCTTGAGCCCCGAAACCCGATCCCCCCGATCTCCGACGACGTGCGGCGGTGTTTTTTGGCAGGCGTCCCCGCTCAGCCGGGCTCGATCCGTATCACCATCGGCCGCTCCACCACCACCTCGAGCGCGGCGATGCGCGAGAGGGCGGCGGTGAGGCGGATCTCCTCCGTCTCGTGGGTGACGAGCACCACCGGCACCACCTCGCCCGGGGCGCGGCCCCGCTGCAGCATCGATTCGAGCGAGATGCCGAGATCGCGCAGGATGGCGGTGATGTCGGCGATCACCCCGGCCCGGTCGAGCACCATGAGGCGGATGTAATAGCAGCCGACATGCGACTCGATGCCGAGTGAGGGGAGTTTCTTGAGCGCGCCCCCTGAGGCGCCCCACACCGGGGTGCTGCGGCCGCGGGCGATGTCGATGAGATCGGCGGCGACTGCCGAAGCGGTGGGCCCGGCGCCGGCGCCGCGGCCCTCGAACATCACCCGTCCCACCACGTCGCCCTCCACCACCACCGCGTTGAACACGCCATCGACCCGGGCGAGCGGCGCCTCGAGGGGGATCATCGCCGGATGGACCCGCGCCTCGATCCCCTCCGCCGTCTCGCGGGCGATGCCGAGCAGCTTGATGCGGTAGCCGAGCTCGGCGGCGAAGCGGAGGTCGAGGGCGGAGAGGGCGCGGATCCCCTCGACATGGACGGCGCGGAAATCGACCGGGCGGCCGAAGGCAAGCGCGGCGAGGATGGCGAGTTTGTGCGCGGCATCGATCCCGTCGATGTCGAGCCCGGGATCGGCCTCGGCATAGCCGAGCTTCTGCGCCTCGGCGAGGACTTCGGCGAATTCCCGCCCCTTTTCCGCCATCACGGTGAGGATGTAGTTGCAGGTGCCGTTGAGGATGCCGGAAAGCCGCAAGATGCGGTTGGCGGCGAGCCCCTCGCGCAGCGCCTTGATCACCGGGATCCCCCCCGCCACCGCCGCCTCGAAGGCGAGCGGCACGCCTTTCCGTTCGGCGAGTTCGCCCAGACGGGCGCCGTGTTCGGCGATCAGCGCCTTGTTCGCCGTCACCACCGGCTTGCCGCGCGCGAGCGCCCGTTCGACCAGGGCGCGGGCCGCGCCTTCCGCCCCGCCGATGAGCTCGACCACCACCTCGCTCTCCCCGTCATCGGCGAGTGCGACCGGATCGTCATACCAGCGGAGACCGTCGAGGGGGACGCCGCGCTCGCGATGGCGGTCGCGCGCCGAGACGGCGGTCACCGCGATGGGCCGCCCGGCGCGGCAGGCAATCAGCTCGCCATTGTCGCGAAGCAGGCGCAACAGGCCGGTGCCGACCGTCCCCAGCCCGGCCACGGCCACAGTGAGGGGGCGGCTCATGACGCCTCCGCCGGGGAGGTCTCGAGCGGGCGCTTTTCCGCCTTCTCGCCGCGGGCCGCCTGGAGGAAGGCGCGGATGTTGCGCACCGCCTGACGCAGGCGGTGGGTGTTCTCGACCAGCGCGATGCGCACATGGCTATCGCCGTGCTCGCCGAAGCCGATGCCGGGGGCGACCGCCACCTTGGCTTGCGCGAGCAGGAGCTTGGCGAACTCGACCGAGCCCATCTCCTTGAAAGGCTCGGGGATCGGCGCCCAGGCGAACATCGAAGCGGGCGGCGAGGGCACCTCCCAGCC
>KN173958.1:0-1343 GCA_000759655.1 Acidicaldus organivorans | reverse complement strand
CGCCTGGGCCAGCCCGCGGATCAGCACGTCGCGCCGCTCCTTATAGACGCGGCGGATCTCCTCCACGCAATCCTGCGGCCCGTTGAGGGCGGCGACCGCGGCGACCTGGATCGGGGTGAAGGCGCCGTAGTCGAGATAGGACTTGATGCGGGCGAGCGCGGCGATCAGGCGCGGATTGCCCGCGGCGAAGCCGATCCGCCAGCCCGGCATCGAATAGGTCTTGGAGAGGCTGGTGAACTCGACGGCGATCTCCTTCGCCCCTGGAATCTGCAGGATCGAGGGCGGCGGCGGGCCTTCGAAATAGATCTCGGCATAGGCGAGATCGGAGAGGACGAAGATCTCGTGGCGGCGGGCGAAGGCGACGATCTCGCGGTAGAAGTCGAGATCGGCGACGAGGGCGGTCGGGTTCGAGGGGTAGTTGACGATGAGCGCGGTGGGCTTGGGCACCGAGTGGCGCATGGCCCGATCCAGCGCCCGCAGCATCTCCTCATCTGGCGTCGCCGGGATGCTGCGCACCGAGGCCCCGGCGATGATGAAGCCGAACTGGTGGATCGGATAGGAAGGGTTGGGGACGAGGATGGTATCGCCGGGGCTGGTGATGGCGGCGGCGAGGTTGGCGAGCCCCTCTTTCGAGCCGAGCGTGACGATCACTTCCGTCTCGGGATCGAGGCTCACCCCGAAGCGGCGCTGATAGTAGCCGGCGAGCGCGCGGCGCAGGCCGGGAATGCCGCGGCTCACCGAATAGCGGTGGGTGCGCGGGTCCTGCACCGCCTCGACCAGTTTGGCGACGATGTGGGGCGGGGTGGGCCCGTCCGGGTTGCCCATGCCGAGATCGATGATGTCCTCGCCGGCGGCGCGCGCCTTGGCCTTGGCGGTGTTGACCTCGGCGAAGACGTAAGGGGGGAGGCGGCGGATGCGGTGGAATTCTTCGGTCATGGCGCGGCTCCGGAATGGGGCGGGATTGGGCGGAACGGGGTGTGTTCAGGCGGGCGGCTTGTCCTCGACGAGGCGGGCGATGGCGCCCTGGCCATTGGCTTCGGCGTCGATGCTGATCGCCTCCTCCGGCACGCCGGCCTGTTCGAGCGCGGTCATCACGGCGCGGGCGCGGGCGAGGGCGAGGGTGATGGCTTCGGTCTGGGTGGCGACGGTGGCGGAGGTGGCGTCGCCATAGCCCACCACGGCGATGGCGCGTCCGGCGCGGCGGGCGGCGAGCGCCTTGAGCTTGTCGATCTCGGAGGCGGGCAGCACCGCCGAGCCAGGCGGGAAGGCGATGGCGACGGGGGCGAAGGCGTCGGCTGCGAGTTTGGGCTTTTCGGGCGGCTTGGCAGGGGCGGTGGGGGGCG
>KN173957.1:14558-17721 GCA_000759655.1 Acidicaldus organivorans | reverse complement strand
GCCTTCGCCGCACCCCCCGCCCCCGCCCGGTCAAGGTCGGGGTGCGCCCGCATGACATCACGCTCGGCGAGGGCCCGCTCTCGGGGCGCGTCCTTTCCAACCAGTGGCTGGGCGATGAGAGCCACGTCGCCCTCGATGCGAACGGACGCCTCGTCGTCGCGGTGACCCTGGCGCCGAGCCCCGCCGCCCCCGGCGCGAGCCTCGCCTTCGGCTTCACCCCCGAGCGGCTCCATCTCTTCGATCCCGAAACCGGCGTCGCGCTCACCGGAGAGGAGGCGTCATGAGCGCGCCGCTGATCATCACTCTCGATTCGGGAACCTCGGTGGTCAAGGCGGTGCTGTTCGACGAGACGGGCCGCGAGCTACGCCACGCCCAGCGTCCCAACCGGCCGCATCATCGCCCCGATGGCGGGGTCGAGCAGGACATGGCAGAGACCTGGCGGGATGCCGTGGCCGTGCTCGGCGAGATCGCCGCCTGGTGCGCCGCGGCGGGCCGGCTTGCCGACGTCGCCGCGCTCGCCGTCACCGGCCAGGGCGACGGCACCTGGCTGATCGATGCGGCGGGCGCGCCGGTCGCCCCCGCCTGGCTCTGGCTCGACGGGCGGGCGGGGCGTCTTGCCGCCGAGCTCCGGCGCAACGGGACGGGCAGCGCCGTCTTCGCCCATACCGGCTCGGGCCTCAACACCTGCCAGCAATCGAGCCAGCTCCTCTGGATCAAGCGCCACGCCCCCGACCTCCTCCGCCGCGCCGCGACCGCCCTTCACTGCAAGGACTGGCTCTTCTTCAACCTCACCGGCGTGCGCGCCACCGATCCCTCCGAAGCCTGCTTCACCTTCGGCGACTGGCGGCGGCGCACTTATGCGGAGGAGGTGCTCGTGGCACTCGGTCTCACGGCGGAGCGGCGTCTGCTTCCTCCCATTCTGGACGGGGTGCGTGAGACCCGCCCGCTCTCCACCGAGGCGGCACGCGCGATTGGGCTTCCCGCCGGCCTTCCCGTGGCGCTCGGCTATGTGGACGTGGTCTGCACCGCGCTCGGGGCCGGGATCTATGGCGCGGGTGCGGATGGAGGGGGGGCGGGCGGGGTGAGCATCCTCGGCTCAACCGGCATGCACCTCAAGCTGGCGCTGCGGCCGGAGGAGGTGCACCTCTCCCCCGATGAGACCGGCTACGTGATGGTTTTGCCCGCCGCGCCCGCGGTGATGCAGGCGCAGACCAACATGGCGGCGACCCTCAACCTCGACTGGCTCGCCGGACTGTTCGCCGAGGCCGCCCGTGAGGCAGGGGCGTTGCTGCCCCGCGAGGGGGCGCTCGCCCATCTCGTCGCCCTCGCCGAGCCGGTGGCGGAAGCGCTCCTCTACCATCCCTTCATCTCCCCGGCCGGGGAGCGCGGCCCCTTCAACGACGCCAACGCCCGCGCCGCCTTCATCGGGCTCGATCAGCGGAGCTCCTGGGGCGCGCTCGCCCGCGCCGTCCTCGAAAGCCTCGCCCTCGCCGCGCGCGACTGCTTCGAGGCGATGGGCGGACCACCCGAGGAGATCCGCCTCTCGGGAGGGGCGGGCAAATCGCCCTTCCTCCGCCGTCTGCTCGCCGCCGCTCTCCGGCGCCCGGTGCGGCTCTGCCAGCGGGGGGAAGCGGGAGCGGCGGGAGCGGCGATGATCGCCGCCCAGGCGGTCGGCCTCGTCCCCGACCTCGCGAGCGCCGCCGCGGTCTGGGTGAGCCCGCTCCTGGGTCCAGCCGAGCCCGCCCTGCCCGCGCTCGCCCAAAGGCTCGATGCCCTCTATCCCGCCTATCGCCGCTCCTGCCAGGCACTTTCTGAAACCTGGGCGGAGCTCGCCGCTTTCCGTGAATTGACGAAAAGGAGCGATCATGCCTGAGATCGCCATCATCGGCGATAATTTCATGCTGTCCGCGGCGTTTCGCGAGGCGATCGAACGGCGCTGCGGCGGGTTGCTTTCCATCCGCGCCATGGACCTCCCCTGGCCTGATGAGCCGATGGAGCATGGCTACGCCAAGGCCGGGCTCGAAGGGCTCAAGGAATATCAAGGCGATCCCGAAACGATCCTTTCCTTCACCGGGGAGGCCGAGATCCTCGTCACCCACCTCGCGCCGCTCTCCGCCTCGATGCTGGCGCGCCTGCCCGCCCTGCGCATGATCGCCGTCTCGCGCGGCGGGCCGGTCAACATCGATCTCGCCGCGGCCAAGGAGCGCGGCATCCGGGTGGTGAACACGCCAGGGCGGAATGCCAGCGCCGTCGCCGAATTCACCATCGGCGCCATCCTCGCCGAGACCCGGCTCATCCGCGCCGGCCATGAGGCGCTGCGGCAGGGGGTATGGCGGGGTGATCTCTACCGCGCCGACCGCACCGGCCGTGAACTCTCCGAAATGACGGTGGGGGTAGTCGGCTATGGCGCGATCGGCACCCGCGTGGTGCGCCTGCTCAAAGCCTTTGGCCCGCGCATCCTGGTCGCCGACCCCTACGTCCAGCTCTCCGCCGAGGATCGCGCCGATGGGGTGGTGCAGACCAGCCTCGAGACGCTGCTCGCCCAATCGGACATCGTCACCCTGCATGCCCGCGTCACCGCCGAGACCACTGGCTTCATCGGGCGGGAGGCGTTTTCGCGCATGAAACGCGGCGCCTATCTGATCAACACGGCGCGCGGTCCGCTCGTCGATTACGAGGCGCTTTATGACGCGCTCGCCTCAGGCCACCTCGCCGGGGCGATGCTCGAGACTTTCGCCATCGAGCCGCCGCCCGCCGACTGGCCCCTCTTGCGCCTTCCCAACGTGACCCTTACCCCGCACATCGCGGGCGCCTCGCGCAAGACCATCACCATCGCCGCCCAGGAGATCGCCGAGGAAGTCGCCCGGTATCTCGCGGGCCGCCCGCCCCTCCATCCGTGCTGAAAGGTCTTCCCATGAGCGAAGAATACGAACTCCGCCGCGCCATCGTCGAAACCTGCCGTCAGATGAACCAGCTTGGCATCAACCAGGGCACCTCGGGGAATGTGAGCGCCCGGTTCGGCGACGTGATGCTGATCTCCCCCTCCGCCACCCCCTATGACCGGATGCGGCCCGAGGACGTGGCGGCGATGCCGCTCGTTGGCGAATACGGCGCCTGGCAAGGCCCCAAGCGGCCCTCTACCGAATGGCGTTTTCATCTCGAC
>KN173957.1:5129-14507 GCA_000759655.1 Acidicaldus organivorans | reverse complement strand
TTGGCGGGACGAATGTGCGCTGCGCGCCCTATGCCACGTTCGGCACCAAGGAGCTCTCCGATCATGCGCTCGCCGCGCTCGAGGGACGGATGGCCTGTCTTCTTGCCAATCACGGCATGATCGCGCTCGGTGAGTCGCTCGAGAAGGCATTATGGCGCGCGGTCGAACTCGAGACCATTGCGCGGCAGTATTATTTCAGCCTGCTCATCGGCGGCCCGGTGCTGCTCTCCGACGAACAGATCGCCGAGACCGCGGCCAAGTTCGCCACCTACGGCATCGAGGAGACGAAGAGCGCCGCATGAGCGAGCCCTTCGATCTCTGCATCATTGGCGGCGGCATCAACGGGGTGGGGATCGCCCGTGATGCGGCAGGACGGGGGCTTTCCGTCTTCCTCGCCGAAAAGGACGATCTCGGTGAGGGCACCTCCTCGCGCTCGGGCAAGCTCATTCACGGCGGGCTCCGCTATCTCGAATATTACGAATTCCGCCTGGTGCGGGAGGCGCTGATCGAACGCGAGGTGCTGCTCGCCCTCGCCCCGCACATCATCTGGCCGCTCCGCTTCGTGCTGCCGCACAGCCCCGAGCAGCGGCCGGTGTGGATGATCCGGCTCGGCCTTTTTCTCTACGATCATCTCGGCGGACGCAAGGTGCTGCCGGGAAGCCGCCGTGTCGATCTCACCGCCGCAGAACCTGGGACAGCGCTTCGCCCCTCTTTCCGGGTCGGGTTCGAATATTCCGATTGCTGGGTGGATGATGCGCGCCTCGTCGTGCTCAACGCGCTCGATGCCGCGCGGCGGGGCGCGGTGATCCGCCCCCGCACCCGCGTGGTGCAGGCGATGCGCCGCGACGGGCTCTGGCGGGTCCGGCTCGCCGCGCCCGATGGCAGCGAAAGCGAAATCGCCGCCCGTATCCTGGTCAATGCCGCAGGCCCCTGGGTCGGCGATGTGCTGAGCGGCGTGATCGGGGTGAACAGCCGCCGCCGCGTGCGCCTGGTCAAGGGGAGCCACATTGTGCTCCGCAAATTCTGGGAGGGCGATCACGCCTATCTCCTGCAAAACCACGACCGGCGTGTGATTTTCGTCAACCCCTACGAGGAGGATTTCGCGCTGGTCGGAACCACCGACATCCCTTACGAGGGGGATCCCAGGAAAGTGGCGATCGATGCCGCCGAACGGGGCTATCTCCTCGATGTGCTCCGCCGCTATTTCCGGCGCGATTTCGCCGAGACCGACATCTTGGCCGAATTCTCCGGCGTCAGGCCGCTCTATGACGACGAGAAGGACAATCCTTCCGCCGTCACCCGCGACTACGTGCTCGACCTCGATGACGGCCCGCCGCCACTCTTGAGCATTTTCGGCGGCAAGATCACCACCTATCGCAAACTCGCCGAACACGCGCTTGAACGGCTTGCCCGTTTCCTTCCTCCCTCCGCCCGCCAGAAATGGACGGCAGAGGCCCCCTTGCCGGGTGGCGACATCCCGGGCGGGGTCCACGGTCTCGCCTCCTTCCGCGAGGCGCTTATCCGGCGTTATCCCGGCCTTCCCGCCCCTCTCCTCGGCCATTACGCCCGCCGCTACGGCACGCGCGCGCTCGAAATGCTGGACGGGGCGCGAACGCCTGCCGATCTCGGCCGTCATTTCGGGGGCGAACTCTACGCACGCGAGGCCGATTATCTGATCGCCACCGAATGGGCGGAGACCGCCGACGACATTCTCGAACGCCGGACCAAGCACGCGCTCCGCCTCACCCCAACCGAACGCGCCTCCTTCGAAGCCTGGCTTGCCGCACGATGAGCCCCCTTTCCCCGCTCAGCCCGCCCCAGGATCCCGAATTTCGTGCCTTCCTCGCCTATTCGGCGGAGATCGGCCACGACCGTCTCCTCGTCCAGGGCCCCGGCGGCAACACCTCATTCAAGGAGGATGGCGTGCTCTGGGTGAAAGCCTCCGGCACCTGGCTCCGCGAGGCGGAGAGCCGCCCGATCATGATCCCGCTCGCCCTCGACCCGTTGCGCGAGGCCGTGCGCAGCGGGGATCCACGGGCCGAAACGGCGCTCGACTTCGTCCTTCCCCATGATGGCCTTCCCCATGACGGCCCCGCCCTTCGCCCCTCGGTCGAGGCCACGCTTCACGCCGCGTTGCCCCAGCGCGTGGTGATCCACGTCCATTGCGTGGAGACCCTCGCCTGGGCGGTGCGGGCGGATGCCGAAGCCGCACTCACCCCACGCCTTGCCGGCCTCGACTGGCGCTTCCTTCCCTATGTGCGGCCGGGGCCGCCGCTGACCCGGAGCCTCCTTGCGCTCTCTACCCGTAATGCGCCGGACATCGTCGTGCTCGGCCAGCACGGGCTGGTGGTGGCAGGGGCGACGGTCGAGGAGGCCCGCGCCCGCCTCGGGGAGGTGCGCAAGCGCCTCGCGCGCCCGGTGCGCCCTGCTCCCGTGGCGGATGAAGCCCGGCTCGCCCGCCTCGCCGCGGAAACGCCCTACCGGCCCGCTCCAGCCGAGGCGCAACACCTCGCCCTCGATCCGGCAAGCCTCACGCTGGCCCGCCTGGGCTCGCTCTATCCCGATCACGTCGTCTTCCTCGGCGCGGGCCTCGTCACCACCTCTCCTGCCGCGTCCCTCGCCCGCCAGAGCGCGCCGATGGTGGTGGCGCCGGATGAGGGGGTCTTCATCCGCCGCGACGCCCCACCCGCCGTCGAGGCGCTCACCCTGGCGCTCGCCGACGTCACGGCGCGGCTCGATCCCGCCGAGCCCGTCATTCCGCTCGATGCCGCGGCCGAAGCGGAACTTCTCGGCTGGGAAGCTGAGCATTACCGCAAGCGGCTAGCCCGCGCCCCCTCCTGAGCCCGCCGCGCCCATCTCGGCCGAGATCGCTTGCGCCGTTTCACGCACCAGGGCGCCGAGGGCGGCGATCCGCTCTTCGCCGATCCGCGCGGCGGGGCCCGAGACGGAGATCGCGCCGATGCAGTCTCCGGTCTCGTCGAACAGGGGGGCGGCGATGCAGCGCAAGCCCACCGCGTGCTCCTCGTCATCGACCGCATAGCCCGCCTCGCGCGTCCGCTCGAGCTCCCGGCCGAGGCTGCGGGGATCGGTGATGGTCTTGACGGTGAGACGGGGCATGCCGTGCCGGTGCAGGATTTTCGCGACCTCCTTCGGAGGCATCGTCGCCAGCATCGCCTTGCCGACCGCCGAACAGTGCAGCGGCACGCGCGAGCCCGGACGGGCGAAGACCCGCATCAATTGCTGGCATTCGACCTGGGCGAGATAGACCGCCTCGCCCTCGTCCTCTTCGGCGAGGTTCACCGTCTCGCCGCTTTTTTCCATCAACAGCCTCATATGCGGCCGGGCCATGCCGGGCAGGGTGCGCGTCTTGGTGAACGCATAGCCGGTGATGAAGGCCTGGACGCCGATCGACCACAGCCGCCCGCCCTGATCGAAACGCACGAAACGCTCCTGCTCCAGCGTCGTGAGCAGCCGGTGCGCGGTCGAGGCGGGAAGGCCGACCTGCTGGGCGAGATCGGTGAGGCTGGCCCGCCCGTCGGGCGCGTCGGCGATGCGCCGCAGCAACTCGAGGGCGCGGATGACCGACTGGACCTGATCGGCAGACGCCCGGGATGCCGGTTTTGCCGTCGAGGAGGCTTTTGCCGTCGAGGAGGCACGTGAGGCGGAGGCACGAGAGATGCGGCGCATGCGGGCGGTACTCCCGATGGAAATCGATTGGGGCCTGTTTTCTTTTAGGGATTCCGAATTTTTTCCGCAATACGGGAATCATTCCGCGCCATCCGCCGGAGGGCCGTCCTGTCTTCATCCGGAACGGAGCAATCTCCTGAAAGTTTTCGGAAATTCGCCTGCCATTCCACATTGCAGAAAAATCCTCGCAAAAATCCGATCGCGGATAAAATCCTCCCCATCAAGTCCCCATTCACGACGGAACCCTTCGCGCCAATCCGTGGGAGGATACGCCATGGCCAGGATGAAAGCGGTCGATGCCGCGGTGTTCGTTCTCGAAAAAGAGGGGGTCTCGGTCGCCTTCGGCGTGCCAGGGGCGGCGATCAATCCGCTCTACGCCGCGCTCCGCAAGCGGGGCCGCATCCGCCACATCCTCGCCCGCCACGTCGAGGCCGCCTCACACATGGCCGATGGTTACTCGCGCGCCAAGCCGGGCCAGATCGGCGTTTGCATCGGCACCTCGGGGCCTGCCGGCACTGACATGATCACCGGCCTCTACGCCGCGATCGCCGACTCGATCCCCATCCTCTGCATCACCGGCCAGGCGCCGCGGGCCCGGCTCTACAAAGAAGATTTCCAGGCGGTCGATATCGAGGCGATCGCCAAGCCGGTGACCAAGATGGCGCTCACCGTCCGCGAGCCCGCCCAGGTGCCGCGCGCCCTCCAGCAGGCGTTTCACGTCATGCGCTCGGGCCGGCCCGGCCCCGCCCTCATCGATCTGCCGCTCGATGTGCAGATGGCTGAGATCGAGTTCGACATCGACACGTATGAGCCCCTGCCCGTCTATAAGCCGAAAGCCTCGCGCCGTCAGGCCGAGCGGGCGCTGGCCCTGCTGAACGAGGCGGAACGGCCGGTGATCATCGCGGGCGGGGGCATCATCAACGCCGATGCGAGCGATCTTCTCGTCGAATTCGCCGAACTCACCGGCGTCCCCGTCATCCCCACCCTGATGGGCTGGGGCGCCATTCCCGACGATCATCCGCTGATGGCGGGCATGGTCGGGCTACAGACCGCCCATCGCTACGGCAACGCGACCTTCCTCGAATCCGATTTCGTCTTCGGCATCGGCAATCGCTGGGCCAACCGCCACACTGGCTCGATCGAGGTCTATCGCCGGGGGCGGAAATTCATCCATGTCGATATCGAGCCCACCCAGATCGGGCGCGTCTTCGATCCGGACTATGGCATCGTCTCCGACGCCCGGGCCGCGCTCGAACAGTTCATCGCCGTGGCCCGCGAGATGAAATCAGCCGGGCTGCTCAAGGACCGCAGCGCCTGGGCCGCCTCCTGTCTTGAGCGGAAAAGGACGATGCAGCGGCAGTCGCATTTCGATACGGTGCCGATCAAGCCGCAGCGGGTCTATGAGGAGATGAACGCCCATTTCGGCCGCGACGTTTGTTACGTGACCAGCATCGGGCTCTCGCAGATCGCGGGCGGGCAGTTCCTCCGCGTCCATCACCCACGCCACTGGATCAATTGCGGCCAGGCTGGGCCGCTTGGCTGGACCCTGCCTGCCGCGCTCGGGGTGCGCGCCGCCGATCCCGAGCGCAGGATCGTCGCCCTTTCGGGAGATTACGACTTTCAGTTCCTGCTCGAGGAGCTCGCGGTCGGGGCGCAGCATAAATTGCCCTATCTGCACATCGTGCTGAACAACTCCTATCTCGGCCTCATCCGCCAGGCCCAGCGCGAGTTCGACATGGATTTCGAGGTGAGCCTCGCCTTCGAGAACATCAACGCGCGCGCCGAGGGGGATGCCGTGCCGGGCTATGGCGTCGATCACGTGGCGGCAGCCGAGGCTTTGGGCTGCAAGGCTCTCCGCATCCGCACGCCCAATGAATTCAGCGAGGCGTTCGCCCGGGCCGAGGCGATGATGGAGGAATATCAGGTGCCGGTGGTGGTGGAAGTCATCCTCGAGCGGGTGACCAACATCGCCATGGGCAAGGAGATCGACGCCATCAACGAATTCGAGGATGCCGCCGCGCCCCGCGCTTCCGCCCCGCAGAGGGAACCGGTGAACGCCTGAGCGGGCCGCGGGCCCGCGTCCTTGGGTTTGACCGCCTGAGGGGGCTTCCTTGGCTGTTGCATTCTAGTATCCTTCCCTTGATGAGGAAGGGAGGAGGTGATGCTCCGCCAGGAAGCCCAGGCCTTTTCGCTCGAAGAGCTCGATGTCGAACAGCTCGGCGCCGCCTTGCGCGTCCTCGAGATGCTGGACGAAGCGGCGGCGGCGATTCCGGATGAGAGGGCGGCGGAGGCGCCGCGCTCGCCGCGGCTTGCCATGCGGCTCGACCGGGCGCGGCGGAGTATGGTGGCCTTTCTCGACGGGGCGCGGGGGATGGGCAAGACCTCGATCCTGCTCACCCTGATGCGGGCCTTCGATGAGGGGGTGGATCTGGCCGAAGAGGAGAAAGACCCGGAAAGGAGGCGGCTTCTCGGCGAGGTCGGGGAGAAAATCAAGCACTTGCGTGATCGGGTGATCTGGCTCGAGACGCTCGATCTCGAACCTGTGGCGAGCAATACCAATCTGCTGGCGGCGATCCTCGCCCGCATCGAGCGCCGCGCCGAGGAGCTGCTCGGTCACCGCGCGCGCGGCGCTTTTTCGGACGAAGAGACCGATGCCCTCGGCGCGCTCCGCGATCTGATGCGAGAGGTAGGGTTCGCCTGGGAGGGGAATGTGCGGGAACGGGCATCGAGCCTTGATCCCGAGCTCTATGCCGAGGAGGTCATCGCCGCCGAACTCGCCCGCCTTAATTTCAACGAACGGCTGGAGAAGGCGCTGGCCCGGCTTTCGCGCCAGATCGAGGACGCCGTGCCGGGCATGGTGCGAAAGCCTCTTTTCGTGCTACCGGTCGATGATCTCGATCTCAACCCGACCTTTACCCTCGATCTTTTGCGTCTGGTGCGGGCGGTCTATTGCCCGCGCCTCTTTACCGTGATGCTCGGGGACATGGAGATGACCGACCGGGTGGTGATGGCGCGTTATCTTGGGGAGCTTGCCGGGCGGTTTGATTATCGCGCCGACGTTTGGCCCTCGGGACCTGAAGATCTTGGGATCGCCGCGCGGGAAACCGCCTCGCAGGCTTTGCGCAAGCTTCTTCCCCCGGTGCAGCGGGTTGAGCTCCGGCCGCCATCTTTTGAAGAGGCGATGAAATTCCGCAACACTAAAGATGCGAAGAGTCTTGAAGAAGTTCTCGATGAAATTCCCCATTTTTGGACAAGCCCGCTAACTATAAAAGGTATTACTAGAAAAATAGAATCTTTTTCTGAATATATAACAGCGAGCGGATTATTCAAAAATTTTTGGGATGCAAGTCGTCTATTTGAAACTACACGGCGGAGAGTTGTTGATATCTATAATAGACTTTTAGAAGTAACGTCGGAAAAACGTCGTGAAGAAAAAGAAAGAAGTTTGTTATAT
This sequence comes from Acidicaldus organivorans, assembly GCA_000759655.1. Lineage (GTDB taxonomy): Bacteria > Pseudomonadota > Alphaproteobacteria > Acetobacterales > Acetobacteraceae > Acidicaldus > Acidicaldus organivorans. The sequence goes on along the minus strand of KN173957.1, from coordinate 7,366 downwards.
CACGTAATTCAAATTGTACGCGAGGCAGTTGATGAAGACGACCGTATAAGCGTAAAAGATAGAAAATATATCATCGATTTATTACGTTCTATTGATGTCATGTCTGATGCAAATTTTTTTGAATGGGAGAGACTTATCCAGTTCGAGGCGTATGGAGCAGTTGCTGAGTTTGGAGACTCATTTGGAGAAATATGCGAAGATAGCGTCACTGTTCCCAATATGGGTATAGTTCCTTTAAAATATTACTTTAATTACCTCTTCCATGAGTCAAAATATGAGTGTGTAATAAAGAGAAATTACGGGAGTAATGAACAGAGTCAACCTTGCGGAAATTTTTTAAATTATTCTATGCTTTTGTTATATAGCATACTACAGAATAAATATAGAGGCTATTTCGCCAACTTTATATCGAAGATAATTACGTCTGATGTTAGTATATCCGTTGGAAACAATATACATAACTTAAAATTTTCTTGGCGTATACCGGATTTCTTTGATATAAGAAATCAGATAATATTTTTTAATATCATGACTCGTGAAATAAAAAGGATTTTGACGCGCGATAGATCAAATTACAAAACGAGAGACAGTCTATTAACGGGCATTCTAGAAATTTGGATGAAAACAGCTCTGTGCGTCGCTACAAATGGTTACGATGAAATAGGAAAATTAAATAATCTCGATAACGTTGGAACTTATCTAACACAGTTTATTTCTAGTCTTGCTATAAATTTAGCTCCAGAATTTGGAATTCCCGAGCATGTTTCAAAATTATTTATTAAAATGATTTCCAATATATTGTCACATCAAGAAAATAAAAAAATGAAAATGAATTTGATGAAAATTAGAAGGGAGATATGGAACGATGTAAGGTCTCAGTATATTTCTAACTTTTTTGCTAGTCTAAATCAGTATCCATTTGAAGAGAACTTTAAGAGGGTCATACAAGCCAATCAAACGCTTTTTCAACAGGATTTTGCTATAATGTCCAACTACTTCTCGGGAAAGGATCATCCCTTCAACGATTTTTTGAAAAATGAAGACGCCCCTGACAGGACGACGCCTAAAGAGGATGAATGAAAAGCCAGCGGGAAATCAGTCTCCCTCTCGATCACGTCGAAAGCGAGGTCGCCGCGGCGCCGCTTGTCGGGAGGGAGGCATTTCAGCGAGCCTTGATCGAAATCCCGGCTGGTTTCAGGAACGAGGCCGAAAAAACCCTTCTCCACCACTTCCCCGGCATCGGCCCCGAAGAGATGCGACGGCTTGCCGATCAGATCTGGTTCGGCGCGTCCGGCACGCCTCTCCCCGTCCCACTCGCCGACTACCTCGTCCGCCTCGCGCGCACCTATCTCGAACATCACGGCGCATTCGCCCGCCCCATCCTCCCCAGCGACGACGTCCGGCGGAAAGAAGGCGCGGCACGGGCGCGCATGCGCTGGCGCTGGCTGCGCCTCGCCCTGCCTGAGGACTGGCTGCTCGCCGCCCTCGGCGCGACCAAAGCCTCAAACGGTCGAGGCTCTTCCCCTTTGCTCTCGTGTGCCGCCCTCACCCCGGCGCTCGCCCAGCTCCTCGCCGCGGAGGGATACGCCGAAACCCACCTCCACCTCAACGCCGCGCTCGAATTTGCCGATGTCTGGGCGCTGGCGATGAGGAGTCTTCCCGGCCAATACCAGCGCAATCTCGACGCCTTGCGCGACCTCTTCGCCGCGGAAACCGGCATCGCCGATTTCGGCGCCTTCCTGCTCGCCGCCGCCCTCACCCGCCTCCTGCTCGGCGCCTTCCTCGCTCCCTACCGCGCCAATCGGGCGCGTGCGGGGGGTTTCAAGAAATCCCTTCCCGGCCTCGAGCAAAGCCTGCGGCTCCAACCCCATGAAAGGCGCGCCCTCAAGGCCGCGATGGGCGCCCTCGCCCAACCCGCCACCATGCCGCGCTTCGTCAGCACCCGCTTCGCCGCGGCGCTGCGGCTCTACCGCACCCTGATCCATCGCTCCGGCCCGATCGAAAGAGCCCCCCGCCACCCCACCCTCGCGGCCGAGTGCGACCCGCTGCGTCTTTATTTTCGCGGGCGCACCGATGCGCCCCCCGAACGGCTCTTTCTCACCGCAGCACTCACCTATCTGCGCGGCGAGGGCAAAGAGGATCGCGGTTTCGCCCGTCTCTTCTGGCAGATGCTCCGCGTCCAGGGCATGCTCTACCGCCTCGTCACCCTCCGCCCGCTCACGCCGGGGCTTGCCTGG
>KN173957.1:2738-5010 GCA_000759655.1 Acidicaldus organivorans | reverse complement strand
CCCCCCCCCCCCCCCCCCCCCCCCCCCCCCCGCGGGGTTTTGCCTGTTTTTCCCGCCACTACGCCTATCTCCGCGCCCTTTCCGGCCGCACGCCTTACCGGAGACGACAGGACGAAATCCAGATGCGTCTCGCCACCGCCTGGAACCAGGGCGGCGGGCGCGAGGGGCTTCGCCGTCTCGAAGCGCGGCTCGCCCCGCCCGCAAGCCTCGCTAAGGCTTTCCACGACCAGAAGGGGTTCGAGACGGAAGCCCAAGCGGGGCGCGATTGCGGCCTCATCTATCATTTGCAGAAGGAGCGGGCGCGGAAGGGGAAAAATTCGAGAGCGGGACCTTTCGCACGGGGAGAACACGCCGATCCCGAAGCCTCTGGCAATCTCGGCTGGCGCTTCGGCGCGCTCTATCGCACGCGCAAAAGGGAGGTGAGGACGATCACCGCCTATCTTGCACACCACCCGGAGGCCGCGCGCATCCTCTGCGGCTTCGATCTCTGCTCCGAAGAAACCGCCACGCCGAATTGGGTTTTCGTCCCGCTCTTCGCCAAACTCCGCCGCGCCGGCAAAGAGGCCGCCGCCCGTCACGGATGTCCCCCGCCGCGGCTTACCGTGCACGCAGGCGAGGATTTCGCCCATCTCGCCTCCGGGTTGCGCCGTCTCGACGAGACCATCCGGTATTTCCATCTCGGCGAGGGCGACCGCGTCGGGCATGCGCTCGCGCTCGGGATCGATCCCACAAGATGGGCGGAGCGGATGGGCATCCTGCGTTTGAGCCGTGAGGAACGCTTCTTCGATCTCGTCTGGGAGTGGCGCTGCTACATGGAGCGGATCGCCCTGCCACCCGATGCGGCGCGGCCCGCCTGGCTCGCGGGCGAGATCGCGCGGCTCGGCGGGGAGATCTGGGGAGGGCCCTTCCCCCCCGCCGAGGCGCTCGCTCTGGTCGATGCGCTCCATGATCCGGCGACGCTTGAGGACATCCGCTACGCCGAGCCCAATCCCCCCGCGTTGCGCCAAGGTTCATCGCTCTCCGCCAAAACGCTCGAGCGGCTTTACGACTATCTCCGCCGCCCCTCGCTCTTCCGCCGCGCGGCGGAGGTGATCATGGTCGATGCCGAGCAGGACATCCCCGCCCTGTGCGTGCTGCGCGAGGGGATGCGCCAGCGCTTTTCCGCGCTCGGCATCGCTATCGAAACGAACCCGACCGGCAATCTCCTCATCGGCCTGATGCCCGATCTCGACCATCACCCGCTATGGGAGGCGATCGCCAGGCCAGAAAGCCCCGAGCCGCCGCTTGCGCTGCTGATCGCAAGCGACGATCCGGCGAGCTTCGCCACGCGGCTTCCGGAGGAGTACCAGCTCGTTTACGACACCTTCATCTTGCAGCGCCGCACCCCGCATGAGGCGCTCGCCTTCCTCGCCGACGTGGCCCGCAACACGCGGCTATATGCTTTCCGCCAGCCCCGCGAGCCCCGCGCCAGGGAGTGACCCCGTCGGGCGCAGAGACGATGGCCCGCCCACGCGGACTCTGCCGGGTGGAGCGGGGCTCTCGCGTCAAGGGCTCCCTCGTTACGGTATCGTGATCACAAGCTTGCCGAAATGCGCCCCGCTCGCGAGATGCCGGTAGGCCGCTTCGGCTTCGGTGAAGGGAAATTCACGGTCGATCACCGGACGGAGCCGGGCATGGGCGATCGCCCGGTTCATCGCAGCGAACATCGCCCGCGAGCCGACATAAATCCCCTGAAGCCGCACCGAGCGGGTGAGCACGGCGCGGGGATCGACCTCGCCGGGGCCGCTGAGCACGCCGATCACCGCGACCGTCCCCCCGACCCGCACCGCCTGCAGCGAGCGGGGGAGCGTGCCCGCCCCGCCCACCTCGACGACGAGATCGACCCCCTCGGGCGCGAGACGGCGCACCTCCTCCTCCCAGGCGGGATGCGCGCTGCGGTCGATGCCGTGATCGGCGCCGAGGGTGCGGGCCCGCGCGATCTTCTCCGCGTGCCGGGAGACGAGAATGACCTCAGCCCCCATCAGCTTGGCGAATTGCAGGGCGAACACCGAGACCCCACCGGTGCCGATGAGCAGCACCCGGCGGCCGGGCGCGACTGCGCCGAGCTCCACCACCGCATGCCACGCGGTGAGCGCCGCGCAAGGAAAGGTCGCCGCCTCGGCGAAAGAGAGATGATCGGGGATCGCGAGGCAGTTGGCGGCGGGCACCACCACCTCCTCGGCGAGCATCCCGTCGATGCTGCCGCCGCGCGCGGCGCGGATCAGCCCCTCCT
>KN173957.1:0-2597 GCA_000759655.1 Acidicaldus organivorans | reverse complement strand
CCCCCCGCGCCCCGGGCGCCCATTCCGCCACACCCGGCCCGACCGCGATCACCTCACCGGCCCCGTCGGAAAGCGGGATCACGCCGGAGGCCACACCCCGCCCGTAGCGCCCGGCGCGGACGAGGAGGTCACGGTAATTGAGGGAGGCGGCGCGCACCCGGAGCTTGACCTCGCCCGGCCCCGGCGCGGGACTCGGCCGCGCCGCATTGAGGACGAGGCGCCCCTCGCCCGCGCCGTCGAAATGGATCTCGTAGGCCTGCATGACGTTTCTCCTTGCCGAGTATAGTCGTCCTTTCCCCCATCATCCTTGATTTCGCATCCTCCCGTCCATGCCGGGCGTCCGCCACACCCGTTGGCGTCCGCCGCGCCCGTTGCCCCTGCTCGCTCCCCGCCGCAGAGGCTCGGCCGTGCCGGCTTTAGTGAGTAGGTATTAAGTTCTTTCGTATGGCCCAAGAAACATTTTCCCATTGAAGTGGATCAGGTGAGAGGGTGCATCGGCACCCATACCTCGGTTTCCCATGCGATTTCCCCAAGGTAGCGGCTCATGATAGCCAGGTTCGGAAAGGCGGTTACATAGACAAGTCCGGCAGTCGATCCGGCAAACAGATTGGCAAGCTCGGCGTGCCGTTTTCCATCAACCGGCCCATGACTGGTAACAGACTCCACCAGAAGTATCCAATTTTTCGCGGTGTAGTACAGCACCACGTCAGGCATCTTGCCGTGTGAATCCACATCGACACCCAGCCCTGCCAGCAGGGCAGCGTCGAAGTAGCCCCACTTGTCACCCGTGTCGCCTGCATAAACCAGCACGCTACCTGGCGCAAAGCGCGGAGCAAAATCCTCGATGATGGCCCGGATCAGTTCGCTGTGCTCGCCGGGACTGAGAGTGATTTGCTGGCCCGGTGCAATCTTAACCGGGATACGGTTTTGCTCACGCTCCTTGGCGTAGCGAGCAACTAGCGTTTCACGCTCGGCCAGATAGGCGGCGAGATTAAGATGCCATGCAGGGGTGCCAAAGGTGCGCAGCAGGGCCAACGCGGCGGGCTCGATCTGATAAACCGTTCTCGGACTATTTACCGGTCGGTCTGGTTTGTCCGGGTTGTAGAGGGCAATGCCAGCTTCACAAAACTGGTGCATGGTCTGCCGGCGGAATGTCTCACGTGTGTTCGGCGCGTACTCCTTGCCGTAGTGCTGCCGCGTCCACTTCATGATGGGTGTGATGCCCATAAGCGGGTTTTCTGCGTCAACCCATGCCTTGCCCGGAGTGAGGTTCAAAAGGGCCAGCAGGCACGAGGCGGAACGCTCGTTTTGCTGCGCTCGTGGTAGCCCCAAGGAAACGATGATTTGCTGCGCGGCTTTGATGTAGTCGTTCGGGCTGTTCCTGCGTCCAGGGTTTCTAGCTTAGCGTCGATCTGTTCTTGCGTAAGTGTTCCTTGACGGGCCGCCCACTTGCCAAGCTTAATCAAGGCTTGACGGCTCGGGTACTTCATCAATCTGAGATCAGTCGCATTGACCTGCGTATGACCACTGAAGCGCCGGAAATGTTCATCGACTGCGGTCGTGTTCAGGAAAGCGGCTAACCCTCTTGCCAAAGCCTCTGGCAAGCCGCGCTTGTTTTCGTGAAATAGGTTGATGTGGTTCTCGAAGCCAAGCGCCGAATATTTGCCAAAGGCGGCCGGATCAACGATGCTTGCCACCAAGCGGCGCTTTTCTTCCTTCGACGAGAAGCGACGCACCGCGCAATAAAACCCGTTTGGATAAAGCCATTTTTCCGTCTTGTCGTTGCGCATGATCGCGTTGGGCTTTTTCAAGCCCTGCACAGGCCAGATGATGCCAGTCATGCTAAGGTGACCGGGGTAGATCAGGGGCACGGTGCCCGGCTCTGGCATGTCGCGCAGGTGCGCTTTTAACCGGAAATCGACTACCGGCCCGGTCGATACCTTCACGCCAATGTCGTCCAGCGAGTAGCGCACGGCGGGCAACAGCTCGATGGCGCTTTTATTGATCGTTGTCGGCACATGAATGAACCGCTCCGGGTCATCCGGGAACACGATGCGATCGAACGGATATTCATAGATAGTTAGGTCGGAAAAGCTGTCATCGGTGGAGGTCGGAATCGTAACTGGCCCTTGCTTGCCACCACACTCCAAGCGAATGATGATGTTTTCCTGAAGAACATCGTCATCTCTGAAAGCCTTTTTGCGTGAATCAAACAGGTGTATGTGGTGGATCGCCGCCCGCTTAAGGATGAAGTCACGAAACGAGCGGTAATACGGCCCGTTGCAGAAGCTGCGCGGGATAATTGCTACAATCTGTCCACCCGGCGCTGTCTCCCCCACGGCCAAAGCGATAAAGGCGGAATACAGATTCACCGTCTCGATGCCGACAGTGCGCAAGGCCCGCCGGTGGTCTGACTGGCTGTTGATCTTCTTGTAAGGCGGATTGAGGATCGCATGGGTATAGCCTCGATTCTGCAGACCTTCGGCGGTCGCCAGCTCGATGTAATCGCCCGCGATGATGCGAAATGTCACTTGGCTGTATCCAGCCAGGTGACGCGCGAGGTGGCCGCACAGCTTTTCATCAATCTCGTAGGCCGT
>KN173956.1:19563-23371 GCA_000759655.1 Acidicaldus organivorans | reverse complement strand
GGGGAAATCCGGGAGAGGGGAGGGAGGTGGGTCATGGCGGAACTCCTTGATCGGCTGAGGCTGCGGTTTCCCGCCCAGGGCGGGGTTTCGGTCCGAGGCGGGGTTTCAGTTTTGCGCAAAGGCGCGAACAATTACCAGAGGTTTCAACCTGTCTCATCATTTACACCCTCGAAAGAATTTTACGGCTCATGGGCAAAGAAAATTTCATGAAAATCAACGATCTCGGGGTCATCGGCGTGTTGTGGAGGCGAAAACAATCCAAATAGTCTATGTATTCTGGAAAACTTTCTCTCTCTGGTTGAGGACCGAGCCTCCGGTCGAAGGGAATGCTCAAGTCGGGGAGGCGGCGCGGCGGCCGGCGGCGTGCCCCTTGGGGGCTACCGCGTGACGGAAGGATCCTCGCCGCGGCACGGATGCTTTGGTGCCAGCCGCCGCAGGATCAGCCGCCGTAGTAATACCAGCCGTAGTGATAATAGGGCTGATGCGCCGTCTGGTCGTCGTGCGAACAGGCGGCGAGCCCGGCCAAAAGCCCCGCCCCGGCGAGAAAAAGGGCCAGCCGGCGGAAGCGGCGGAGAAAGGGAAAGGAATGCCGCGAAAAGCGGAAAGTGAACGGCGCCATTTTGTGCTCCTCTGCGCAAGTGTGGCAGGTATTCCGGGAGGTCTTTCCCGGAGCGGATGACGCGCCGCCGCGCGGGCGAAGCGCTTTTTTCCACCCCGCCATTCTCGCACCAAACCCTTGCCAAATCCTTTCCGGCGCGCTCCCCCTCAACGGTGAGCCCCTGCGCAAGGGGGAAAGTGCGGATGACCGCCATACCCCTCTTGCATAGGTATCGCCTATTGCGTTAATCATAATCATCGTTATTATAACGTTCAGCAGGCGAGGCTCCCATGTCCAGCGTCAAACCCGATTTCATGTTCTACCTCCACGAGGTCGCCCATCTGCTGCGCCTCGCGGTGGACAAGAAGGCCCGCATTTACGGCATGACCCGGGCGCAGTGGCTGATCCTGCTCCGGCTGCACCGCCAGCCGGGCATGTCGCAGAAGGAGCTCGCCGAGCTCCTCGAAGTGGAGCCGATCACCGTGGCCCGTCTGGTCGACCGGCTCGAACAGCGCGGCATGGTCGAGCGGCGGGCTGATCCGGCAGACCGGCGGGTCTGGCGGCTCCACCTCCTGCCCGCCGCCGAGCCGCTGATTGCCAAGATCGAGCGGGATCGCGCCGAAATCGCGGCGATGGTCCGCCGCGACGTGAGCGACGAGGACCTCGCCGTCTTTACCCGGGTGCTGGTGGCGATGAAGGGCGCGCTCTGCGGCGAGCTCCGCTGCGGACGGCGCGGCGAGACGGGACGGGCCGGTGAAAGCGCCGGCGCGGGTGTGGAAGAGACGAGTCCGAAAGAGACGAGCCCAAACGAGAAGGAGTTGGCTTGATGTCCCAGGCAGGCGCGGCAACGGTTGCGCGAGGTGAGATCGAGACGGCGGCGCAAGCCCGCCGCCGCAGCAATCGGGCGCTCCGCGCCCTCCTCATGCTGGGCGGCATCGCCGCCGTCGCTGGCGGGGCGCTCGGCTTTTGGCTCACCGGCGGCCGCTACGCCTACACCGATGACGCCTATGTCCGCGCCGCTCTCGTTCCCGTCACCACCGACGTCTCGGGCCTGGTCGGGGACGTCCTGGTGCATGAGGGCGAGCACGTGAAGAAAGGTCAGGTGCTCTTCCGCCTCGATCCGCGCCAGTTCGAGATCGCCGTGGCCAAGGCCAAGGCCCAGCTCGCCGAGACCGCGCTCGAGATGGAGGCGCTCAAGCGCACCTACCGCCAGATGCAGCACCAGATCGAGGCCAAGGCCGCCGAGGTCGAGAACGATCAGGTGAATTTCAACCGCTACGCCAATCTGGTCAAAACCGGCGGTGTCACAAGGTCGCAATACGACGATGCCCGCTTCAAGCTGATCGGCGACCAGCAGGCGCTCGAATCCCTGAAAGCAGAAGCCGAATCGGTGCTCGCCAAGCTCGGCGGCAATCCCGACATCGACGTCACCCAGACCCCGCAATATCTCGAGGCCGCGGCCGTGCTGGCGGAGGCCGAGCGCGAGCTCGACCACTCGGCGGTGCGCGCCCCCTTCGACGGCATCGTCACCCGGGTGGACCGGTTGCAGCCTGGCCAGTATCTGAGCGCCTCGCAAGGCGCCTTCGGTCTGGTCTCGGACGAGGACGTCTGGGTCGAGGCCCAGCCGAAGGAGACCGAGATCACCTGGGTCAAGCCGGGCGATCCGGTCGATGTCACCGTCGATACCTATCCCGGCCGCGTCTGGCACGGGGTGGTGGAGAGTATCGCGCCGAGCAACGATTCGCAGTTCTCGCTGCTTCCCGCCCAGAACTCCTCGGGCAACTGGGTGAAGGTGGTGCAGCGCATTCCGATCCGCATCCGCATTGAACGCAGGCCGGAGGATCCGCCGCTGCGCGCCGGGATGAGCGTGGAGACCAACATCGATACCGGCCATCGCCGTCATCTGCGCGACCTGCTCGGCATGGTGGGCGGATGAGGCCCGCGGCGAGAGAGAACCGCGAGGCGCCGTTCCAGCAAAGACGAATCGACGCTCAACCGATCGACAGAAAGCGGGTCCCGGCCCGATGAGCACGACGGTTCCCTTCCGCGGCATCATCACCGTCTGCCTGATGATCGCCACGCTCATGCAGGCGCTCGATGCGACGATCGCCAACGTCGCACTCCCCTACATGCAGGGAAGCCTCTCGGCGACCTCGGATGAGATCCCCTGGGTGCTCACCTCCTACATCACCGCCGCTGCCATCATGACCGCGCCGGTGGGCTGGCTTTCGGGGCGCTTCGGGCGGAAGAACCTGTTCCTCTTCTGCGTGGGCGGCTTCACGCTCGCCTCAATGCTCTGCGGCATCGCCGAAAGCCTTTCCCAGATGGTCGTCTTCCGCCTGCTCCAGGGCGTGTTCGGTGCCGCGCTGGTGCCGCTCTCGCAGGCGACCATGCTCGACATCTACCCCCCCGAGCGGCGCGGCTCGGCGATGGCGATCTGGGGGATCGGCGTGATGATCGGGCCGATCCTCGGGCCGACCTTGGGCGGCTACCTCACCGAGCTCTACAACTGGCGCTGGGTCTTTTACGTCAATCTTCCCTTCGGCCTGCTCGCCTTCCTCGGCATCGCCATCTTCATGCCCGCCTCGTCCAAATTCCCGGCCCAGCGGTTCGACTGGCTCGGCTTCGCGGTGCTGGCGGTGGGGCTTGGCTCGCTGCAGATCATGCTCGACCGCGGCCAGGACCAGGACTGGTTCTCCTCGCGCGAGATCATCACCGAGGCGGTCTTCGCCGGGCTCGGCCTCTATCTCTTCGTGGTCCATCTCTTCACCGCCGAACGCCCTTTCATCCAGCCCGCGGTATTTCGCGACCGCAACCTCTCCGCCTCGCTCCTGATGATGTTCTCGATCGGCCAGATCCTGGTGGCGAGCTCGGCGCTGGTCGCGCCCTATCTGCAGAGCCTCGCTAACTACCCGGTCGATACGGCGGGTCTGGTGATGGCCCCGCGCGGCATCGGCACCATGTTCGCGATGATGGTCTCGGGCCGTCTCTCCAACCGCCTCGACCCGCGCAAGCTGATGTTCCTCGGCGTCATCCTGCTTGCGGGCTCGACCTACTCCATGACCGGCTGGACGCCGGACGTGGCGATCCACCGTCAGGTGGTGACCATCATCATCCAGGGCATGGGATTGGGCTTCGTCTTCACCCCGCTCCAGGTGATCGCCTTCGCCACCCTTCCCCAGGCGCTGCGGCCAGAAGGGACGGCGATGC
>KN173956.1:18655-19523 GCA_000759655.1 Acidicaldus organivorans | reverse complement strand
CGCCAGCGCTCCTCGGGCGCAAATCCGGGAGGCGGGGCGGGCGTCGTGGTGAGGGCGAGAACCTTGAACAGCGCGCCCATCCGTTCGGGCCGGGCGAGCCGTTCGGCCCCGTCGCCGAGCCGCGCCGCAATCTCGGGTGGGGCCTGGGCGGCGAGCTGGGCGGTGCGCTCGAAAAGCCCGAGCCGGGTGAGGAACGCGCCCTGCGGCAGAGGACCCCAGACGGCGAGCCCCTGTTCCGCGGCCCGGCAGGCTAGTGCGGCGAAATCGACATGGGCGGTGAGGTCGGCCTCACCCTGCGGGGTGGCGATCGGATCGACCGGGCGGCCTGCCGCGATCGCCTGCAGGCTCTCGCCAAAGCCCCACCGGTAGGGGCCGTAATCGATGAAGAGAGCCGCACCACCCTGCGCGCCAAGACGCTCGGCGACGGCGGCAACGAAAGCCTCCCGCGCCTCCCCCCATTCGAACACATCCCCCTCCGTGGCGGGCTCGGTGAGGCGCGGATGGGGCGGGGGGGCTTCGAGCGGGCGGGTGACGAGACGGCCCGCGGCGACATGGCGTTCGCGCCAGACCCCGTTCTCGAACACGAACTGACGGACCGGCAGGGCGTCGAGAAACTCGTTTCCGACCAGGATGAGAGGGGCGGCGGGCAGCGCCTCGATGCCAGGGACGATCCGCGCCTCCGGGAAGGCCTCGCGCAAACGCGCCGCAAAGGAGGGCGAGGTTTCGATGAAATGGAGCGCAAGGGCCGAGGCGAAACGGGGACGGAGCTTCGCCACCGCCCGCAGCGCGTCTTTCATGAGCGTCCCCCGGCCGGGCCCGGCCTCGGCGTGCGTCACCGGCGCGGGGGCGCCGAGGGCCTCCCAGACGA
>KN173956.1:18119-18565 GCA_000759655.1 Acidicaldus organivorans | reverse complement strand
GCGCGGCCCACAGGCCGAGGATCTCGCCGAAGACCTGGGTGAGTTCGGGGGCGGTGACGAAGGCGGCCAGCGGGTCGGGCCGCGCATAGAAAGCGGCGTTGGCCGCCGCTATGAATTCATCGAGGCGGAGCTCATCGGGAGGGCGCATCACCCGCCTCTGCCAGCGCTGGTTCCGCGCCCGGCTGCGGTCCCCGCCGCGCCGCCCAGACCATCAGCGCGATCCCGGCGAGCAGCATCGGCGCGCTCAGCACCTGACCCATGGTGAGCCCGCCGGGAAGGAAACCGAGGAAGGCGTCGGGCTCGCGGAAGAACTCGGCGGTGCTGCGGGCGAGCGCGTAGCCCGCGAGAAACGCGCCGGGGAGAAAACCAAAGCGGGCCCGCAGCGCCTCGCGCCGGTAAAGGAGCGCCATGATGCCGAGCAGAAGCACGCCTTCGAGGAGGGCCTC
>KN173956.1:14638-18000 GCA_000759655.1 Acidicaldus organivorans | reverse complement strand
GTAGATCTCGCTCGGATGGCGCGGCATCGGGCCTGCCGCGGGAAAGATCATCGCCCAGGGAAGCGAGGGCGGGGCAGGCCGCCCCCAGAGCTCGCCATTGATGAAATTGGCAATCCGCCCGAGCGCGAGCCCGATCGGGGCGCAAACCGCGATGCGGTCGGCAAATCCCAAAAGCGGCAGACGCTGGGCGCGGGCGAAGAGAGTGATCGCCGCGCCCACGCCGAGCAGGCCGCCGTGAAAGCTCATCCCCCCCCGCCACAGGGCGAAGATCATCGCCGGGTGGGCGAGGTAGTAATGCGGCTGATAGAAAAGCACGTAGCCGAGCCGTCCCCCGATCACCACGCCGAGCGTGGCCCAGGAGAGGAAGTCATCGACCTGGAGCGGCGAGGCGACGGCAGGCTTGGCCGCGGCGAGCCTGCGCAGCAAGCGCCAGCCGATGAGGAGGCCGAGGATATAGGCGAGCGCATACCAGCGGATGGCGAAGGGGCCGAGACGCACCATCACCGGATCGAAGCCCGGGAAGAGGAGGACGGGGAGCACGGGGGGCCTTCTCAGAGATAGGGGTCGGCTTCGAGGAAGTCCCGGATGTAGCGCCGCACCCCCTCTTCGAGCGGGGTGAAGGGGGCGGTGTATCCGGCCTTGCGCAGCTTCTCCACGCGGGCCTCGGTGAAGGACTGGTATTGCCCGCGCAGGCTCTCCGGCATGGGGATGAACTCGATTGCCCGCTCGGCGCCGAGCGCGTCGCACACCGCGTACGCGACGTCGCGGTAGGTGCGGGCGGTGCCGGTGCCGAGATTGAAGAGCCCGCTCACCTCGGGCTTTTCCAGGAGCCAGAGGATCACCCGGGTGATGTCACCCACCCAGATGAAGTCGCGTTTCTGCTCGCCATCGGCGATGTCGGGGCGGTCGGAGCGGAAGAGGCGCGGGGCGTGGCCCGCCTTCACCTCGTCATACTTGACCTTCACCACCGAGATCATCTTGCCCTTGTGGTATTCGTTCGGGCCATAGACGTTGAAGAACTTGAGCCCCACCCATTGCGGCGGGCGCTGGCCGCGCGAAGCCTCCGCCACCGCCCAGAGATCGAAGGCGTGCTTGCTCCAGCCGTAGAGATTGAGCGGGCGGAGGCGGCGCAGCGCCTCGAGGCTCTCGTCATCGAGGAATCCCTGGCTTCCGTCGCCATAGGTCGCCGCCGAAGAGGCGTAGAGGAAGGGGACGCCATGTTTCGCGCACCATTCCCAGAGGAACTGGGAGAAGGCGACGTTGGTCTGCCAGACGTGATCGCCGTCCCGCGCCGTGGTCTCGCTGATGGCGCCGAGATGGATTACCGCCTCGATCGGCGGGTTCCTACGCAGGAAGGCCTCCGTCTCCTCGGGAGCGATCAGGCGGGAGGGGGGATGCTTGGCGAGATTGCGCCATTTGCCCTCGCCTCGGAGCCGGTCGATGACGATGGTCTCGCGTCCCTCGCCGAAGAGGGCCGCTTCGACATGCGAGCCGATGAAGCCCGCGCCACCCGTGACGATGATCATGCCGGGTGTTATAGTGACCTCGCGCCGTTCTTCAAAGCGCGTGGTTTTTCAATTGGTTGCATGGGAAGCGACGGATGCTCCGGATAGGGCGCGCCAGGTCGTGGAGAGAGGCTTTGGAGAGACGCTTTGGAGAAACGGGCTTGAGAGGGGAGAGCGATGAGGTCGGGTCGATGAAGGGCAGCCGTATTCTCGATGATCTCGGCGGACTGGCAGGCGGGGCGCTTTCCGTGGTGGTCGGCCTCAAGGATGAGTGCCGCTCCTTCGCCCAGGCGCGGCGCGAGCTCATGCTGCAGCGGCTCGACGTGGCGCGCGGCGCCGAGGTCGAGGCGGTGCGGGAGCTTGCCTCCCGCGCCATGGCCGAGGTCGAGCGTCTGGCCGCCCGCTTCTCTGCGCTCGAGGAGCGCCTCGCCGCTCTCGAGCAACACCTCGCGGCGCAGGCGAGGAAAGGCGATGACGGCGGGGCGGGCCCCGGCGTGGAGGGGGTTTGAGGCCGGGGCGCAGGTTCCGATTGCACGCAAGGCCGAACTCGTCTTTAAAAACACCATCGGCCGGGGCGGGGCGAGAGGTGTTCGATCCCTCATCCGGTCAGGAGATACGAGATGAGCATGACCCAACCGCCCTCCTCGTCCGAGGCGACCCCCCGCAACCCGCTCGATACGCTCGAGCAGATCGTGCTCGCCAATGACTGGACCTTCGAGCGGCCCAACGAGAGCGAGCTCGCCGTCGAGATCCCCGGCAAATGGTGCGACTACAACCTCTATTTCAGCTGGTCGCACGAAATCAGCGCCATGCACCTCACCTGCGCCTTCGACATGAAGACCCCGGCGCGCCGCCGCCCCGCTCTCCACGAGCTTCTGGCGCTCGCCAATGAGCGGCTCTGGATCGGCCATTTCGGTGTCGATTCGGAAGAGGGCGTGCCCGTCTTCCGCTACGCCATGCTGCTGCGCGGCACCCGCGGCGCCTCGCTCGAAAGCCTCGAGGATTTGATCGACATCGCGCTCGGCGAGTGCGAGCGCTTCTATCCCGCCTTCCAGTTCACCCTCTGGGGCGGCAAGACGCCGGCCGAGGCGCTGCAGGCGGCGCTCCTCGATTGCGTGGGGGAGGCGTGAGCGCCGCTCCGCTGCCGCCCCTGCTCCTCGTCGGCTGCGGGCGAATGGGAAGCGCCCTGCTCGCGGGCTGGCGCCGGGCCGGGGTGAGCGCGGTGGTCGCGGTCGATCCCGCCCGTCCGCCAGGCGTTGACGGCGAGGTCCGCTACGTCTCCCGCCCCGAGGAGATCAATGCCAGGCTTCACCCCGCCGCGGTGATCCTCGCCATCAAGCCTCAAGAGGCCGAGGCGGTGCTGCCCACCTACCGCCGCTTCACGGAAAGCGCCTTCTTCCTCTCCATCATGGCCGGACGCCGCATCGCCGGGATCGCCGAAGCGCTCGGCCGCTCAGCCCGCGTCATCCGCGCCATGCCCAATACCCCGGCGTCGATCGGCAAGGGGGTGAGCGTGGCCTGCCCCGGCCCCGGCGTCGGGGAGGCCGAACGCGCGCTCGCCACCCGCCTGCTCGGCGCGGTGGGCAAGGTGGCGTGGGTCGAGGATGAGGCGCTGCTCGATCCGGTGACCGCCGTCTCCGGCTCCGGCCCGGCCTACGTCTTCCTGCTTGCCGAGCTTCTCGAAGCGGCGCGGCGGGAGCGTCCTAGCCCCCGAGTTCGCGTGAACGGCGGGGGGGGGGGGGGGCCGAGGGCGCGCTCGCGCCCCGCCTGCTCGGCGCGGTGGGCAAGGTGGCGCGGGTCGAGGATGAGGCGCTGCGCGATCCGGTGACCGCCGTCTCCGGCTCCGGCCCGGCCTAC
>KN173956.1:6651-14367 GCA_000759655.1 Acidicaldus organivorans | reverse complement strand
CGCAGGGCCTGCCGCCCGATCTCGCCCGCCTGCTCGCGCGTCACACCGTCGCCGGCGCGGGCGCGTTGCTCGAGGCGAGCAGCGAAGAAGCCTCTGCCCTCCGCGCCGCGGTCACCTCGAAAGGCGGGACCACCGCGGCGGCGCTCGCCGTGCTGATGGAGGAGGGAGCCTGGCCGCGCCTGGTGCAGGAGGCGGTCGCCGCCGCCACCCGCCGTTCACGCGAACTCGCGGGCTAGGACGCTCCCGCCGCGCCGCTTCGCCCCGGAAGGGCGGGAAACCCGCCCCGGCCCGAAACCGGGCGGCCGATCAGCACCCGCCCCGCCCCGTGGCGCCGCTCGGTGATCCAGGCGAGCGGCAGGGAAGGGGCGGCTTCCTCCTCGCCGATTTCGATGATGACGAGGCTCTCCCGGTGCAGCCAGCCGCGGGCGGCGAGTGCGGTGAGGGCGGGCGCGGCAAGCCCCTCGCCATAGGGCGGGTCGAGGAAGAGGAGATCGGCAGGAAGGGGGGCGGGCGGCGGATGGCAGGCATCGGCGCGGAGCAGGCGGGCCTGCGCCTCGAGGCCGAGCGCCTCGACGTTGCGGGCGAGCACGCGGAGCACCGCGGGATGTTTCTCGATGAAGAGGGCCTCCGCCGCGCCGCGTGAGAGCGCCTCGAGCCCGAACGCGCCGGAGCCGGCGAAGACGTCCGCGACGCGGGCTCCCCCGAGCCCCGGCGCCGCCCAGGGCGCATGGGCCAGCATGTCGAAGAGCGCCTGACGCAGCCGCTCGGCGGTGGGCCGCACCACGCGGCCCGGGGGGACGTAGAGCCGCCGTCCCCGCAAGCGGCCGCCGATGATGCGGATCATACCGGCCTCATCCGGTCTTTCTCAGAGCTTGAGGCGGGGCGAGCGGGGGAGCTGTTCGCGCAGCACCCGGCGCGGCACTTCCTCGATCGCCCCGCGCGGCAGTTGGCCGAGTTGGAACGGCCCATAGGCGGTGCGGATGAGGCGCGCCACCTGCAGGCCGAGTGCTTCCATCACCTTGCGCACTTCCCGGTTCCGCCCCTCGCGCAGGGCGACGGTGAGCCAGGCGTGGGTGCCCTTGACCGCGTCGATCACCGCCTCGATCGGCCCATAGCGCACGCCCGCCACCGTGATCCCGCCCTTGAGCGCGGCGAGCCTCGCGGGATCGGGTTCGCCGAACACCCGCACCCGGTAGCGGCGGATCCAGCCGGTGGCGGGAAGTTCGAGGAGGCGGGCGAGCTCGCCGTCATTGGTGAGAAGCAGCAAGCCTTCGCTGTTGAGATCGAGGCGGCCCACGCTGATCAGGCGGGGAAGGCCTGCCGGCAGGCGCTCGAAGACGGTGGGGCGGCCTTGCGGGTCGCGATGGGTGGTCACCAGACCGGGGGGTTTGTGATAGCGCCAGAGCCGGGTGGGCTCGGGCGGGTCGAGCGGCTTGCCATCGAGCAGGACGATGTCGCCGCGCTGGACCCGGAACGAGGGATGGGTGACCGCCACGCCGTTCACCTGCACCCGGCCGGCGGTGACGAGCGCCTCGGCCTCACGGCGGCTCGCCACGCCGGCGCGGGCGAGATATTTGGCGATCCGCTCGCCGCTCTCCTCTTTCCTTTCCTCCGGTTTCCTTTCCTCCGCTCCGGTCGCGGGGGCGACGGAGGGCGGGGCGGGGCCTTCACCGCCCGGGGGCAGCTCAGCCGTCATGGCACGCCGCGATGAAGGCCTCGAAGATGCGGGCATCGGCGGGGTCGGTGTGGAACTCGGGATGCCACTGCACGCCGAGGCAGAAGCGGCGGGTGGGGTCCTCGATCCCCTCGATCACCCCATCGGGGGCGAGCGCGTTGACCACCGCCCGTCCCGGCATGCGCACCGCCTGATGGTGCGAGGAATTGACCTGCATCGAGGTCTTGCCGGTGATGGCGGCGAGTTTCGTTCCGGGGACGATCTCGATCTCATGGCCGGGCTCATGCCCTTCATGGGGGAGAGCCGCGGGGATCGCATCGGGGATGTGCTGGATGAGGGTGCCGCCGAGGGCAACGGCGAGGAGCTGCTCGCCGCCGCAGATGCCGAGCACCGGAATGTCGCGGGCCAGCGCCCGCTCGAGAAGGGCTTTCTCGGCGCGGGTGCGGAGGCTCTTGAGGCTGACCGTGGGATGGGGCTCGCCTTCTCCGTAGAGGGCCGGGTCGATGTCGAAGGCCCCGCCAGTGACGATCAGCCCCTCCAGTCGGTCGATCAGATCGGAGGCCACCTCTTCCAGGAGGGGCAGGGCCACCGGCAGCCCGCCCGCCGCCGCCACCGCTTCCATGTAGTTGACGCGGAGCGCGTACCACGGCCAGCGGGAATAGCCGCCCGCTTCTTCGCGGTCGAGGGTGAGGCCGATCAGGGGTCGATGCGCCATGAGGGAGGTGCTAGAGCCGCGCCGATGAGCGGGCAAGAGATGAGGGGGCCAGAAGATGAACGAGCCAGAGGACGAAGGCGCGGGATCTTGCCCGCCGGGTGAGGCGCTTTCGCCGCTCGGGCTCAAGATGCACCGCGCGCTCGCCGAGGCGCGGCGGGCGGCGGCGCGGGGCGAAGTTCCGGTGGGAGCCGTGGTGTTCGATGCCGAAGGGCGCGAACTCGCCGCCGCCGGCAACGAGGTCGAGGTGCGCCGTGATCCTTCCGCGCACGCCGAAATGCTGGCGCTCCGCCGCGCCGCCCGGCTGGTTGGGGAGAAAGTGCTCGAAGGCTGTGAACTCGTCGTCACCCTCGAGCCCTGCCCGATGTGCGCCTTCGCCGCGAGCCTCTTTCGCATCACCCGCCTCACCTTCGGCGCCTATGATCCCAAAGGCGGTGCCGTCGAGCACGGGGTGCGGCTCTATGCGAACGCGCCCCATCTCCACCGCCCTGAGGTGGTGGGAGGGGTGCTCGCCTCCGAGGCGGGGGCCTTGCTTTCGGAATTTTTCGAGGGGCTGAGGCGGCGCTGAGAAAGGAGGTGTTGCGAAAGATGGGGCGGGCCTTGCCGGATGCGCCGCATTGTGGCCAATTGACCCCGCCGCGTAACGAAGAAGGAGGAGACGGACATGGATGAGATCGAAAAAAGAACGATGGCCAAGGTGATGCGCCGTCTCGTCCCCTTTCTCATCCTCTGCTACTTCGCCGCCTATCTCGACCGGGTGAACGTGGGCTTCGCCGCGCTCACCATGGTCTCCGACCTCCATCTCTCCAAGACGGCTTTCGGCTTTGGGGCCGGCGTCTTCTTCCTCGCCTATTTCATCTTCGAGGTCCCCTCGAACCTTGCCCTCGACCGCTTCGGGGCGAGCCGCTGGATCGCCCGCATCATGGTCACCTGGGGTCTCTGCTCGGGCGCGATGGCCTTCATCCAGGGCGAGAGGAGCTTCTATCTCGTCCGCATCCTGCTCGGCGCGGCGGAGGCCGGGTTCTTCCCCGGCATCATCTACTATCTCGCCATCTGGTTCCCCGCCACCTACCGGGCGCGGGTGATCAGCTACTTCATGGCGGCGATCCCCCTCTCCTCGGTGATCGGAGCGCCCGTTTCGGGGCTGATCCTCTATCTTGATGGATTCCTCGGGATCAAAGGCTGGCAGTGGCTCTTCATCGTCGAGGCCATTCCCTCGATCATCCTCGGCGTGCTCTGCTGGTTCTATCTCACCGACCGTCCCGCGGGAGCCGATTGGCTCGCGCCCGAAGAGCGGCAATGGCTGGTTTCCCGGCTCGAGGCCGAACGGCGGGTGCGGGAGGCGCACCGCGCCTATGACGTGCTGGAGGCGCTGATCAATCCGCGAGTGATCGCCATTTCGCTCATCTATTTCGGCGCGGTCGCGGTCAATTATGGCCTCAGCTTCTGGCTGCCGCAGATCGTCAAGGCGTTCGGGCTCTCCAACGCGGCGACTGGCTTCGTCACCGCCATTCCCTTCGTGGTCGGCACCATCGCCATGATCTACTGGGGGCGGAGCTCCGACCGCCGCCTCGAGCGCAAGGGGCACATGGCGATCGCGCTCGCCGCCGCTGCCCTTGGCATGATCGGGACCGGCATCTTCGCCGATCCCGTCCTCAAGATGATCTCGGTCTGTGTCGCCGGATTCGGGCTGTTCGGCTCGCTCCCGCTGCTCTGGACCTTCCCCACCGCCTTCCTCTCCGGCACGGCGGCGGCGGGCGGCATCGCGGTGATCAACTCGATCGGCAATCTCTCCGGCTTCTTCGGCCCCTATGTCATCGGCTATCTGCATGACGTCACCGGCGGGTTCGCCGCGGGGCTCTATGCCATCGCCGCCTGTGCCCTGATCGCCCTCGTCATCGTGCTCCTCCTCCCCCACGAACGGGCGCTCGAGGAGCCGCCGGAAGCGCTGCCGCTCTGAGCCTCGCGCCCTTGGGCGGGGCGGGAAAAGGGCTCACGAAGTCGGGAGCGGGTAAGAGACCCGGTTGCCGGGAGAAAGCGCGTGGTCCATGAAAAAGCCCCATTTCCCCCTACATTGGGGGAAGGGTGAGAAGATGGATCGCGGGCAGAGAGAAAGCGGCACGGATGGAGCCGGTGCCGGGCAGTCGGAGTTGAGGCAGGGGCGGCGTGAAAGCGCCGTCCTTTTTCGCCCCATCCATGCCCGCGACAGGGGAGGGCGGGGATGAACGTCTTCTCCCGCGTCTTTTCGCCGGGCCCGGCATCCGGCCAGGCCCGCAAGCCACCGCCCTCCCGCCGCCGACCTCTGGGCGAGGTGGTGCTGCATGCCCCGCAGACGCTGCGCGCCCTGGTCCGCACCGACGAGCTCTGGCTCGTCCTGCTCGCCGCGGTGGTGGGGGCGCTCGCCGGCCTCTTCGTCGTGCTGATGAACCTCTCCATCCTCCTCCTTCACCGGCTCCTCTTCGCCCTGCCGCCGGGGGTGCGGCTTTCCGAGGCGACGCATCTCGATCCCTGGCGGGTCGTGCTCGTCCCCTCGCTGGGAGGGCTCCTCTTCGGCATCGCCTCGGCGGGTATTGGCAAACTCTGGCCAAGGCGCGCGGTGGACGCGATCGAGGCCAACGCGCTCTATGGCGGACAGATGTCGCTGGTCGACAGTCTGATCGTCATGGTGCAGACGGTGCTCTCCAACGGGGTGGGCGCCTCGGTCGGGCTGGAGGCGGGCTATACCCAGATCGGCTCGGCGGTGGGCTCACGGCTCGGGCGGAGTTTCCGGGTCCGGCGCAGCGACCTCCGCCTCCTCGTCGGCTGCGGGGCGGCAGGGGCGATCGGGGCCGCCTTCAACGCTCCCCTCACCGGGGCGTTCTACGCCTTCGAACTCATCATCGGCACCTATTCGCTGATCACGCTCGCCCCCGTCGTCGCCGCCTCGATCACCGCGATCGCCGTCGATCGCTGGCTGCTTGGCGATCCGGACGGCTTCGATCTCATCCTCCCCACCACCATTCCGCCCTTCGACTACGTCCCCGTGCTGGCGCTCGGCATGGTCTCCGCCCTCTTCGGTATCGCGGTGATGCGGGGGGTGACGCTGGTCGAGGATCTCTTCCGCCGGAGCCGTCTTCCGGCCTGGGCGCGCCCCGGCGTGGGCGGGCTTGCGGTCGGCGCGCTCGGGCTATTCACCCCGCAGGTTCTCTCCGCCGGGCATGGGGCGCTCCATGCCGGGATCGATGCGCCGTTCGCGCTGCCCTTTCTCGCCGCGCTCGTCCTCGCCAAGGCGGTGGCCTCGGCGATCTCGATCGGCTCGGGCTTCCGCGGCGGCCTCTTCTTCGCCTCGCTCTTTCTCGGCGCCATGCTGGGCAAGCTCTTCGCCGCGGTGCTCGCCGCGCTTTCCGCCCATGTGGTGATCCCGGGCGTGGTCTGCGCCGTCGTCGGCATGAGCGGACTTGCCACCGCCATTGTCGGCGGGCCGCTCACCATGGCCTTCCTCGCCCTCGAGAGCACCGGGAGCCTGCCGCTCACCATCGCGGTGCTCGCCGCAGCGGTGGTCTCGGCGCTCACCGTGCGGCGCACTTTCGGCTACTCCTTCGCCACCTGGCGCTTCCATCTGAGGGGCGAAGCGATTAGAAGTGCGGTAGATATCGGCTGGATGCGCAATCTCACGGTGGGGCGGATGATGCGGCGCGAGGTGCGGACGGTGCGGGAGGACACGCCGATCGAGGTGTTCCGGCGCGACTTTCCGCTGGGCGCCGAGCAGCGCGTCGTCCTGCTCGACGCGGCCGGCCGCTATTCCGGGATCGTCCATGTCGCCGAGGCGCATGCCGTCGAGAACAAGGCGGAGACCATTGCCGAGCTCGCCCAGCACAAGGAGCACGTGCTGCTGCCCCAGATGTCGATCAAGGAAGCGATCGCCATGTTCGAGGAGGCGGAGAGTGACGCGCTCGCCGTGGTCGATAGCCCCGAGACGCGCCGGGTGATCGGCCTGCTTACCGAACAGCATGCGCTCCGCCGCTACAGCGAGGAGCTCGACCGGCGCCGCCGCGACCTCTCCGGCGAATGACACGGAAACGGTCTTCCCCCCGCCTTTCTGCCGCGACCTCCCGCCCGCCCTCTTCCGCGCCTGCCCGCCATTCCGCCAAAGCGGGGAAACCCCTCCCAGCCCGCAAAGAGGAGAGCGGGCCGCAAAGGAAGAAGCGCGTCTTCTTCACCATCGCCTCCGCCAATTACGCGGCGCACGCGGCAAGCCTCATGCAGTCGCTCGCCCGTCACCATCCGGAGGCGGAGCGCCTGTTCGTGCTCGCCGACGAGGTGCGGGATTTTTCGGGGATCGATCTCGCCGCGAGACTTCTGCCGGTGGCCGAACTCGGGGTCCCCGGCTTTCACAACATGAAGCTCTGGTACGACCTCCTCGAATTCAACACGGCGATCAAGCCCTTCGTCTTCGAGGCGCTGATCGCGCAAGGCTATGAGGAGGTCTGCTATCTCGATCCCGACATCCTGGTCTTCGCGCCGTTGCGCGAGGTTTTCGATGCGTTCGCGCAAGGAGCGGAGCTCGTCCTCACTCCCCATCTCCTCGCCCCGCTCGATGACGGCAAGGACCCCTCCGATCACACCATCCTCAAGTCAGGGGTCTATAATCTCGGCTTCCTCGCGCTCCGCCCCTCGGCGGATGTCGCCGCGCTGCTCGCCTGGTGGGGCAAGCGCTGCCTCACCGAATGCCGGGTCGATATCGCGGGCAATCTCTTCACCGACCAGCGCTGGATGGATCTCGCGCCTTCCTTCGTTGCGCGTCATCACATCCTCCGCCACCCAGGCTACAACGTGGCCTACTGGAACCTCGCGCAGCGGCCGCTGAGCGAAGGGAAATCGGGCTTCCGCGCCGCGGGCGAACCGCTCGTCTTCTTTCACTTCTCGGGCTATTCCCCCGACCGGCCGGACCACCTCTCGCGGCATGAGAGCCGGTTCGGGACGCGCCTTTCACCGGCACTCCGCTCCCTTCTCGATCATTACCGGTCGGTGCTGGTGGCCAACGGCCATTCGCGCGTTAAGCGTTACCGTTACGCTTACGCAACGTTTCCTGACGGGAGGCCGATCGAGCGGGCCCAGCGGCGCTGGCTGCTCCGCGCCCTCGATGAGGGAAGGCTCGATCCCACCCGGGCCTTGCCGGAGCGGGCGAGCTTCTTCGACGAACCCGACGAGACCGCCGCCGCACAGGGCATCGCGCTGAGCCGCACCGCCTATCAGTTCTGGCTCGACCGCCCCGACCTCCGCGCCGCCTTCGATCGCTACACCCAGCGCGGGTATGAGGCCTATCTCGACTGGCTGGAAGAACGGGCCG
>KN173956.1:0-6419 GCA_000759655.1 Acidicaldus organivorans | reverse complement strand
GGACGTACGCCCGCGCGCAAGCGCCTTACCGCGGCGAACGCGGCCCGGCCGCGCACCCTCTGGACCTCGCTCGCCGCCTCCGCCTGGACGGGGCCCGCCGGGGAGGCGCGCGAGCGATGGCGGGGCGACGTGCTGCTCCACTATGGCCGCCAGACCCTGCGTCTTCCAGTGCAGGCGGCGCTCGCCTGGGAGATCCGCTCCGATCTCAGGGAGATCTTCCCGCTCACCACGCTGCATTCGGCCCGTCACTACCTCGCCTGGGCGCTCACCGAGGGCGTGGTGCAGAACCTCGTCGAGCCCGAGCTCTTCACCCCCGATTTCATCGCCGACATGGCGCGTCTTTCCGAAGCAGGGCGGGTGTGGGGCGATGTGCCGATCACCCAGGGCCTGCTTCTTCTTCTCCCCAACGCTGCGGGAGGACAGCAGGCCCCCTCGACGCTCGCTTCCCGTCAGGCGCGGCTCGAAGCGGCGGTGTGGTATGCCTATGTTGCCGCGTCCCGCTATCGCTGGCCCGAAGCGATGGTCCGCCCGATCCGGGACTGGTTCGCGGAAACGGTGGATGTCGGCTGTCCCGGCCTTCCCTTCACCCGCCTCGAATTCGCACTCTGGGAACTGCGCTCCGACCTGCAGGCCACCTTTCCGCTGATCGAAGCCAAGGATTTCTGGGGCTTTCTCGACTGGTTCATCCTGCGCGCCGAGATCGACCTCCTCCACCCCGTCGAGGCGCTGGATGGGCGGCTTGCGCGCTACCTCCTTTCTCCCTCGCCCGCCTATCCCCGCCTTCCTGCGCTCTATGAACATCTGGCCCATGTCCAACACCTTCTTGCGGCGGGAAGTGACCCCGGCTCGGAGGCGGGTTTTGCCATCATTGATCAGTGGTTCGGCCATTTCTTTGCCGAAACCTATGGCGCCAACCCGTTCTACGCCCGCTTCGTGGGGCTCGATTTCGGGGGAGGCTTTGCCGGCGAGACGCTGCGCTGGCCGGTGCCGCTCACCGTGGCCGAACTCCGCCCCTGGCGCGAGGCCGATACGCTGCGCGAACGCTTCGCCTGGGGCGATGAGGAGGCGCTCTGGGCCTATCTCGAATGGCTGCTCACCACCGCCCCCGCTCTGCATGGCGCCCCGCTCGGGCGGCTTATCCGGCTGATGGCCGAGCCCTCGCCGCGCCGTCCCGAGATCCCGCTCGCCGTCGAGCTCCTCGCCCATACCCGTCCCGGCTTGCGCCCTGATGCGCCCGCCTCGCGTCTTCTGGCCTGGGCGCGCGAGGAGGGTCTTCCCCGCTATCGCGGCACGGCGCTCGGCGAGGCGCTGGCCGCGGCAAGCCTCGCCGTCCCGGACGAGGCGGAGCGCCGGGTGCGGCCACCGGCACGCAGGGTCTCCGTTCTTCTATCCGGGCTTTGGTATGAGCCGACGGGGCGGGGCGAGGATCTGCGCGGTTCGGCGGCGGCATTACGGGCGGTGGGGTTCGAGGATTTCGCTGTCCTCGACCGGCGGAGCGGGGCGCTGATCGGCCCGGATGGGGAAGAGATCGGGCGGAGCGGCGCCATCGCCGCCCAGCACCATGTGGTTCACCTCAATGCCGATACCGCGCTCGAGGATGCCCAGTTCTTTGCCCGCCGCGGCGTTTCCGCCGGACGGACAATCGGCTTCTGGGCCTGGGAGCTCGCCCGCCTTCCGCCCCGCTTCCGCCACGCCTTTTCGTTCTACGACGAGATCTGGGCCTCGACCGATTTCGCCGCCCAGGCCTTCCTGCAGGAAAAGCTCCGCCCCGTCCGCAAGGTTCCTCTCACCCTCGTTCTTCCCGAAACCGTCCCCCCCGCCCTTCCGCCCGACCTCGTTCTCCCGCCGCACGCTTTCCTCTTCCTCTTCACCTTCGACCTCCGCTCCTACGTCCGGCGCAAGAACCCGCACGCGGTGATCGAGGCCTTCATCGCCGCCTTTCCGCGCGGGGATGAGCCGGTCACGCTCCTGCTCAAGACGCAAGGAGGCTCGGAGAAGCCCGAGGACTGGCAGGACCTCGTCGATCTTGCCGCCGACCCCCGCATCGTGCTTCATGACGGCCCGCTCGAGCGCAGCGCCTATCTCGGCCTGCTCGCCCGCGCCGATGCCTTCATCTCGCTCCATCGCGCCGAGGGCTTCGGCCGCGGCCCGGCGGAAGCGATGTGGCTCGAGAAACCGGTGATCCTCACCGCCTATTCAGGAAGCGAAGACTACGCGACCGATGAGACCGCTTTCCGCATTCCCTTCCACCTCGTCCCCGTCGAGCCCGGCGCCTATCCGGGCGTGGAGGAAGGGGAGGGGGTCTATTACTGGGCCGAGCCTTACGTGCTCGAGGCGGCGGCCCGGCTCCGTCTTCTGCTCGCCCGGCCGGATCTGGCGCGGAGCCTCGGGCAACGCGCGGCGATGCGGGTGCGGACCCTCTATCATCCGTTGCGGGTGGGGGAGGTGATGCTGCGCACGCTCGGTCTCATCGAGGAGCGGTCTTCCGCTCCTGCCCGTTCCGGCGCGAACCGGTCCGCGCCCACCCGCCCTACCGCAGCGCCCCGCCGCCGCCGCGCCAAGGCCATCTCTGACGCGACATGAGATACCGCGCCGCCGCGATTGCCGCCCTCGCGCTCGGGCTACTCGCGGGGGGCTGCAAGGTCATCGATCAGACCACGTTCGGCGCCAAGCCGCGCCCGCCCGCGCCGGACGTGATGGAGGAAGCGCTCGCTCCGGAAAGCCACGTGCCGCTGGTGACCATCCGCTTCGACGGGACGGATTTTCCCTATGACCAGCAGCTCGCCCAGGCGATCGATCTCGCCGAGACGCGCCTCAACGATCCGATCTATCACGTCGTCACCGTGGTCCCTGCCACCGGCAATGCGGCGGCGGAGGCGAAGGAGATCGAAAAGCGCCATTACGACCTCGTCCGGCTGCGCGATGCGATGCTCGCCGACGGGGTGAGCGAGGATCGGATCCGCGTCTCGGCGCGGCCCGAGAAGGGCGTGACCGCGCCCGAGATCCGCATCTATGTCGCCCGCAATCCGGAGGCCGAGAAGAAAGCCGCCTCCGCGCCCAAGGCCGCCCCGCCCGCCTCGACCGCGCCTCAGCCCGCTTCCGCCGCGCATTGAGTATAGCGCGTCCCGGTTCTCCGTCGCTCCGTTCGCGCGGCCTCAGAGGATCCCGGCGAGGAGGGCAAGCGCCACAGCAAGCCCCACCTCGCGATTGGCCTTGAACAGGGCGAGGCAGAGGCGCGGGTCGTCGATGTCGAGCCGCACCACCTGACGGGCGAGCAGGGCGGCGGGGAGGAGGAGGACGAGATAGAAGCCCACGCCGAGATGGGCGAGCGCCCCGGCAAGGGCGAGGAAGGCCACCGTGAGCGCGTAGCAGACGGCAAGAAACGGCCGGCTTCGTTCCCCGAAGAGGAGCGCGGTCGATTTGATGCCGACCAGCGCATCGTCCTCGCGGTCCTGATGGGCATAGACCGTGTCATAGCCGAGGATCCAGAAAATAGCCGCCGCATAGAGCGCAAAGGCCGGTGCTTCGAGACGCCCGCGCACTGCCGCGTAGCCAAGGATCGCGCCCCAGCCGAAGGTGAAGCCGAGCATCACTTGCGGCCAGTAGGTGACGCGCTTGGCGAGCGGGTAGGTGGCGACGAGGAGGAGCGAGGCGAGCCCGAGCACGACCGCCGCCCGCGGCAGCGAAAGCAGGATCGCCGCCGAGGGGATGAGCAGGAGAGCGAGGAACAGGGCGGCCTCGGTCTCGGAGAGCGCGCCCGAGGCGAGCGGTCGGCCCTGGGTGCGGGTGACCTTGCGGTCGAGGTCGCGGTCCCAGAGATCGTTGACCACGCAGCCCGCCGCCCGCATCAGGACCGCGCCCAGGGCGAAGCGGGCGATCAAGGAGAGGCCCTCGGCGAGGAAGGGGCGAGCGAGCAGGATGCTCCAGAGACCAGGGAGGAAGAGGAGCCAGGCGCCGATCGGCCGGTCGAAACGGCCGAGCAGGGCGTAGGCTTGCAGTTTGGGGGGCAGGCGGGCTAGCCAACCCTCACGAACGATGTCGGTATGTGTCATTCCTCAACCCCGGACCTCATCCCAGGACATTCGAGGCCTGCCCGGTTTCATGGACCGCCCCAACAGTGACCGTCTGATCCGCCTCCATCATGCCCCAATCCCGTCCCCGGGCCAACGCCTTTCGCTCGAAGGGACGCGGGCGCATTACCTGCGCGACGTGATGCGGCTCAAGCCGGGTGAGGCGATCCGCCTCTTCAACGCGCAAGACGGGGAGTGGCGCGCCCGGGCTGCGGAGATCGATCGGCGCACGCTCGTCCTCGTCATCGAGGACCGCCTCCGCCCCCCCGCGGCCGAGCCCGATTTCTGGCTCCTCTTCGCCCTGCTCAAACGCTCCGCCACCGAACTCGTGGTGCAGAAGGCGACCGAGCTCGGCGCGGCGCGACTCCTCCCCCTCCTCACCGCCCGCGCCGTGGCCCACAGCATCAATCGCGAGCGCCTCGCCGCCATCGCCACCGAAGCGGCCGAGCAGTGCGAGCGCCTCTCGGTTCCCGAGATCGCGGCACCCGCGCCGCTTTCGGCCCTCCTCTCCGCTTGGCCCGCCACCCGTCCCCTGATCGCCGCGATCGAGCGGGAAGAGAGAGCCCATACGCCGGCGGCGCTCCTCGCCCGCCTCGCAGGCCAGCCCGCCGCCCTTCTCATCGGCCCCGAGGGGGGCTTCACCGCCGAGGAACGGGCGCTCCTCGTCTCGCATCCAGCCGTCCTCCCTCTGAGCTTCGGCCCCCGCATCCTCCGCGCGGAGACGGCGGCGATCGCGGGGCTCGCCCTTTTCCTGCTCGGGAGAGCCGAACCCGCTCTGGCAGCCGGCGGGGCGGCTTCCCATCTTCCGGCATGAACTGTCATTCACTTTCCTGAAACCCCATCTTCATCCTGACCCATCGACCCTTTCCGAGAGACACGCATGTCCAATCCCGGTGCGCTCGATACCACTCCGATCTCCTCTGCCCGCGATCTCGTCGCCTGGATCGCGGCAGGTGCCAAGCCGCGCGAGGCTTGGCGGATCGGCACCGAGCACGAGAAATTCGGCTTC
Source organism: Acidicaldus organivorans (assembly GCA_000759655.1). Classification (GTDB taxonomy): domain Bacteria; phylum Pseudomonadota; class Alphaproteobacteria; order Acetobacterales; family Acetobacteraceae; genus Acidicaldus; species Acidicaldus organivorans. Next base: position 1,340 of record KN173956.1, on the reverse strand, counting down.
TACCGCGACGATCTCACCCCGCCCCCCTATGAGGGGCGAGGGGGCCGGGACGGGATTGGCGCCCTCCTCGCGGGCTTCGCCGCCCAGGGCTGGCGGGAGATCCGCGATCAGGGCCATCTCATCGGGCTCGATGGGGGCAAGGAGCAGAAGGGAGCGGCGATCTCGCTCGAGCCCGGCGGGCAGTTCGAACTCTCCGGCGGGCTGCTCGAGGACGTGCACGCCACCGAAGCCGAACTCCTCCGTCATCTCGCCGATCTCCGCGCCCTCGCCGCCCCACGCGGCATCGGCTTTCTGCTCGCGGGCTTCCACCCGCTCGCCCGGCGCGAGGACATGCCGTGGATGCCCAAGAGCCGCTACGCCATCATGCGCCGCTACATGCCGACCCGCGGCGGGCACGGGCTCGACATGATGCTGCGCACCGCGACCGTGCAGGCCAATCTCGATTTCGAGTCAGAGGCCGACATGGTGACCAAGCTGCGGGTCAGCCTCTGCCTGCAGCCGCTCGCCACCGCGCTCTTCGCCAATTCGCCCTTCACCGAGGGCCGCCCCAACGGATATCTCTCCTTCCGCGCCTTCGTCTGGACCGACACCGATCCCGACCGCACCGGCATCCCGGCGGCCTTCTTCGAGGAGGGGTTCGGCTTCGAGCGCTACGTCGAATGGGCTCTCGACGTGCCGATGTATTTCATCCAGCGCGAGGGGCGCTTCATCGATCTCGCCGGACGCTCCTTCCGCCGCTTCCTCGAACGCGGGCTGGATGAGGTGCCGGGCGAACGCCCGGTGCTTGGCGACTTCATCGACCATCTCACCACCATCTTCACCGATGTCCGTCTCAAGCGCTTCCTCGAAATGCGGGGGGCGGATGCGGGCTCGGTGCCGATGATGCTGGCCCAGACCGCGCTCTGGACCGGTCTTCTCTACGACCCCGCCGCGCTCGCTGCGGCCTCGGCGCTCATCCGCCGCCACCCTTGGCAGGATTTCGCCGCGCTCCGCCCGCTCGTCCCGCGGCTCGGGCTCGATACGCCTTGGCAGGGCGGACGGCTGCGCGATCTCGCCCGTGAGGTGGTGGCGATCGCCGCCGACGGGCTCAAGGCGCGGGCGCGGCATGATGCGGCGGGGCGGGATGAGCGGCGTCATCTGGAGCCGCTTTTCGAGATCGCGGAGGGCGGACCGACCCAGGCCGAATACTGGCTTGACCGCTACGAGAAAGTCTGGCGCGGCGACGTGCGGCGGATCTTCGACGAGGCGGCGATCTGACGAAGGTCTCTGCCAGATCCTTTCAGGCGCATCCTTTCAGGGCGGCGAGGCGGGTTGCGCGCCGCTCGCGGGAGGCGGGGGGG
>JPYW01000627.1 GCA_000759655.1 Acidicaldus organivorans | reverse complement strand
AGGGGCGGGCGCGTGAGGGGGGATTTTGGCCTCTCTCCCCTCACGCCACCTTGATCCGCCCCGCCCCGCGCCTTACGTCCCCGCCATGACCCAACGCAAAGTCTTTTTCATCACGCTTCGCCCCGATGGCGAGATCGAAGTGGAACGGCGCACGCCCTGGCTGATGCGCATCGCGGTGGCCGCCGCCCTGCTCGCCCTGATCGCGGGCGGGGTGGCGCTCGCTTTGCTTGCCTTCTGGCTCGCCATGATCCTGATCCCGATCGCCATCCTTGCCGCCCTCATCGCCTTCGCGATTGGAAGGTTCGAGATCTGGCGGGCCGAACGGCGCCGGCGCTACTGGCTCTGAACTCAGGGGCTGACCGGGGGCGCGACGGGGGGTGCTACTTCGAGCCGCGCCAGATGCGCGGCGAGGAAATCGAGCCGGTCCTGGCCCCAGAAAATCTCCTCCCCCACCACGTAGGAGGGCGCGCCGAACACGCCCCGCGCGATCGCCTCCTCCGTCTCCCGCGCCCGCATCTCCTGCCAGCGCGGATCGCGGGCGTCCTCGAGCAGCGAGGCCGGAAGCCCCCGTTCGGCGAGCAGCGCGGCCAGCACAGCGGGATCGGCCGGGTTGCGGTCCTCGGCCCAGAGCGCGTCGAGGATGCGATGGGCGAGCGCCAGCGCCGCCGCCGCGCCATGCTTCTCCCGCACCGCGAGCACGAGCGGGGCGGTGAGCGTCTCGGGGGCGGGGAAGTGGCGGGGTGAGAGGACGAGAGGAACACCGAGCGCATCGCGCCAGCGGCGGAGCTCCATGAGCCGGTAGGCCTGGCGTGCCGGGTGGCGCTTGGGCAGGGGAAGCCCGCCGGTTGCGGCGAAGACCGCCCCGAAATCCACCGGATGGACGCTGACCTCAGCCCCCTCGCGGGCGATGAGGGTTTCGAAACGGTGTGAGCCGAGATAGGTCCAGGGCGAATTCAGCGAAAAATAATAGGCGATATGCGTGGGCATCAAGCCTCCTCCCTTTGCTCAGGGACATTACCTCGGGACGTCCCCCGAAACCACCGCGCTTTTGCTTTTTCCCCGCTTCTCCATGCTTTTCCCATGTCTTTAGACCCGGCGTCCAGCCGCAGCTGTTTTGCCGGTCCCTTCGGGTTTTTTCGGGGCAAGGTCTGGATGAACCGGAAGAAAGCCATTAAGGGGTGGCCCGCGCCCGCCCCCAACCCCGGATCCTCCGGCGAGAAGCGGGCTTTTCTCTGGCCCCCCGGGCCCTCACCACGGATGAAGGAAGAGACATGTCAAAGGCATTCATCGCGCGCGTCATTCAGGAATCGGCCGAGATCACCGGCGTTGCCGCCCAGCACACGGCGAACGAGCTGATCGCCGCCATCGTGGGCGAGCTCAAGCGGAACGGCAAATTCACCCTCCCCAATTTCGGCACCTTCACCGTGCGCAAGACCAAGGCGCGCAAGGCGCTCAATCCGCGCACCGGGGAGCCGATCCGGGTGAAGGCGGGCAAGACGGTGCGCTTCAAGGCCGCGCCCGCGCTCAAGAAATTGGTCTGAGCGGAGCGAATCCCGCGCCCCGGCGTGGATGGGGGGGGAGGGCGCGGGAAAGACCCGCGCGTTCATGACCCTGGCCCATCCCCGTCTGCGGTTGAGAATGGGAAAAAAAGAAAGCGGGGCCCGGTGCCCCGCTTTTTTCGTTCCTGAAGGGCTCGTCGCGACCGGCCCTCAGGAATTGTCGCTGTTGCGAACCCCCATGAACTGGAGGAGGAGGAGGAAGAGGTTGATGAAGTTGAGCATGAGCTGCAGCGCGTCATAGACGCTGCGCTTGGCCGCCATATCCGGCGTATCCGCATAGGCGAACTGGAGATAGGTCGCTTTGATGCGCTGCGTGTCATAGGCAGTGAGGCCGGTGAACACCACCACCCCGATCACGCTGATCGCGAATTGCAGGCCGGAGCTGTGGAGGAAGATGTTCACGAGGCTCGCCAGCACGATCCCGACCAGCCCCATGAACAGGAAGCTTCCCATCCGGGTGAGATCGCTCCGCGTGGTGTAGCCCCAGAGGCTCATGAAGGCGAAGGTCGCCGCGGTGATGACGAAGACGCGGGCGATCGACTCACCGGTATATTGCAGGAAGATGTTGGTGAGGCTCGCTCCCATCGAGGCGCAGAACAGCCAGAACAGGGTCTGCGCCGCCGTCCGCGACAGGCGGTTCACCCCGAAGCTCAGCACCAGGATGAAGGCGAGCGGGGAGAAGATGGAGAGGAGGGCAAGCGCCGAGGGCACCCGGTGCGCCCCGTAGGACGTCATCACCACCGGATAGAAGAGGTTGATCAGGCTGGTATGAGCGATGCCGTAGGCCACGATCGCGGTGAGCAGAAGCCCCGAGGCCATCCAGTTATAGACCCGCACCATGTAGGCGCGAAGCCCGGCATCGAAGGCCTCCGCGCGCGCATAGGCCGAACGGGGCGTCGTGTAAGCGCCGTATTCCGGGGGAAACGCCATGATCTCTCTCTCTCCTCGCAGAGCGCAGGTTGCAGGCAGCATCTTGGCAAACGGCCGGCATTTTTCAAGCGGGTGCGGCGATCCCTTCCCGTCCGCCCCTCAAGGCGCGGCGTGGGCGTAGGCGGCAGCGGAAAGGGGCGTCACCGTCTTGAGATACATCGAAGCCGACGCCACCCACGCCGTCTCGAAATCGAGGCGGATGGGAAGGGGGATCGGGCTTTGCGGCAGGGCGGCGAACCAGGCCGAGCCGCGGCGGGTGAGGCGCTTGTCGTGATCGTGCATCACGCCCCCGATCAGCGTGCCCTCAAAATCACAGCGCAGCGTGGTGCCGGAGAAGGGCGAGCGGGACGAGGGGGCGAGCGTCTCGCGGCCCGCGTCATGGGAGGTGAGCACCATGAGCCGGCGCCCGTCGAAGAGCCGCGCCTGGCCGCTGCACTGGCCGGTCTCCGCCATGTGGCGGATGAGGAGGGCCATCGCCGAGGCGGAGTCGATCGTCGCCCGCGCCGCTTCGGGCGGCACCGGGTCACGCTCGGGCTCGCGCGGCGGCTCGAGCGTTTCCACCACCGGGTTGCCGCCCGTATAGGTGATACGGGTGATCCAGGGCACGCCGCTCCAGAGACCCTCCGAGTCATAACGGAGGGGGAGCACGCCGCTCTCCGTCCAGCGCCCCTCGACCAGCGTATGGTTCTGACCCCGGAAGAGCGCGCCATAGAGGCCGGCGGTGTGGAAGTCGAAATCGAGCCGGTAGCCCACGGCATCAAAATGCATGGTGATGCCGAGCTCGCCGGTATGAAGACCGACCGCATAGAAATCATAGACCGTCCCGAGGGCGACCGGCTTGAGGACGGCCGGGGCAGCGGGGCCCGTCTGGGACGCGGTCTGGGCACGGGCCGGCGCAGCAACGGCCCCAATGCTCGCCGCCAGGGCGAGGGTGAGGGTGAGGCGGGTCATGGCCTGCAAGATGAGGTGTTTGGCGGGACTCGGCAAGAGTTCTGATATATCAGCAACCGCTCCCCCTTTCTCCTCACCGGAATGTGTGCCGCGGCGAGCGCCCCTTTCGCCCCTCCCGCCTTTCGCCTCTCAGGAAGGGGGACAGACGACCACCTTGCCGAGCACGCCCCGCCCTCCCATCGCCTCGAGCGCGGCGCGGGTCTCGGCGAGGGCGTAGCGGCGGGAGACGAGCGGCCGCAGCGCGCCCGAGGCGATCGCCTCGATCAGCGCCTCCGTCTCGGCGCGGTAGCGGGCCGGTTCGCGGCGGGCGTGATCGCCCCAATAGACGCCCACCACCGAAGCGCCCTTGAGCAGGGGAAGGTTGAGCGGCAGGGCAGGGATGATGCCCTGGGCGAAGCCGATGACGAGATAGCGCCCCCGCCAGGCGATCGAGCGGAAGGCGGGCTCGGCGAGGCTGCCCCCCACCGGGTCGAATACCACGTCCGGCCCCCCCGCCCCGCCGGTGGCGCGCGCGATGCCGGCGCGGAGGTCTTCGGCCTGATAGTCGATGGTCTGGCGCGCCCCATAGCTTTGGGCCAGCGCGAGTTTCTCGGGCGAGGATGCGGCCGCGATCACCTCCGCGCCGAGGAAGCGCCCGATGTCGCAGGCGGCCAGGCCCACCCCGCCCGCCGCCCCCAGCACCAGGAGCCGCTCTCCGCCGGCGAGTTGGGCCCTATCGAGCAGCGCGTGCCAGGCGGTGCCGTAGGTGAGGAGGAAGGACGCCCCCACCTCATCGGAGATGGAGGGGGGCAGGCGAAAGGTGCGGGAGGCTTCGGCGATCGCGTATTCGGCGAAGCCGCCAGTGCCGACATAGGCCGCGACCCGGTCCCCCACCGCGAGGCCCGCGACGCCGGAGCCAAGGGCCGCCACCACCCCTGCCACTTCCGCTCCCGGGGTGAAGGGGAGTTCGGGGCGCGCCTGGTATTTGCGCTGGATGATGAGGAGGTCGGGGAAATTGAGGCTCGCCGCGCGGACTTCGATCAGCACCTCACCCGGTCCCGGCTCGGGGCGGGGGATCTCCTGCAGTTCGAGGAGTTCGGGCCCACCCCAGGTGACGCAGCGGATCGCCTTCATGCCGCGGCCTCCGCGCCGAGCCACTCATAGGCGGTGGAGAGGGTGGGGGGG
>KN173955.1:8328-8710 GCA_000759655.1 Acidicaldus organivorans | reverse complement strand
CGGAAGCGGAGGGGGTGGGGGCGCGCGGCGGGCCGTAGATGGCGGCGGCGCGTTTGAGGAAGGCGTTGACCATGCGCCGCACCGCCTCGTTGAACACCACGCCGATCGCCCGCTGCAGGAGACGCGAGCGGAACTCGAAATCGACGAAGAAATCGACATGGGTGCCGCGCGAATCGGGAGCGAAGCGCCACTCGTTGTTGAGATAGCGGAAGGGCCCGTTCTCGTACTTCACCCGGATCAGGTGCGGCCGTTCAAGATGCACCCGGCTGGTGAAGCTTTCACGGAACGGCCCGAAACCCACGGTGAGATCGGCGAGCACTTCGCGCTCATTGGCCCGCCACACCTTGGCGCCGACGCACCAGGGCAGGAATTCGGGGTATTT
>KN173955.1:5328-7839 GCA_000759655.1 Acidicaldus organivorans | reverse complement strand
GGGGCATAGCCGATGATGCGGCGCTCGGCATGCGTCGGCATCTCACCCCCCTCCGAGCATGGCCTGCCGCGCCTCCTGGAGGGCGCGGAAATCGCGGTCGGCGTGATAGGAGCTGCGGGTGAGTGGCGAGGCGGCGACGAGCAGGAACCCCTTGGCGCGGGCGATGGCGGCGAGTTCCTCGAACTCCTCGGGCGGCACGAAGCGGGCGATCGGCGCGTGCTTGACCGAGGGCTGCAGATACTGGCCGAGCGTGAGGAAATCGACCTCGGCGGTGCGGAGATCATCCATCACCTGCAGCACTTCCTCGCGCGTCTCGCCTAGGCCCAGCATGAGCCCCGATTTGGTGAAGAGGCGCGGATTGTGCGCCTTGACCTGATCGAGCAGGCGGAGCGACTGGTAATAGCGTGCCCCCGGCCGGATCGTGGGATAGAGGCGGGGCACGGTCTCGAGATTGTGGTTGAAGACGTCCGGGCCGGCCTCCGCCACCACCTGCCAGGCCGCACCCTTGCGCAGGAAATCGGGGGTGAGCACCTCGATGGTGGTTCCTGGGGCGCGGGCGCGGATCGCCGCGATGGTCGCCGCGAAATGCCCTGCCCCGCCATCCTCGAGATCGTCACGATCGACCGAGGTGATGACGACATGGGCGAGCCCGAGCCGGGCCACCGCCTCGGCCACCCGGGCGGGTTCCGCCGCATCGACCGGCTGTGGCCTGCCGGTGCGCACGTTGCAGAAGCTGCAGGCGCGGGTGCAGGTATCGCCGAGGATCATCATCGTCGCGTGACGGGCCGACCAGCACTCGCCGATATTGGGACAGGCCGCCTCCTCGCAGACGGTATGCAGCTTGTGGCCGCGCACCAGGTCGAGCGTCTCGGCGAAGACGGCGCCCTGCGGCGCCTTGACCCGGATCCAGGCCGGCTTGCGCGGGATCGGATGGTCGGGCCGGTGCGCCTTCTCGGGGTGGCGCAGCGCGCGCCGGGCGGCGGAAGAGAGGGGAGCGCCGTCCTCGCGCTGGGCGCCGCCCTGGCGGTGGTCGATCAGGATGCGCATCTTGGGCCTCGTGCTGGAGGGGGCCTCGTTGCTGGAAAGCTCAACTCCTTCTCACCTAGTCCTTCCTGCCTCTCTGGCAACGCGCCTCGCGGGAGAATGCTCTTCTTGCGAGGCGGTTCTTACGGGGCGGTTTGTGAGGCAATGCGGGGGATTTTCTCTCGCCCTAAGACGCGGCGAAGGGTAAAACACGGCAAAAAGGAGATGCGCCGATGCCCATCCGCAAGATCCTGGTGCCACTTTCGAGCAAGGCCGGAGCCGAGGCCGCGCTCGGCCTCGCCTTCGCCGTGGCCAAGCGCTGGCAGGCCCATGTGCTCGCCCTTCACGTGCGGATCGATGCCCGCGACGTCGCCCCCCTCGCCGGGGAGGGGCTTTCGGGGGCGATGATCGAGGAGATGATGTCGGCGACCGAACGCGAGGCCAATGAGCGGGCGCGGAACCTGCGCGAGATCTTCGCCCGCGCCGCCGCCGAGGCCGCCATTCCCACCGCCGAGCCCGATCCCGACCACCGCGCGGCCAATGCCCATTTCGCGGTGGTGGTGGGGCGCGAGGAGGAGATCACCGCCCAGCAGGCGCGGCTTTCCGATCTCACCCTGGTGCCGAGCCCGATGGCCGATGGCGAGGGCGCATCCAGCGACGCGCTGCACGCGGTGCTGTTCGACAGCGGCCGGCCGGTGCTGATCGCCCCGCTCAGCCCGCCTGCGTCGATCGGCGAGCGGGTCTGTGTCGCCTGGAACGGCACCGCCGAGAGCGCGGCGGCGGTCTATGCGGCGCTCCCCTGGCTCAAGGAGGCGAAGCGGGTGCGCATCCTTTCCGCCCAGGAATACCAGCGCCGCGGCCCCGAGGCGCCGGAGCTCGCCGCCTATCTCGCCCTCCACGGCATCAAGGCGGAGCTCGCCACCTTCCGCCCGGTCGAGCGCGAGGTGGGGGCGGGGCTCCTGCAGGCGGCGCGCGAGGCGGAGGCCGACCTCCTCGTCATGGGCGCCTATTCCCACTCCCGGCTCCGCCAGCTCATCCTCGGCGGGGTGACCCGCCACGTGCTCGAGCACGCCACCCTTCCCGTCCTGATGAACCGTTGAGGCCGGTCCATGAACACCGCTCCCCATCCTGTCGCGGACGATGAGGCGGCCTCCGGCCAGCCCGGGTCCGAGGCCCATCGCGCGGCGGCGCTTGCCGCCTATGTCAAGCTGATGCGGGCCGAGCGGGCCATCGTCGCCCGCCTCGAGCCCTCGCTCGCCCGCGAGGGGCTCACCCTCACCCAGTTCGGCGTGCTCGAGGCGCTCTGGCACAAGGGCCCGCTCACCCAGGGCGAACTCAGCCGCAAGGTGCTGACCAGCCCGCCCAACCTCACCGATGTGGTCGAGCGTCTAGCGGCGCGCGGCCTGGTGCGCCGCGAACGCCAGCGCGCCGACCGCCGCCGGGTCGAGGTCACCCTCACCCCCGAGGGCACCGCGCTGATCGCCCGCC
>KN173955.1:4456-5251 GCA_000759655.1 Acidicaldus organivorans | reverse complement strand
TCTTTCCGCAGCACGCCGCCGAGATCGCCGCGGCGATGGGGGCGCTTTCCGCCTGCGAGCTCCGCCTGCTCGAGGACCTGCTCCGCCGCCTCGGCCTTGGCGCCCGCGCCGCGCCGCTGCCCCTTGCCGAGCCGGCCGAGGCGCCCTAACTCTCGATCCTTCGCTTCCGAAGGAAAGGAGTTGGCCGCCATGATCGAGCCCCGTCCCTTCAGCGCGCTCGGGCGCTTCCGCAACCACTGGCTCAACGCCCATTACCATTTCAGCTTCGCCGACTACTACGACCCCGCGCGCATGGGACACGGCCCGCTCCGCGTCTGGAACGACGACGAGATCGCGCCCCAGAGCGGCTTCGATCCCCATCCCCACCGCGAGATGGAGATCATCACCTATGTCCGCGAAGGGGCGATCACCCATCGCGACAGCCTCGGCCATGAGGGGCAGATCGGGGCGGGCGAGGTGCAGGTGATGCATGCCGGGACCGGCATCGTGCACGCCGAATACAATCTCGAGACCACCCCCACCCGGCTCTTCCAGATCTGGGTGCTGCCCGCCCGCCGCGGCGTCGCGCCGGGCTGGGAGATGCGGCGCTTCCCCCGCGAGGAGGGGATGCTGGTGGCGATGGCGAGTGGCGATCCGGCCCGCATCAGCGAGGGAGCGCTGCCGCTCCATGCCGAGGCCACGCTGTGGGCGGGAACACTGCCCGCGGGGCTCTCCTTCACCCAGTCCCTCTCGCCTTCGGGAGGGGCCTATCTCGTCCCGGCGCGGGGACAGATCCGCGTGAACGGGGTCGGCCTC
>KN173955.1:3350-4379 GCA_000759655.1 Acidicaldus organivorans | reverse complement strand
GGCCCGCGCGACGGGGCGGCGGTGGCGGGCGAGAGCGAGATCACCATCGCGGTCGAGGAAGGACCGGCCGAACTCGTTCTCGTCGAGCTACCCCGGCTCTGAACGCCCCATCCCTCCCTACCCGGCCCCTCCCCTGATGCCGCGTCTTCCGGCCCTGGGGGAGTGAGGGGCGCGGGCGCGAGGCGTCTTGCCTCAGCCCCCACGCTTGCCTAGCCTCCCTTCTGCGTCCAGACTCTGCGTCCACACATAAAGAAAACCGGGGAGGGACTGATGAGCGAAGGGATGGAGCGGCGCGAGGCCAACGCCGCCTTCTGGTTCATCGAGCGGCACCTGCGCGAGGGGCGGGGCGAACGTCCCGCCTTCACTGACCCCTGGCGCACGCTCACCTATGCCGGCCTCGCGCGGGCCACGGGCGCCTTCGCCGCGGGGCTCGCCCGGCTTGGCGTGGCACGGGAGCAGCGGATCGCCCTCTTGCTGCGTGACACATGCGCCTTTCCCATCGCCTTCTGGGGGGCGCTCAAGGCGGGTGTGGTGCCGGTGCCGCTCAATACGCTGCTGCCGCCCGCCCAACTCGCCTTCCTGCTCGCCGACAGCCGCGCCCGTCTCGTCATCGCCTCCCCCGCCCTCGCCGCGCCGCTCGAGGCGGCCTGCGCCGCGCTCCCTGCGCCGCCGCCGGTGGTCTTCGCCGAGGAAGACGCCGCCCCGCCCCCCGGCGATGCCGCCCTTTCCTGGCCGGAGCTGATCTCGGGCGAAGGGGCGGAGGCGGCGCCGGTCGCCCCCGACGAAGTCGCCTTCTGGCTCTACTCCTCGGGCTCGACCGGGCAGCCCAAGGGGGCGCGGCACCTCCATCAGAGCCTTCGCGTCACCTACGAGACCTATGGCCGGCAAGTGCTCGGCATCCGCGAGGACGACGTGATGTTCTCCGCGGCCAAGCTCTTCTTCGCCTATGGGCTTGGCAATGCGATGACCTTCCCGATGGCGGGCGGAGCGCAGACCATTCTCCTCCCCGACCGCCCGACGCCAGAGGCG
>KN173955.1:1403-3201 GCA_000759655.1 Acidicaldus organivorans | reverse complement strand
ACCATCGCTCGCCATCAGCCCACCCTCTTCGCCGGGGTGCCTACCCTCTATGCCGCCCTCCTGGCCCGGCCCGAGCTTGGCCCCGGCGCGGGCTCGGCGCGGCTGAGGCTCGGCCTCTCGGCGGGCGAGCCGTTGCCGGAGGCGATCGGGCGCGCCTGGCGGGAGCGGGTCGGGGTCGATATCCTCGACGGTCTCGGCTCGACCGAGATGCTGCACATCTTTCTCTCCAACCGTCCCGGGGAGGTGCGCTATGGGACCACCGGCCGCCCCGTCCCCGGCTATGAGGTGAAGATCGTCGATGCCTCGGGGCGCGAGCTCGGCGCGGGCGAAGCGGGCGAGCTCTGGGTGAAGGGGGACTCGGCGGCGGAGGGCTACTGGAACCGCCGCGCCCAGAGCCGCGCCGTCTTCGCCGGGGAATGGACCCGCACCGGCGACGTCTATGAACGCGACGCGGAGGGGTTCTATCACTACCGGGGCCGCGCCGATGACCTCTTCAAGGTGAGCGGCATCTGGGTAAGCCCCTTCGAGGTGGAAGGAGCCCTTCTCGAGCATCCGGCGGTGCTCGAGGCGGCGGTGGTGGGCAAGCCCGACGAGGGGGGGCTCCTCAAGCCCCACGCCTTCATCGTGCTGCGCGAGGGGGTGGTGGCGGATGCCGCCCTGCTCGCCGCGCTCAAAATGCATGTCAAGGAGCGGGCGGGCCCCTGGAAATATCCCCGCGTCATCCACGTGGTCGAGGCGCTCCCCAAGACCGCGACGGGGAAGATCCAGCGCTACCGCTTGCGGAGCGAGCCGGTCGCCGCAATCCTCTCCGCGGCCGAGTAAGGCCTGAGAGAGGGCGACTGGCGCAAGGAGGGCGCATGGAGGGTGAGACCATCGCGGGGGGGCGTGCCGCGGTTTCGGTCGAGACGCTGAGACTGCCGGTGGCGGGAGGGATCGAGGCCGCCTGGTGGGGGGGACGCCGCGAGGGTCCGGTCCTCGTTCTCCTCCACGAGGGTTTGGGCTCGGTCGGGCTCTGGCGCGGCTTTCCGGCAGCGCTCGCCGCGGCGAGCGGCCTGCCGGGCTTCGCCTATTCCCGCCCGGGGTATGGGCGTTCGGCGACGATCCGCCTGCCCCGCTCCCTGAGCTACATGGAGGAGGAGGCGCGGTGGGGGCTTCCTGCCGTGCTGGAGGCGGCCCGCATCAGCGCCCCCCTTCTCCTCGGCCATTCGGACGGGGCCTCGATCGCCGCCCTCCATGCCGCGCTCACCCCCCATCCCGGCCTCATGGGTCTCATCCTGATCGCGCCCCATTTCTTCGTCGAGGAGGTCTCGCTCGAGAGCATCGCCGCGGCGCGTGAGGCCTATGAGAAGGGGGATCTCCGCGCCCGGCTCGCCCGCCATCACGACGACGTCGATGCGGCCTTCTGGGGCTGGAACCGCGCCTGGCTCGATCCGCGCTTTCCGGAGGTCTTCGACTTCCGCCGCCTGCTTCACCGGATCGGCACCCCCTCCCTTCTCATCCAGGGCCTTGCCGATGAATACGGCACGGTGCGCCAGATCGAGGAGGCCGCCCAAAGATGGGGCCGCCCGCCCCGCACCCTCCTCCTCGAAGGGGCGCGCCATTCGCCGCATCTCACCCATGAAGGCGAGGTGCTCGGCGCCATCGGCGATTTTCTCGCCGAGAACGGCTTCGCCCCACCCCGGCCAGAGGCAGGCGGGACGGGCTAGAGCGGGATGGAGCGGCGGCGGAGTGCGGTCTCCCACACTTTGGCGCGGTCAAGATCGAAGACGAGGTCGGGCGTCTCCTCGGAGGTGTACCA
>KN173955.1:991-1358 GCA_000759655.1 Acidicaldus organivorans | reverse complement strand
CGTCACCCCCGCATCGGGCTCGCCCGCCGCGGCGAGCAGACCGGCGATGGGGCGCTTGCCGAGCGGGTGGTTGATGATGAGGCCGAGCGCCCCGCTCTCATCGTGCCGGACTATGAGGATCACGCTCTGGGCGAAGCGGGGGTCGGGCATGTCGGGAGTGGCGATGAGGAGCGCGCCCGCCTTGGCGAGGCCCTCATCCGCCCCGCCGCCATTGTCCTCCCCCGGCGTGGCGAGCGCGCGGCGGATGGCGCGCCAGGGCGCAAGCGGACCCGCCCCGCTCCAGAGGGCAAGCGCGGCGAGCAGATGACGGCGTGAGGGCGGCGGGTTCATCCTTTCCTCCGAGCCTCTTCATTGTTGCCGGATTCGC
>KN173955.1:0-941 GCA_000759655.1 Acidicaldus organivorans | reverse complement strand
TCACCGGCGAGCGGCACCGCGACGAGATCGGTGCCGCGCAGGATCCCGGCCTCGAGCGCGAGCGCCGGAAGCAAGGTGACGCCGATCCCGTTATCCGCCATGTGGACCAGGGTGGAGAGCGAGGTCGCCTCGAACGCATCGAGATGGCGCGGCATGTCATCGAGGCGGCAGGCGGAAAGCACGTGATCCTTGAGGCAATGCCCATCGCGCAGCAGCAGGAGCGGCTCGGCGGCGAGCTCCTCCGGATCGACCCGCTCGCGATTGGCCAGGGCATGGCCGCGCGGCAGCACCGTGCTGAACGGATCGGCAAAGAGCGGCCACTCCTCGATCCCGTGCCCCACCGCGTAAGGGAGCGCGATCAGCGCCGCATCGAGCCGGCTTGCCCGGATGTCATCGATCAGCCGGGCGGTGAGGTCCTCGGTGAGATAGACGGTCAGGCGCGGATAGCGGGCGCGGAGCTCGGGCCAGAGGCGGGGGAGGAGGAAGGGGCCGATGGTCGGGATCACCCCGAGATGAAGCCGCCCCGACAAGGGCTCGCGCTGGGCGGTGGCGAGTTCGACCAGTTCCTCGGCCTCGGCGAGGATGACCCGGGCGCGATCGACGATCTCGCGGCCCAGGGGGGTGAGCGCCATGCCGCGCCGGGTGCGGTCCACCAGCGGCGCGCCGAGCAGGTCCTCGAGTTCCTTGAGACTTGCTGAAAGGGTCGATTGGGTGATGGCGCACTGCGCCGCCGCGCGGCCGAAATGGCCGCAATCGGCGAGCGCCACCAGATGGCGGAGCTGGCGCAGGGTGGGAAGATTTGCCATCGACCACCTTGATCACAGACTTCCCGGATATTGATGCAATCGAACAACAAAGGCAAGGAAAAAAAACCGTGCCTTGAACGGCACGTCCCCCGTGGCCGGGCGCGGCCCGCGTGGCCGAACGCGGCCAGCGCGGGC
>KN173954.1:6851-9010 GCA_000759655.1 Acidicaldus organivorans | reverse complement strand
GGCGAGGCCGAGCCGGGCAAGGCAGGCCAGGGGGCGGGCCAGGGGGTGGCCCAGGAGTCCGGCGCCGGCTAGCCGTTCAACGGGGGCTACCGATTAATCGGAAAGATCAATCCGTTCGGAATAAAAGGATAGATCAATCATCCCGTTCGGGGTGACTCTGCTCTTCCTCATGTCTCGAAGGGAGAGCAGCCCACATCATGGAACATGAAGAGCACGGACGCGGCCAGGGGCTCGGTCTGGAAGGCGCCGTTTTCGACGGAACGGCGGGCGGCGGCAAGGGAGCACGCGGCGCAGCGGCAGCGCACGCGGCCGCTCCCCTTCATCCCGTCCATCCCGCCCATCCGCCCGCGAGCATCGTGCCGGGGGTGCTGCTCGCCGGGATGATCGCCGCTTTGGCCTTCGTGCTGCGCACCTTGCCCGGGGTGTCGAATTTCAGCCCGATGATCATCGCCATCCTGCTCGGCATCGCCTTTCACAACATCATCGGCACGCCGCGGCGGGCCAAGGCGGGGATCACCTTCTCGCTGCGGCGCATCCTGCGCGCCGCCATCGTGCTGCTCGGTCTGCAGCTCTCCTTCCAGCAGGTGATCGCGGTGGGGCTGAACGGGCTCACCGTGATCGTGCTCACCCTGATCGGGACCTTCATCTTCACCAAATGGGCGGGGCGCTGGCTCGGCGTGGATGCCAAGCTCAGCGAACTGATCGCGGCGGGGACGTCGATCTGCGGGGCCTCGGCGGTGGTGGCGACCAATGCGGTGACCCAGGGGCATGATGAGGAGGTCACCTATGCGGTGGCCTGTGTCACCGTCTTCGGCTCGGTCTCGATGTTCCTCTATCCGCTGTTCCCGGCCCTCCTCCATCTCTCGCCCACCGCTTACGGGGTGTGGGCCGGGGCGTCGATCCACGAGATCGCCCAGGTGGTGGCGGCAGCCTTCCAGGACGGGCAGGTGGCCGGGCAGATCGCGACGGTGGCCAAGCTCTCGCGGGTGATGATGCTCGCCCCGCTCGTCCTCACCTTGAGCTTCCTCGCCAACCAGCGGCTGCGGCGGCAGGGGCGGCACGTCTATCACAAGCGTCCGCCGCTGCCCTATTTCGTGCTGGGCTTCATCGCCTTCGTCGCGCTCAGCAGCGTCGTCACCCGGCCGCCGGTGCCCAAATACTGGATCGTGCAGGGAACCACGTTCCTGCTTTCGCTGGCGCTCGCCGCGATGGGGCTCGAGACCGACATCCGCAAGGTGCTGGCCAAGGGGGCGCGCCCGATCGCGCTCGGGGCAGCGTCCTGGCTGTTCATTTCGGGGGTTTCGCTCGGCCTCGTCTATCTGCTCGGCTGAACGCCGGGAGCGTTTCCTCCGGGGGAAGAGCCCCGCTTGGGGGTTCTTGCCTCGGGGTTGGGGGGACGCTATATCGGGGCCGCGTCGGAGTGTAGCTCAGCCTGGTAGAGCACTGTGTTCGGGACGCAGGGGCCGGAGGTTCGAATCCTCTCACTCCGACCATTTCCCCCTGCCGAGACCCGCCCGAGCGTTTTCCTGATCTTCTCTCCCGTTTCTCTCCTCGCAGGCAGGTTGCCGGAAAGAGGCGCGGGCGAGGCGCCTGCGCACGGGGGCAAGCGCGATCAGGCGTCCCCCTCAGTCGTCATCTCCCCAGTCGTCGCCGCCGAAGAAGCCCGGCATGCCATAACCGTAATAGGGCCCGCCGCCGTCATAGCCGACATAGCCCGGAGCGCTGATGAAGAGGTCGGCGCCGATCCCGCCCAGCCCGTCATCACCGGCGTACCAGCCGTCGCCGCAGCCGCTCAGGACGCCGCAACAGGCAAGGAGCAGGAACAGGCGGGGAGAGAGACGGGCGCGCATCGAAGCCTCCTTTATCGCCGGGGGGGATCCTGGACCGATTGACCGCCTAAGTCTTTTGCCGGATGAGGGCAAGTGGGACGGCGGATACATATTCCTCTTGACGTATATTCGAACTCTCGTATATTCGTATGTCATGAAAAAAGAGTCCGTCCCCCTCGCCGCCATGCACCGTGCCGCCGATGAGGCGAGCGCCCTCCTGCAGGCGCTCGGCAACCGGCACCGGCTCCTCATCCTCTGCCATTTGAGCGAGGGCCCCTGCTCGGTGGGCGAACTCGCCGAGGCGCTCGGGCTGAGGAGCTCGACCGTCTC
>KN173954.1:3036-6725 GCA_000759655.1 Acidicaldus organivorans | reverse complement strand
CCAGCACCTCGCCCTTCTCCGCCATGACGGGCTGGTGCGGGCCAAGCGGGAGGGGCAGACCATCCGTTACTCGCTGACCGAGGGGCCGGCGCAGAACCTCCTCAACACGCTCTTTGCCATCTACTGTCCGAAAGAGCAGGACCCCTCGGCGCGAGCCAACTGAGCTTTCCCGTTTCTCTCCCGGAGGAGCGATCGTGATGCGTCACCTCGTCTCTCTTTTTGCCTTGCTCGCCGCTTGGCCGGCCTTCGCGGCGGGAAGCGAGCAGTTCACCGTCAAGGCCGATCAGGTGATCGACGAAAAGGAGGTATTCGCTACCGTCGAGAGCCGCAACGTGGTCCCGGCGCGGGCGCGGATCGGCGGCACCATCACCTCGCTCAGCGTCAAGGAAGGGGATGAGGTGCAGGAGGGCCAGGTGATCGGCGTCGTCGTCGATCAGAAACTGGCGCTGCGCATCCAGGCGCTCGATGCCGAGATCAACGGGCTCAAATCGCAGCTCGCCCAGGCCCAGACCGACCTCGCCCGCGCCCAGGCCCTGGTCAAGGGTGGGGCGATGTCGCGCCAGCAGCTCGATCAGGCCACCACCGCGGTCCAGGTCGCCGAGAGCCAGCTCAAGGCGCGTCAGGCCGAACGGGCCGAGACCGAACAGCAGACGCGCGAAGGCCAGGTCCTCGCCCCCACCACCGGGCGGGTGCTCTCCGTGCCGGTCACGGTGGGCTCCGTGGTGATGCCGGGCGAGCCGCTCGCCCAGGTCGCCGAGCATCACTTCGTGCTCCGGCTCCGCGTGCCGGAGCGGGCGACGCGCTATCTCGCCGCGGGTCAGATCGTGCGGGTCAACAGCGCCGATCTCGGCGCGCAGGGCGCCACTTTCGGCAAGATCACCCTGGTCTATCCGCGCATCGAGGCGGGCAACGTGGTGGCCGATGCCGAGGTGCCGGGGCTTGGCGATTATTTCGTGGGGCAAAGGATCGAGGTGTGGATCCCGGCCGGGGCGCGCTCGGTTCTGGTGATCCCCTCCCATCTCATCACCACCCGTTTCGGTCTCGATTACGTTCACCGCAAGAGCGCGGACGGCCATGTCGAGGCCATCCCCATCCAGCGCGGGCGCGACTTCCCCACCCCCGAAATTCCGGATGGGGTCGAGGTTCTTTCCGGCATCGCCCCCGGTGACGTGCTGGTGACGCCATGAATCTCGGCATTTCCGGACGGCTGACCCAGGCGACGATCCGCTCGCCGATCACGCCCCTCTTCCTGCTTGCCGCGCTCGCCGCCGGCCTCATCGCGCTGCTCACCATCCCGCGCGAGGAGGACCCGCAGATCCACGTCCCCATGGTCGATATCATCGTCCAGGCCAACGGGCTCAAGGCGCCGGACGTGGTCGAGCTCGTCACCAAGCCGCTCGAGACCATCGTCAAGGCGATCCCCGGCGTGGAGCACGTCTATAGCCAGACGGTGGACGACCAGGCCTGGGTCACCGCGCGCTTCGTGGTCGGCACCGGCGAGGACGACGCGGTGCTCAGGGTCAATGACAAGATCCGCGCCAACATGAACCGGATCCCGATCGGGATCCCGGCCCCGCTCATCGTCGGCCGCGGCATCAATGACGTCGCCATCGTCGTCCTCACTCTCTCGCCCAAAGAGGCAGCGGCGGCGCGCTGGCAGCAGGCTGATCTCACGCGGCTGGCCAGCAAGCTGCAGACCGAGCTCATCAAGACCGAGGATATCGGCCTCTCCTATATCTCCGGCAACGATCCGGAAGAGATCCGCGTCGAGCCCGATCCGGAGAAACTCTCCCTCTTCGGCGTGACCCTGCAGCAGCTCGTCGCCCGGGTGCGCGATGCCAACCGCTCCTTCATGGCGGGGATGGTGCGCGAGGGAGGCAAGATGGCCCAGATCGAGGCGGGCCAGACGCTCACCGGCATCCCCGATATCGGGCTCCTTCTGCTCACCACCCGCGATGGCCGCCCGGTCTATGTGCGCGACGTGGCCAAGGTGGTGGTGGGCGGCGGGTTCGTCGAGAACCACGTCTTTCAGATCAAGCGCGACGCCAAGGGCCAATGGCGGGAGCGGCCCGCCGTTTCGCTGGCGCTCGCCAAGCGCTCCGGCTCGAACGCGGTGGTGGTCGCCGATCACATCGTCGATCGGGTGAAGAGTCTCGAGGGCTCGCTGATCCCGGCCGACATCGACGTCGAGGTCACCCGCAACTATGGCGAGACGGCGAACGAGAAGGCGAACGAGCTCCTCTTCCATCTCGGCATCGCCACCGTCTCCATCGTCGTCCTCATCGCCTTTACCATCGGCTGGCGGGAGGGGCTCGTCACCCTCGTCGTCATCCCCACCACCATCCTGCTCACCCTCTTCGCCGCGGAGATGATGGGCTACACCATCAACCGCGTCTCGCTCTTCGCCCTCATCTTCGCCATCGGCATCCTGGTCGATGACGCGATCGTGGTGGTGGAGAACATCGCGCGGCACTGGGCGATGCGGGACGGCAGGCCGCGCATCCAGGCGGCGATCGAGGCGGTGGCCGAGGTCGGCAACCCGACCGTGGTCGCTACCCTCACCGTGGTCACCGCGCTTTTGCCGATGCTCTTCGTCTCCGGCCTGATGGGGCCCTACATGGCGCCCATCCCGGCCAATGCCTCGGCGGCGATGCTGTTCTCCTTCTTCGTCGCCATGGTCATCGCGCCGTGGCTGATGGTGAAGCTCTCGCCGGAGCGCAAACACCCCCATCCCCTGGGCGCCCCGCCGCCCGAGCCCCATGCCCATGGCCATGGCGAGGGGGGATTGGGGCGGCTCTACCGCGCCATCGCCCGGCCGGTGCTCGCCACCAAGCGCCGCGCCCTCGTCTTCCTCCTCCTGGTCGGTGCGGCCACCGTCGCCGTCTGCTTCCTCTTCTATACCGAGGACGTGACGGTGAAGCTGCTGCCCTTCGACAACAAGTCGGAGATGAGCGTGCTCATCGACCTCCCCGCCGGGGCGAGCCTCGAGGATACCGAGCGCGAGCTCTTCGCCGCGGCGCGCATCGCCGAGACGCTGCCCGAGCTCCGCTCGCTCCAGCTCTATGCCGGCACGCCCGAACCCTTCGACTTCAACGGCCTGGTCCGTCACTATTACGCGCGGGAGGCGCCCTGGCTCGGCGGGCTGCACCTCGTGCTCGCGCCCAAGGCCGAGCGCAGGCGCACCAGCCACGCCATCGCGCTCGATCTCCGCCGCCGGCTCCAGGCGCTCACCCTGCCCCCGGGCGGCGTGCTCAAGGTGGTGGAGATGCCGCCCGGGCCGCCGGTGCTCTCCACTCTGCTCGCCGAGATCTACGGGCCGGATGAGGCCACCCGGCTCGCCGTGGCGGAGGAAGTGAAGAAGATCTTCAAATCCGTCCCCTTCATCGTCGATGTCGATGACTCCTATGGCCAGCCCGCGCCCCGGCTCCATATCGCCATCGACCAGCCCGAGCTCGACTATTACCGGGTCAACCAGAGCGACGTCTATGACACGATCCAGGCGCTCTTCGGCGGGCTTCCAGTGGGCTACTCCTATCGCGGCGAGGAGCGGCTTCCGATCGAGATCGCGCTCGGCCTCTCCAAGCGCGACCTCAGCTGGAACGAGAAACTCGCCTCCACCCCGGTTCCGGCCAATGTGCTGCCCGGGGCGCGGGACGTGGTCGAGCTCGGCCAGGTGGTGAAGGTGACGC
>KN173954.1:1700-2949 GCA_000759655.1 Acidicaldus organivorans | reverse complement strand
GCGAGCTCGGCTCGCGCACCATCTTCCGCCGCGACGGGCATTTCGCCGACATGGTGACCGCCGAGCTCGCCGGGAGTTTCGAGGCGCCGATCTATGGCATGCTCGCCGTGGACAAGCTGATCGAGGCGCATGACTGGGGCAAGCTCCCCAAGCCCACCATCCGATTCCGCGGCCAGCCCGATGACGAGAGCCATCCCACCCTGCTCTGGGACGGCGAGTGGGAGATCACCTACGTCACCTTCCGCGACATGGGGGCGGCGTTCATGGTGGCGATCCTCGGCATCTACATCCTGGTCGTCGCCCAGTTCCAGAGCTTCAAGGTGCCGCTCGTCATCCTCACCCCCATCCCGCTCACCCTGATCGGGATCATGCTCGGGCACTGGCTGCTCGGCGCGGCGTTCACCGCGACCTCGATGATCGGCTTCATCGCGCTCGCCGGCATCATCGTGCGCAACTCGATCCTGCTCGTCGATTTCATCCGTCACGGGCGGGGCGAGAAGCCGCTCTTCGAGGTGCTGCTCGATGCGGGGGCGATCCGCTTCAAGCCGATTCTGCTCACCGCGCTTTCGGCGATGATCGGGGCGGCGACCATCCTGCTCGACCCGATCTTCCAGGGGCTGGCCATCTCGCTCCTCTTTGGTCTCGCCTCCTCGACGCTGCTCACCGTGCTGGTGATCCCGGCGATCTACGTGGTGCTGCGCGACCCCGAGGCGCCATGACAGGGTTTTGAAGCACGGGGCCTTGAAGCGCAGGGCCTTGAATACGAGGCCTTGCGGCACCGTCTCTGGGCTTTCGGCGCCCCGTGCGGGACCTCCCGTGCGGGGTGCCGCGTCATGGGGAGCGCCTTGCGTCTGGGGAGGGGGCGGCTAAACTCGCGCGATGAGGCTTTGCGCGGAGGACGCCGCCATGGGACGCATCGACGAGAGCCGGCCTTTCCTGCCGGTCAATATCGCCATCCTCACCGTCTCCGATACGCGCACGCTCGCCGACGACACCTCGGGCGACGTGCTCGCCGAGCGGATCCAATCGGCGGGCCATCGCCTCGCGGCGCGCGATATCGTGCGCGATGACGTCGAGGCGATCACCGCCAAGCTCAGCGCCTGGATCGACGATCCGGAAATCGACGTCGTCATCACCTCGGGCGGCACCGGGATCACCGGGCGGGACGTGACGCCGGAGGCCTTCGAGCGGGTGCTCGAGAAGCGGATCGAGGGGTTTGGCGAACTCTTCCGCATGCTGAGCTATCAGA
>KN173954.1:0-1588 GCA_000759655.1 Acidicaldus organivorans | reverse complement strand
AGATCGGCACCTCCACCATCCAGTCGCGCGCGCTCGGCGGAGTGGCGCGTGGCACCTATCTCTTCGCGCTTCCCGGGAGCCCGAGCGCGGTGCCGCGCATCGAGCTGAAAGCGGAGGATGTCGTCCCACGCATCGCGCACCGCGCTCGGCGGAGTGGCGCGTGGCACCTATCTCTTCGCGCTTCCCGGGAGCCCGAGCGCGGTGCGCGATGCGTGGGACGACATCCTCCGCTTTCAGCTCGATGCGCGGCACCGGCCCTGCAACCTGGTCGAGCTCATGCCGCGGCTGATGGAACATCTCTCGCCGGCATGAGCGCCCGCCCCGCCCCTCCCCGGCGCGCCGATTTCGCCGTCTTCCATCCGATCACCACCCGCTGGCACGACAACGACGCCTACGGCCACGTCAACAACGTCATCTATTATGCGTGGTTCGACACGGCGGTGAATGCGTGGCTGATCCGGGCGGGTCTGCTCGATGTCGCGCGAAGCCCGGTGGTGGCGATCGTCGCCGGGACCGGCTGCCGCTATTTCCGCTCCATCGCCTTTCCCGAGCGGGTGAGCGTGGGGCTCCGCGTGGCGCGGCTCGGGCGGACTTCGGTGACCTATGCCTTGGGCGTCTTTCGCGAGGAGGACGAGGAGGCTGCGGCCGAGGGGCATTTCGTCCATGTCTATGTCGAGCGGGCGACGATGCGCCCGGTGCCGATGCCGGACGGCGTGCGTGCGGCGCTCGTGGGATTGTTGAGGGAGGGGTGAGGATGGATCTCGGGATCAAGGGGCGGCGCGCGATCGTCTGCGCGGCGAGCAAGGGGCTGGGCCGGGCCTGCGCCGAGGCGCTCGCCCGCGAGGGCGTGGCGCTCGTCATCAACGCGCGCCACGCCGAGGCGCTGGAGGCGACCGCGGCGGCGATCCGCGCCGAGACGGGGGTGCCGGTGGAAGCGGTCGCCGCCGACATCACCACCGAGGAGGGGCGGCGCGCCGTGCTCGCCCGCTGCCCCGACCCCGATATCCTCATCACCAATGCGGGCGGCCCGCCGCCGGGAGACTCGCGCAAGCTCACCCGCGAGCAGTGGCTCGCCGCGCTGGAAGCCAACATGCTGACCCCGATCGCCTTGATCCAGGCGGTGCTGGAGGGGATGTGCGCGCGCCGCTTCGGGCGGATCGTCAACATCACCTCGGCCTCGGTCAAATCGCCGATCCGCAATCTGGGCCTCTCCAACGGGGCGCGGGCGGGGCTTACCGGCTTCATCGGCGGGCTCGCCCGCGAGGTCGCGTCCTTCGGGGTGGTGATCAACAACCTCCTGCCCGGCCCCTTCCTCACCGAGCGGCTCGCCCGCACCATGGAGGATCAGGCGCGGGCGGCGGGACGGAGCGTGGAAGAGGAGATCGCCCGCCGTGCTGCGGCCATTCCGGCGGGACGGATCGGCGACCCGGCGGAGTTCGGGGCGATCTGCGCCTTTCTCTGCAGCCAGCACGTGGGCTATCTGATCGGCCAGAACATCCTGGTCGATGGCGGCGGCTTCAACGCCTCCTTTGGTTGAGGGGATTTCGGCAAAGGGGGCTTCGGCTGAAACGCCCCCGCCCCCTCCCCC
>KN173953.1:3907-4868 GCA_000759655.1 Acidicaldus organivorans | reverse complement strand
CCGCCCCTTCGTCCCCCCGCCCCTTCGCCAGCGCCGGACGCGCTCAGAGGGAAGCGGGGGCGGGCGGAAAGGTAGGGGTAGTCGGAAAGGTAGGGGCGAAGGCCGCCTCGGGCAGTTCGTCATCGGTGACCGCGATCCGCTCAGCCCCGCTCAGGCAGCGCTCCATCTCGAGCCGGAGCCGCCAGTATTCGAGCGGCGTGCGCCAGGGCGGGCGCCAGATCCCTTCTTCGGCGAGCGAGACCTGCGCCACTTCGAGATTATGGGCGATCGTTTCGGGATCGGTATATGAGAACGGCGGATGGCGCGCCTCCACCCCGCCGGTGATGACGAAAAACCGGGCCTCAGCGCCGTGCACCGGATCGTGGTGCGTGAAGCCCCCAAACCCGGCGCGAATCACGCGGAGCGTGAAATCGACGTGCTCGTGCCCGTAGCCGATGAAGCGGGTGTCCATGTAGCCGACACCGGCCAGCGCGGCGCGGGAGAGGGCGATCACCGCCCCGCTCACCTCCGCCGTGACACCCGGATTGATCGGGCTCGCGCGTCCGGAAAGCAGCGGCTTGTTCCAGGGCGGGAGCCAGTTGACATGGCCGAAGAGGGCGGTTGCGGCGAGCCATTCCCCTTCCCAGCCTCGCACCACGGGGCAGATGTCGTCATCGAGCAGGAGGATCGTCTCGCAGCCGCAAAGCTCGTAAAGGTAATAGAGCCCGCGGTTCTTGTTCCAGGCGATGCCGCGGCGCACCCCGCCCACCAGCGGAATGTTCCTCGCCCGCACCATCTCCACCGTCCCGTCCTCCGAGCCGTCGTCACAGACGATGAGCGCATGGGGGGTCGTGGTGAGTGCGGCGATCGCATCGAGCAGCTCCTCGAGCAGCGCCCGCCGGTTGAGGGTGGTGATCGCGATGCCGAGCNTCGGCGGGCCCGTCCGCCTTCGCCGAACTCGGCGGGGGGGGGGGCCCCCCCT
>KN173953.1:3755-3877 GCA_000759655.1 Acidicaldus organivorans | reverse complement strand
GGCGCGCCCAGCCCGCGCGATGCCTGATGGGGCGGGGGAGGGGACGTCACGCGGCGCCTTCCCCCGGCGGCCCGCCCGCCGTGGCCCTCATCCCGCGCCGGGGAAGCTCGACGAGGCGCGCT
>KN173953.1:3155-3655 GCA_000759655.1 Acidicaldus organivorans | reverse complement strand
GCGCGGCGTTCCGGAAGCATGATGAGAACCCCGCCCCGCGCCGCGGTCATTCCCGCCGTGGTTGCGCCCTCCTCTACCCCCTCGGCGGGCCCGTCCGCCTTCGCCGAACTCGGCGGGGCGGGGGGCGCCCCCCCCCCCGCGGAGTTCGGCGAAGGCGGACGGGCCCGCCGTGGTTGCGCCCTCCTCTACCCCCTCGGCGGTGCCGTCCGCCTTCGCCGAACTCGGCGGGGCGGAGGCCGCCTCTTCCGCTCCTGCCGCCTCCGCGCCTTCTCCCGCCTCCGCGCCTTCTCCCGCCTCCGTGAGCGCCTCCAGCCATTCGCGCGCCAGCGCCGCCCGCTCCGGCCCATCGAGCCTTGCCTGCACCGCCGCCATCAGCTGCCGCGCCCGCCCCAGCCCCGCCCAGCGCAGCGCCAGCGCCAGCATGTGGCGGCGGAAGGCGCCCTCCCGCGGATCGAGGGCGAGCGCCGCCTCCCCCTCCTCGAGCGCCGAGGCCCCATCTC
>KN173953.1:1310-3043 GCA_000759655.1 Acidicaldus organivorans | reverse complement strand
CCGCGCCTCGGCCCGGAACGGCGCAGCCAGCGCGGCGAGGCGGAAGGCGGCGAGCGCCTCCGCCCGCCGCCCCAGCGCCGCCCGCGCGTGCCCGAAGGCGAGGAACGTCTCGGCATCCCACGGATCCTCCCGCGCCAGCGCCTCGAACACCGCCCCCGCCTCAGCGAGCAGCGCCGCCCCCGCCGCGCCTGAGGCCGCCCATCCCGCCTGCTCGCGCGCCACCGCCCAGGCCCGGAGCGCCGGGCGGTAGCCGGGAGAGACGCTGAGGGCGCGCCGAAAGGCCGCCTCCGCCCCTGCCGCATCGCCCATCACGTGGCAGAGATTGCCGAGATGGACCCAGTCATCCGCCGCCTCGGGCTCGCGCGCCAGCGCCTCGGCGATCGCCGCCCGCGCCCCCGTCGCGTCACCAAGCGCATGGCGGACATGGCTCAGCAGCCGCCAGCCCGCCGCCGCCTCCGGCCCCGCGGCAAGCCCCGCCTCGAGGAGCGCGCGCGCCCGTTCAAGCTCGCCCCGCTCGGCGCAGTGGCGGCCGAGCACCAGCGCCTCGTTCCACTCGAAATTCATGTAGATCCGCACGTAGTCGGCGAAGGTGATCCGCCCTGCCCACCAGATGTGGTAGCGCCGGTCCGGATCGGCCCATTTCAGCCCGAAATGCCGCGCCACGCCGGGATGGACCGGGAGTTCCTCATCGGCGAAGGGGAGGGTGGTGATCGCCCCCGGCAGGCGCCGCAGCAGCCAGCGCGGCAGGCCGATGATCTCGCCGAGCCGGGTGACCAGCGCGAACAGCACGCGCTTGCCCGGATGGCGGGGGGTGAGGAAGAGCGGCGCCTCGGCCGCCTCCGCGCGCAGGAGCGCGGCCACCGGATAGAACCCCGCCGCCTGATCGCGCCGCGCCTGGGCGGCGAGCCCCATCTCGCGCCGCCGGTCGAGCCGCACCGCCTCGGCGATGTCCAGGGCGAGGTAGCGGGCGAGCGCCTCCTCCCAGCCCACCCCCTCGGCCAGCATGCGGTTGAGGAAGGCATCGCCGAGCTCGGCGGAAAACGGCCCCTCGCCGCCGACATGGGGGGCGTGGACGTTGCGCGGATGGCCTTCATAGGCGTAGGGCCAGAGGAAGGAGGCGTCGCAGTCGGGGAAGGCGGCGCGGCGGGCGCGCCGGGCGCGGGCCGAGAGTTCGCCGGCGATGGGGGCGGGGAAGTCGAAGAGCTGTTCGACGAGGAGGTCGGCGGCCTCGAGCGCGGCGGCGGCGTCCGGGGTGAGCGGGTCGTGGCTCGGGACGTGGCGGGTTTCGGTGCCGAGGGCGGGGTCGATGGCGCGGCGGAAGATGTCCGCGAGCACGAAGGCCTGGCAGTTGCCGACGAAGACGATGCGCCACATGAGCGGCTCCTCCCCGAGCGCGTCAGTTTACGCCGCCCGTTCCTGCCGCGCCTAGAGGGGGCGGCGTCGTTCAGAGCGGCATTTTGCGGCGCAGCACGAGCGCATACATCGCCGCCGAGACCAGGGCGAGAGCGGCGGTGACCAGGAGCGCGAGGTCGAAACCGCCAAAGCGATCGACGATAAAGCCCGTCGCCACCGGCGCGAAGGCGCCGCCGAGAAACCCGCCGAAATTCTGGATGCTGCCGACCGAGGCGACGAAGCGCGGCGTGCTGAGTACGTCGGTGGCGAGCGCCCAGTAACAGCCCGAACTCAGACTGTAGGCGAACATCCCGGCGACCAGCAGCGCCATCGCCGCGCCC
>KN173953.1:1157-1227 GCA_000759655.1 Acidicaldus organivorans | reverse complement strand
GGTCCCGCGCTGGAGCGGACCGCGACCATCGCCGCCGCGGTGAGCAGGGCCCCGCCCGCCACCACGGCGC
>KN173953.1:0-852 GCA_000759655.1 Acidicaldus organivorans | reverse complement strand
CCAGCACGCCGAGCGCTCCCGCGACGAAGGGCAGGGCGGCGAGGTAGCCCGCATGGGAGAGGCTCACGTGCTGGGCGCGCTGGAGATAGGTGGGAAGCCAGGTGATGTAGAACCAGAACGTGTATTGCAGCGAGAAGCCGCCCGCCAGCATCGCCCACAGCGCCGGCTGGCGGAAGAGGCGGAGCCAGTCCCCGAGCCCGATCCGCCCGCTCTCTGGCGCCGGCGCCCGCCGCTGCCCCGCTTCGATGTAGAAACGTTCCTCGGCGCTGAGCCACGGGTGGCGGGCGGGATCGCGGTAGAGGGCGAGCCAGGCGGCGAGGGCGAGGAAGCCGAGCGCCCCGATGAGGACGAACATCGCCGGCCAGCCGAAGGCGATCATCGCCGCCGTGGCGAGGGGCGGGGAGAGCGCGAGCCCGGCCTGGGTGGTGGCGATGTAGGCGCTGATCGCCGCCGCCTTTTCGTGGTCGGGAAACCAGGCGTCGGTCGCCTTGAGGGCGCCCGGGAAGAGCGGCGCCTCGCTCACCCCGAGCGCCATGCGGAGCCCGATCAGCGCGCCGATGCTTCGCGCCAGCCCCGTGGCCATGGCGACGAGCGACCAGGAGAGGGTGGCCAGCGCGAGCAGCGCCCGCGCGCCGAAACGATCGACCAGCCAGCCCGCCGGCAGGTTCATCACCGCATAGGGCCAGACGAAGGCGGAGAGCGCCACCCCCATCATCGTGTTGCTCGCCCCGAGATCCTTCATGATCACCGGCGCGGCGACCGAGAGCGTTCCGCGATCGAGATAGTTGGTGAGGGTGAGAAGACAGAGAAGCGCGGTGACCATCCAGCGCAAATTCCGCCCCCGCGGGCGGG
>KN173952.1:19761-24134 GCA_000759655.1 Acidicaldus organivorans | reverse complement strand
GGGCGGGCGTGGGCGGGGACGCGGCACCGCGGGCAGAGGACGCTTTGCTGCGAGCATCGGGCGCGCTGCCGCGCGCCCCAGCTTTAAAATTATTTTTCATGTCCGCCAATATAATTAAATTCCTTTTGCCGTGTAAATGTTTTTTCCTTCGTCAAACACAAAACGGCGTCCTCAGGCGGAATCGGATGCAACCCTTAGGGAGGTTACGGTGCACGAAACTCTCGAAGACCATCTGGCCGCTTGGGCCACCAACGACCTACGCCGCGACGCGGCGCTCACCCTGACCGCACTCGCCGGAGCCGCCCGCGATCTCGGCCGCTTGCTGGCCCGGCTCCCCTTCACCCCCGACCTCGTCGCCGCCACCGCCGACAAGGGCGGCGAGGTGCAGAAGCGGATCGACCAGGAGGCCCAACGCATCGTCCGCGCTGCCCTCGCCCAGGCGCCGGTCGCGGCGATGCTCTCCGAGGAAGAAGACGAGCCCATTGCGCTCCGCACCGGCGCGCCCCTCCTTGTTGCGGTCGATCCGCTCGATGGCTCCTCCAATGCCGGGGTCAACGCCCCGGTGGGCATGGTGTTCAGCCTCCTTCCCGCCAAGCCCGCCCCCTCGCTCGCCGAGGCCTTCCTCCAGCGCGGCGATGCCCAGCTCGCCGCCGGTCTCGTCCTCTTCGGCCCCGCCCTCGAACTTGCGCTTACCTGGGGCGAGGGGACGCACCGTTTCGCGCTCGATCCGGAGACCAGCACCTTCCGCCACGCCGCCGGGCCGCTTGCCATCCCCGAGGGGCGGCGCGAATACGCGATCAACGCGGCGAATTACCGCCACTGGCCGGCCCCGGTGCGGGCCTATGTCGATGATTGCGTGGCCGGGCCGAGGGGCCGCGCCATCACGACTACAACATGCGCTGGCACGGCGCGGTGATCGCCGAGGCTTTCCGCATCCTCAATCTGGGCGGGATCTATCTCTATCCCGCCGACCCCCGCCCCCATTACACCGAAGGCCGCCTCCGCCTGCTCTATGAGGCCTTCCCGCTCGCCTTCCTCATCGAGCAGGCGGGCGGGGCGGCAACCGATGGGACGCGCCCCATCCTCTCCCTCACCCCGCGCCACGTCCACCAGCGCACCCCGCTCATTTTCGGAGCACGCAAGAAGGTGGAGACGGTGCTCGCCTATTACGCGGGCGAGGTGGCGGTGGCCGAGCGCGCGCCCCTCTTCGGCAAGCGCGGCCTGTTCCGCCCTGACTGGGAGCTCGCCCCATGTCGGTGAAGCATCCGATCATTTCGGTGACGGGCTCCTCCGGCGCGGGCACCACCACGGTCAAGCACACTTTCGAGCAGATCTTCCGCCGCGAGAAGATCAACGCCGCCTTCGTCGAGGGCGATGCCTTCCACCGCTACGACCGCGCCGAGATGCGCCGCCGCATGGCCGAGGAGGAGGCGCGCGGCAACCGCCATTTCAGCCATTTCGGCCCCGAAGCGAATCTGTTCGAGGAACTCGAGGAGCTGTTCCGCGAATATGGCGAGACGGGCGGCGGGCGCTACCGGCACTACGTCCATGACGAGGCGGAGGCGGCCCGCTACGGCGCCGCCCCCGGCACCTTCACCGAATGGAAGCAGATCCCGCCGGGAACCGATCTCATGCTCTATGAGGGGCTGCACGGCGCGGTGGTGACCGATCGCGTCACCGTTGCCCGCCATGCCGATCTCAAGATCGGCGCGGTGCCGGTGCTCAATCTGGAGTGGATCCAGAAGATCCATCGCGACCGCGCCACCCGCGGCTATTCGACGGAGGCGGTGATGGACACCATCCTCCGCCGCATGCCCGACTACGTGCACTACATCATCCCGCAATTCTCGGTCACCGACATCAATTTCCAGCGCGTGCCGATCGTCGATACCTCCAACCCGTTCATCGCGCGCTGGATCCCCACCCCCGACGAGTCGATGGTGGTGATCCGTTTCGCCAATCCGCGCGGGATCGATTTCCCCTATCTGCTCTCGATGATCCACGACAGTTTCATGTCGCGCGCCAATTCGATCGTCATTCCGGGCGGCAAGCTCGATCTCGCCATGCAGCTCATCCTCACCCCGCTCATCCTCCATCTCATGGAACGCAAGCGGCGGGTTCGCTAGGAGGCAGTGATGAACGACACCTCTCTCATGGATGCGCCCGCCCGCGCCGCCGGGGTCGATCTCCGCCAGATGGCGCACGCGATCCGGGCGCTCGCCGTCGATGCAATCGAGCGGGCCAATTCCGGCCATCCCGGCATGCCGCTCGGCATGGCCGATGCCGCCACCGTGCTCTGGACCCGCTATCTCCGTTTCGATCCCGCCGCCCCCGACTGGCCCGACCGCGACCGCTTCGTCCTCTCCGCCGGGCACGGGTCGATGCTGCTCTACGCGCTTCTCCATCTGGTGGGGGTCGAGGCGGTGAGCCTCGATGAAATCAGGCGCTTCCGCGCCCTCGGCTCGAAGACGCCGGGCCATCCCGAATTCGGCCACACGCCGGGGGTGGAGACCACCACCGGCCCGCTGGGGCAGGGACTGGCCAATGCGGTCGGCATGGCGATCGCCGAGACCCATCTCGCCGCCGAGTTCGGCCGCGATCTCGTCGATCACTGGACTTATGTGATCGCGGGCGATGGCTGTCTGATGGAGGGGATCAGCCACGAGGCGGCCTCGCTCGCCGGCCATCTCCGCCTCTCCCGCCTCATCGTGCTGTGGGACGACAACGGCATCTCGATCGACGGGAAAGTGGGGATCGCCTGTTCCGATGACGTGCTCGGCCGCTTCGCCGCCTATGGCTGGCACACGCTCCGCATCGACGGCCACGATCCGGAGGCGGTGGCGGCGGCGATCGAGGAGGCCAGGCAAGATCCGCGGCCCTCGCTGATTGCTTGCCGCACCGCCTCCGGTTCGTGGCCGTCGATGCGGAGCGTGTGCCAGCCATAGGCGGCGATCGAGGAGGCCAGGCAAGATCCGCGGCCCTCGCTGATTGCTTGCCGCACCGTGATCGGTTTTGGCGCGCCGCACAAGGCGGGGACCGAGGCGGCGCATGGCGCCCCGCTCGGCGCGGCGGAGGCCGAGGCGGCCAAGCGCGCCTGGGGCTGGGAGAGCCCGCCCTTCGAGATCCCGGCCGCGATCCGCGCTGCCTGGCGCGAGGCGGGACGAAGGGGCACGGCGGCCCATGCCGCCTGGCGCGCCCGCCTCGCCGCCGCCCCCACTGGCCTCCGCGCCCGTTTCACCGAACGGCTCGAGGGTGGCCTCCCCGAGGCGGCGCGGGCCGCCTTGGCGGCGAAGAAAGAGGCGTGGCTTGCCGCCCCGCCCGCCCTGGCCTCCCGCAAGGCGAGCGAGGAGGTGCTCGCCGCGATCGTCCCGCACGCCCCCGCGCTCTTCGGTGGCTCGGCCGATCTCACCCATTCCAACAACACCTGGGTGAAGGGGATGGGCGCCTACGGGGCGGCCTCGCGCGAGGGGCGCTATCTCCATTACGGCGTGCGCGAGCACGCCATGGGCGCGGTGATGAACGGGCTTTCGCTGCATGGCGGGTTCATCCCCTATGGCGGAACGTTTCTGGTCTTTTCCGATTATCTCCGCCCCGCGCTTAGGCTTTCCGCCTTGATGGGCCGGCAGGTGATCTACGTGCTGACCCATGACAGTATCGGGCTTGGCGAGGATGGGCCCACCCATCAGCCGATCGAGCATCTCGCCTCGCTCCGCGCCATGCCGGGCCTCCTCGTCTTCCGTCCCGCCGATGCGGTGGAGACGCTGGAGTGCTGGGAGGCGGCGCTCGCCGCGCGAAACCGCCCCTCGGTGCTCGCCCTCTCCCGCCAGACGCTTGCCCCGCTCGCCCGCGCCCCCCGTCAGGCCAATGTCGGTCCAGCTAATCTCGCCGCGCGCGGGGGCTATGTCATCGCCGGGGCCGCCGCGCCACGCCGCCTCACCCTGCTCGCCTCGGGCTCGGAAGTGGCGCTCGCGCTCGCCGCCCGCGAGATCCTCGAAGCGGAGGGGCTTCACGTCGCCGTCGTCTCCATGCCCTGCTTCCGCCTCTTCGATGAACAGCCCCCGGCCTGGCGCGCCGAAGTGCTCGGCCGCGCGCCGCGGCTTGCCATCGAGGCGGGAAGCCCCTTCGGCTGGGCGCGCTATACCGGCTCCGAAGACCACGTGATCGGCCTCGATACGTTCGGCGCTTCCGGCCCCGGTCCCGAACTCTACCGACATTTCGGCCTCACCGCCGAGGCCATCGCCGAACGCGCCCGGCGCATGATCGGCGCGGAGTGATCCACGAGGAGTTTCCCCCCATGCCCCTTCTCACCTTGCGCCAGCTTCTCGATCACGCCGCCGAACACGGCTACGGGGTGCCGGCCTTCAACGTCAACA
>KN173952.1:18338-19673 GCA_000759655.1 Acidicaldus organivorans | reverse complement strand
ACATGGAACAGGTGCTCGCCATCATGCGGGCCGCGGCCAAGACCAGGGCGCCGGTCATCCTGCAGGCGAGCCGCGGCGCCCGCTCCTATGCCGGGGATGCGATGCTGCGCCACATGGTGGCCGCAGTCGTCGAGATGTTTCCCGATGTGCCGGTGGTGCTGCATCAGGATCACGGCGAGAGCGTGGCGACCTGCCTTTCGGCCATCCAAAATGGTTTCACCTCCGTGATGATGGATGGCTCGCTCAAGGAGGACGCCAAGACGCCCTCCGATTATGCCTACAATGTCGCGATCACCGCGCGGGTGAGCGAGCTTGCCCATCTCGTCGGCGTCTCGGTGGAGGGCGAGCTCGGTTGCCTCGGATCCCTCGAGAGCGGCCACGGCGAGGCGGAGGACGGGCACGGGGCGGAAGGGAAGCTCAGCCGCGAGCAGCTGCTCACCGATCCCGACCAGGCCGCCGATTTCGTGGCCCGCACCGGGGTCGATGCGCTCGCGGTGGCGATCGGCACCAGCCACGGCGCCTACAAATTCTCCCGCCCGCCAAGCGGGGACATCCTCGCCATCGACGTGGTCAAGGCGATCCATGAGCGCCTGCCCACCACGCATCTCGTCATGCACGGCGCCTCCAGCGTGCCGCAGGAGCTGCAGGATGCGTTCAACCGTCATGGCGGCAAGATGCGGCCGACCTGGGGCGTGCCGGTTCCCGAAATCGTCGAGGCGATCCGTTACGGGGTGCGCAAGATCAACATCGACACCGATTGCCGCCTCGCCATGGCGGGCGAGATCCGCCGTGTGGCGACCGAACAGCCTGCCGAGTTCGACCCGCGCGCCTTCCTCAAACCGGCGATGGCGGCGCTCGAGAAACTCTGCGCCGAGCGCTTCGAGGCGTTTGGCGCGGCAGGCCAGGCGCCCCGCATCAAGCCGGTCCCGCTCGCCGAGATGGCGCGCCGCTACGCCCGCGGCGAGTTGGATCCGAAGAGGGAGGCGGCCCGCGCCGCGTGAGCGGGACCTCCCCAGCGATGAGGACGTTTCAGAGTTTCAGAGGAGAGTGAGATGGGAAACATCGAGACCAAGAAGCAGCGGCGCGGCCGCTATGATGCGGGTGTGCTGAAATACAAGGAGATGGGCTACTTCGACCTCCACTACCAGCCCAAGGACACCGACGTCATCGCCCTGTTCCGGGTCACCCCGCAGGATGGGGTGGACCCCGAGGAAGCGGCGGCGGCGGTGGCGGGCGAGAGCTCGACCGCGACCTGGACGGTGGTGTGGACCGACCGGCTCACCGCCTGCGAGAAATACCGCGCCCGCTGTTACAAGATCGAACCGGTACCCGGCC
>KN173952.1:15713-18300 GCA_000759655.1 Acidicaldus organivorans | reverse complement strand
CCACCGGCATCGTGGTCGAGCGCGAGCGGCTCGACAAGTTCGGCCGCCCCCTGCTCGGCGCCACCGTCAAGCCGAAGCTCGGGCTCTCGGGGCGCAATTACGGGCGGGTGGTCTATGAGGCGCTCAAGGGCGGGCTCGATTTCACCAAGGACGACGAGAACATCAACAGCCAGCCCTTCATGCACTGGCGCGACCGCTACCTCTACTGCATGGAGGCGGTCAACCGCGCCCAGGCGATGACCGGCGAGGTCAAGGGGCATTACCTCAACGTCACCGCAGCGACGATGGAGGAGATGTACGAGCGGGCGGAGTTCGCCAAGGAGCTCGGCTCGGTCATCATCATGATCGACCTGGTGGTGGGATACACCGCCATCCAGTCGATGTCGAAATGGGCCCGGCGCAACGACATGATCCTCCATCTGCACCGCGCCGGGCACGGAACCTACACCCGCCAGAAGAATCACGGGGTGAGTTTCCGGGTGATCGCCAAATGGATGCGCCTTGCCGGGGTCGATCACATCCATGCCGGCACGGTGGTGGGCAAGCTCGAGGGCGATCCGCACACGGTGAAGGGATTCTATGACGTCTGCCGCGAGCCCTACAATCCGATGCGCCTCGAGAACGGCATCTTCTTCGATCAGGACTGGGCCAGTCTGCGGCGGGTGATGCCGGTCGCCTCGGGTGGCATCCATGCCGGGCAAATGCACCAGCTGCTCACCCTGCTCGGCGAGGACTGCGTGCTTCAGTTCGGCGGCGGCCCGATCGGCCATCCGATGGGGATCGCCGCCGGCGCCACCGCCAACCGGGTGGCGCTCGAAGTGATGGTGCTCGCCCGTAACGAAGGGCGCGACATCATGGCGGAAGGGCCGGAGATCCTCGCCCAGGCGGCGCGGACCTGCACCCCGCTCGCCCAGGCGCTCGAGACGTGGAAGGACGTCACCTTCAACTACGCCTCGACCGACACGCCCGATTTCGTGCCGCTTGCGACACCCGTCTGAACCCCCGTTTCCGTGAGGATGTCATGCGTCTCACCCAAGGCACTTTCAGTTTCCTTCCCGACCTCACCGATGATCAGATCGCCGCGCAGGTGCGCTACTGCATCGACAAGGGCTGGGCGATCAACATCGAGTTCACCGACGACCCCCACCCGCGCAACACCTATTGGGAGATGTGGGGCCTTCCCATGTTCGACCTCAAGGACGCGGCGGCGGTGATGTTCGAGCTCGAGGCCTGCCGCAAGGTCCATCGCGGGCGGTCCTATATTCGCATCTCGGCCTTCGACTCCTCGCCGGGATGGGAATCGCTCCGCCTCTCCTTCATCACCGACCGGCCGGAGGACGAGCCCGGCTTCCGTCTCGAACGCGCCGAGGGCGAGGGACGGAAGATCGGCTACAAGCTGCACGCCTACGCCACCGACCGCCCGAGCGGCGAGCGTTACTGAGTTTCCCCCCAAACTGGCCGGTCTCCCTCCTGGGAGCCGGCCCTTTTTGGAGGGCGCCTCCGGAGGGAGCGGAGCCTTCCCGGGAGCGCGGATGTCCTGACCTCTTCGTTTGTGCGATCAGAGGAGCGATGCGATGAATGACGTGATCAACGAGGCCTACGCCCCGCCCCGCATCGACATCGAGGCCGAGTTCCGCCGCTCGGGGCTCGGCGAGGTGCTCGACGAACTCGACCGCGACCTGGTGGGGCTCGCCCCGGTCAAGCGGCGGATCCGCGAGATCGCCGCCCGCCTCCTCATCGACCGCATCCGCGCCGATCACGGGCTGATCGGCACGCCGCCCACGCTGCACATGTCCTTCACCGGCAACCCGGGAACGGGCAAGACGACGGTGGCGCTGCGCATGGCCGACATCCTGCACCGGCTCGGCTATATCCGCTCCAATCACCTGATCTCCGTCACCCGCGACGATCTGGTCGGCCAGTATATCGGCCATACCGCGCCCAAGACCAAGGAAGTGCTGAAGAAGGCGATGGGCGGGGTGCTGTTCATCGACGAGGCCTATTATCTCTACCGGCCGGAGAACGAGCGCGATTACGGGCAGGAGGCGATCGAGATACTGCTCCAGGTGATGGAGGCCAAGCGCGACGATCTCGTCGTCATCCTCGCCGGCTACGCCGACCGCATGGCGCGGTTCTACGAGGCCAATCCGGGCTTCCGCTCGCGCATCGCGCATCACATCGATTTCCCCGACTATACCGACGAGGAGCTCTTCGCCATCGCCGAGAAGATGCTCGAGGCCCAGCACGAGCGCTTCGATGCGGCGGGCGCGGAGGCCTTCCGCGCCTATATCCAGGCCCGCCGCACCCAGCCGCTCTTCGCCAATGCCCGCTCGGTGCGCAACGCGCTCGACCGGGCGCGGCTGCGCCAGGCGGTGCGGCTGATGGAAAACCGCGCCGGGCCGGTCGATCTCGAGGCGCTTGTCACGATCACCGCAGACGATATCCTGCAAAGCCGCGTCTTCCGGGACGCCGCGGCCCAGGCGGCCGGGGCCCCCGCCTGATGCTGCGTCATTTCACCTCGAGACCGGAGTTCCCCGCGCCATGACCCTGATCGCTCCCTCGCTGCTGGCTGCCGATTTCTCCCGCC
>KN173952.1:14979-15634 GCA_000759655.1 Acidicaldus organivorans | reverse complement strand
TCGCCGAGGAGGTGCGGGCGGTGGAGCAGGCGGGGGCGGACTGGCTCCATCTCGACGTGATGGATGGGCATTTCGTGCCAATATCAGTTTTGGCGCCGACGTCATCGCCGCGCTCCGGCCGCACACGCGCCTTCCCTTCGACGTCCACCTGATGATCGCCCCGGTCGATCCCTATCTCGAGGCCTTCGCCCGCGCCGGGGCGGAGCGGATCATCGTCCATGCCGAGGCCGGGCCCCATCTCGAACGCACCCTCCAGGCGATCGGGGCTTTGGGGCGGAAGGCCGGGGTCGCGCTCAATCCAGCGACCCCTGAGCAGGCGATCGCCTATGTGCTGGAGCGGGTCGATCTCGCCCTCGTCATGACGGTCAATCCGGGCTTCGGCGGGCAGAAATTCCTCCCCGCCATGCTCCCCAAGATCCGGAGGGTGCGGGAGATGATCGGGGAACGGCCCATCCATCTCGAGGTCGATGGCGGGATCACCGCCGAGACCGCGCCTTTGGTGCGTGAGGCGGGGGCGGATGTGCTGGTCGCGGGCTCTTCGGTGTTTCGCGCGCCCTCCTACGCGGCGGCGATCGCCGCGCGGCGCGGCTGAGGGGCGCGGGCGGGAAGGGGAGAGCGATAGGGGGAGCGAGGAAGGCCGCGGCGTTCAGATCGT
>KN173952.1:13045-14886 GCA_000759655.1 Acidicaldus organivorans | reverse complement strand
CCGCCCGCCATCGACCTCCAGCACCACGCCGGTGATGAACTCCGCCTCGTCGGAGGCGAGGAAGAGGGCGGCGGCGGCGATGTCCTCCGGTTTGGAAAGCCGCCCCAGGGGAATGGTGGCGATGAACCTCGCGCGGTTTTCCGGCGTGTCGGGCACCCCCATGAAGGCCTCGAGCAGGCCGGTCTCGCCCATGACGGGCGCGAGCGCGTTGACCCGGATGCGGTCGGGGGCGAGTTCGACGGCAAGCGAGCGCGAGACGAGGTTCACCGCGCCCTTGGTCGCGTTGTACCAGGTGAGGCCGGGGCGGGGGCGGATCCCGGCGGTCGAGCCGACATTGAGGATCACCCCGCCGCCCTGGGCGCGCATGAGGGGGATCACGGCGCGGGTCATCAGGTAGATCGACTTGACGTTGACGGCGAAGACGCGGTCGAACTCCTCCTCGGTCACCTCGAGCACCGGCTTGTTGCGGTGCGTCCAGCCCGCATTGTTGACCACGATCTCGAGCCGCCCGGCGCCGAGCTCGCGGGCTTCCGCCACCGCGCGGTCGATGTCGGCGGGGTGGGTGACGTCCCCCGCGATGGCGCGGGCGTGGGGGCCGAGGTCGCGGGCGAGCCGCGCCGCGCCCTCGCCATTGAGGTCCATGAGTGCCACCCGCGCCCCTTCGGCGGCGAAGCGTCTCGCAATGCCGGCCCCGAAGCCGGAGGCGGCGCCGGTGATGAGTGCGGTTTTGCCCTGAAGACGCATGGTTTCCTCCCCCTGCTTTTCCTCCCCATGCCCCGCGCCGCGCCTCTTCCCCCTGCCGGGCGGGAGCGCGCCGGGCGGGCGTCGGTGCGTTGTTGACAGGGAGGCACTATGGGGGCAGCCTCCCCCGTGGACAAGGGGATGGGGGAGAGGGGTGTCGCGTGGATGCGCCAGACCCCGCCCCATGGCCTCAGGACGTCATCGAGGGGGAAGCGGGATGAGCGCAGAGCAGGAACTCAAGGATCTCTTCGCGCGCGGGCTCGAAGTGCGCCGCGCCGTGCTGGGGGCGGATTACGTCGATCAGAGCCTCGCCAAGGCCGATGATTTCATGATGGCCTTCCAGCACATCACCACCGAGATGTGCTGGGGCTATGTGTGGACGCGGCCGGGGCTTGATCGCAAGACGCGAAGCCTCCTCAACCTCGCCATGCTCACCGCGCTCGGCAAGGTTCCCGAGATCAAGCTCCACGTCAAAGGGGCGCTCAACAACGGGGTGAGCGTGGAGGAGATCAAGGAAGTGCTGCTGCACGCCGCGGTCTATTGCGGCATCCCCGCCGCGCTCGACGCGTTCAAGGCGGCGCATGAGGTGCTGGTGGCGGAAGGCGCGCTGCCCGCGGCCAAAGGCTGAGCGGCGCGTCTGCCATGACGATTTTACTATGACGCTCCCGCCATGAGGCCGTTTGCCATGATGTTTTCGCCATGACGGGAGCCGCGCTCCGCTTCCGCGTGGGCTTCATCGGCATCGGCGCGATGGGCTGGCCGATAGCGGCCCGGCTCGTCGCCGCCGGCCACGACGTCGCGGTCTTCGACCGGGATGGGGCGCGCACCACCCGCTTCGCCGCGGAGACGGGCGGGCGGGGGGCGGAGAGCCTCGAGGCAGCGGTGCGCGGGCGGGAGGTGGTGATCACCATGCTTCCCACCAGCCGCGAGGTAGCGGCGGTGCTCGAAGCGGTCAGTCCGGCGCTCGCCCCCGGCATGGTGGTGATCGACATGTCCTCGGGCGAGCCTGCCGCCACCCGCCGCATGGCGGCCGATCTCGCCGCCCTGGGCGTCGGGATGCTCGACTGTCCGGTCTCTGGCGGGGTGAGCCGGGCGCGGAC
>KN173952.1:10874-12972 GCA_000759655.1 Acidicaldus organivorans | reverse complement strand
GGGCGAGCTCGCCCTCCTCGCCGGGGGGGATGAAGAGACGCTGGCGCGGCTTCGCCCGCTCTTCATGGCGATGGGATCGAGCCTCCATCACTGCGGGAAGGTGGGGGCGGGCCAGGCGATGAAGGCGCTCAACAACCTGGTCTCGGCGGCGGGGTTCCTCGCCGGCATCGAGGCGCTCGCCATCGGCCAGAAATTCGGGCTCGATCCGGCGCTGATGGTCGATGTGCTCAATGCCTCGACGGGGATGAACAATTCGACCCAGAAGAAGTTCAAGCAGTTCGTGCTCTCGCGCCGCTTCGATTCGGGCTTCGGGCTCGACCTGATGGTCAAGGACCTCACCATCGCGCTCAGCCTCGGCCGCGAGGTCGAAGCCCCCGCTCCCTTCCTCGCGCTTTGCCGCGAGCTCTGGGCGGCGGCGGCGCGGCTTTTGGGGCCGGGCCAGGATCACACCGCGCTCGCCCTGGTGGTAGAGCGCGAGACCGGGGCGCGGCTTGGCGGCGCGGAGGGGGAAGAGACGCCCCTGGCAGACTAGGGAGGGGCCGATGTGGGAAGCTTTCGCGTTTCGCTATGCGACCCAGGCGCGGCAGGCGCGGGAGAATTTCGTCATGCCGCCCGACCCGCATGACGGGCCGATGCCGCTCGATTACTTCATCTGGGTGCTGCGCCGCGGCGAGCGGGTGATCGTGGTCGATACCGGATTTTCCGCCGAGACCGCGCAAAAGCGCGGCCGCACCCTGCTCCGCCCGGTGGCGGAGGCGCTCGGCACGCTCGGCGTCGATCCGGGCGCGGTCGAGGACGTCATCATCACCCATCTCCATTACGATCACGCCGGCAATCTCGATCTTTTTCCGCGGGCGCGGTTTCATCTCCAGGAGCGCGAGATGGGCTTTGCCACCGGCGCCCCGATGTGCTGCCGCTATTTCCGCCAGGCCTTCGAGGTCGAGGACGTGGTGCGCATGGTCCGCGCCCTCTATGCCGAGCGCGTCGTCTTTCACCAAGGGGTGGGCGAGATCGCCCCCGGCGTGCGGGTCCATCACGTGGGCGGGCATACCGATGGGCTGCAGATGGTCGAGGTGGCGACCGCGACCGGCCCGCTCGTGCTCGCCTCCGATGCCTTGCATTTCTATGCCAACATGGAGCGCGGCATTCCCTATCCGATCCTCTATGACGCGGGGGCGATGGCGCGCGGCTGGGTAATGGCCCGCAACCTCGCGGGAGGCGAGACGGGGCGGATCGTCGCCGGGCATGATCCCCTCGTGCTCACCCGCTTTCCGCCTTTGCCCGGTTTTGCCGGTGAGGCGGCGCTGCTTCATCCGGGCCCCGTGGCCGCCTGAGCGGGAAAGGGCGCCTCATGACGGAGAGCAGCGATCCTTTCCGTCCGCCTTCGGGGATGGTGCGTCCCCGTTTCGCGGGGCTTGCCACCTTCATGCGGCTTCCCCTGTGGAGGGAGGGGGATCCGGTCCCGGAGATAGCGATTTTCGGCGTTCCGTTCGATAGCGGAACGACCTTCCGCCCCGGGGCGCGTTTCGGCCCGCGCGCCTTGCGCGAGGCCTCGACCCTGATGCGCCATCATCACCCGGTGCTCGCCATCAGCCCCTATGAACTGGCCC
Organism: Acidicaldus organivorans; assembly: GCA_000759655.1. Lineage (GTDB taxonomy): Bacteria > Pseudomonadota > Alphaproteobacteria > Acetobacterales > Acetobacteraceae > Acidicaldus > Acidicaldus organivorans. The sequence continues at coordinate 11,362 of KN173952.1, read as the reverse complement.
GGGTGGCCGATTGCGGCGATGCACCGGTCAATCCGCTCGACATCGCGGCAAGCCTCGATCTGATGAGCACCTTCGCCCACACCTTCACCGCGCAGGGCGCGGTGCCGCTCGTCGCCGGCGGGGATCATCTGATCTCGCTCGGCATCCTCCGCGCCTTGCGCGGGAAGGCGCCGTTTGGCCTCGTTCATTTCGATGCCCATTCCGATACGGCAGACCAATATTTCGGAGGCGCGCGTCTCGCCCACGGCACACCCTTCCGCCGTGCGGTGGAGGAGGGGATCCTCGATCCCCGACGCATCGTCCAGATCGGCATCCGCGGCAGTCTCAACGCCGCGGACGAACTCGCGTGGGCGCAGGCGCAGGGGATCACCCTCCTGCGCATCGAGGAGGCGCTCGCGCTCGGCGCCGAGGGCGTGGCGCGGCGGGGGCGCGAGATCATCGGTTTGACTGCGTGCTATCTCAGTTTCGATATCGATTGCCTCGATCCC
>KN173952.1:8911-10757 GCA_000759655.1 Acidicaldus organivorans | reverse complement strand
CCGGAACGCCCGAGATCGGCGGCTTCACCACGCGCGAAGCGCAAGGGATGCTGCGCGCGCTCCGTGGCCTCGATGTCATCGGCGCCGATCTGGTCGAGGTCGCCCCCGCCTATGACGTGGGCGGAATAACCGCCCTTGCCGGGGCCAGCCTGATGTGGGAAATCCTCTGCCTCCTTGCTGCGCGCATTGCGGCGCGGCGGGAGGAAGCGAAGGAGGAAAAGCGGTGAGCCAGCCTGCGCCGTGTGTCGAAGTCAAAATCCTCGACCCGCGTCTCAGGGAATGGGGCGGGCCCCGCTACCAGAGCGCGATGGCAGCAGGGATCGATCTGCACGCCTGCCTCGACGCCCCGCTCGAGCTTGCCCCCGGCGATCCTCCCGCCCTGATCAGCGCGGGCTTCGCCCTGCACATGGCCGATCCGCACATCGCGGCCCTGGTGCTGCCCCGGTCGGGGCGCGGCCATCGCGAGGGGTTGGTGCTCGGCAATCTGGTGGGCCTCATCGATCCCGATTACACCGGCCCGATTCTGGTGAGCGCCTGGAACCGCAATCCGCCCGGCGGGGGCGTGATCACCATCGCGCCCGGCGATCGTTTCGCACAGATGATCTTCGTGCCCATCCTGCGGCCGCATTTTGAAGTGGTCGCGGATTTTTCCGAAGAAAGCGCGCGCGGCGCCGGCGGGTTCGGCTCGACCGGGCGCTAGCCCGCCGAAGGACATGCCCTCAAGGGACACGCCCTTGGAGGACACGCCCCCCAAAAGACATGCCCCCCCGGAAAATGTGTTTTGGGACAATGTCCTCTCTGGACAAGGGAAATGACCTCGGCCACACTCGGCGATGGTTACCGACCGCACCACGCAAACCCAACGAATGAATGAGGGGAAGGGAACATGACCATGCTCTCAGGGACGCTCCGCCGCCGCACGCTGCTCCGCACCTCGCTCATCGCCGGGGCCGGGGTCCTGGCGCGGCCCTATATCGGCCGGGCGGCAGGGCGCAAATTCCGCATCGCGCTCTCCAACTCCTATATCGGCAACAAGTGGCGGATCGAGATGGAGAACCTGTTCAAGGCCGCCCTGCAGATGGAGCCCTACAAATCGGAGGTGGAGGGGAGCTGGTACAATTCCGGCAATGACGTCACCAAACAGTCCCAGCAATTCTCCAACCTGATCGCCGAGCGGGTCGATGCGATCGTGCTCAACGCCGCCTCGCCCACCGGCCTCAACGGGCTCATCAAGCAGGCGACCGACCGGGGCATCATCGTCGTCTCCTTCGACAACGTGGTCACCGCGCCCTCGGCGCTCAAGGTGAACACCGACCAGTTCGAGTTCGGCCGCATGGGCGCCGATTTCGTCGCCCGCAAGATGGGCGGCAAGGGCAACGTGATCATGGTCACCGGGGTTGCCGGCACCTTCGTCGATCAGGAACGCAACCGCGGCGCCGAAAGCGTCTGGGCCAAATATCCCGACATCAAGGTGGTGAGCCGCTATACGGGGATGTGGGATTCGGCCACCGCCGAACGCAACACCACCCAGGCGCTGCCCTCGCTGCCCGAGATCCACGGCATCTGGTGCCAGGGCGGGGGGGATGGCGTGCTCAAGGCCCTGATCGCCGCCAACCGCCCCTTCCCGCCGATGGCGAGCGAGGCGGAGAACGGGTTCCGCAAATTCATGATCGGCTACATGGGCCACAAGGTGGACGGCATGTCGATCGGCCAGCCGCCCTATCTCTCCCTCGTCGCCCTCGAACTCGCCCGCCGCGTGCTCAAGGGCGACTATCCGAAGAAGGACGTCACCATCCCCTTCCCGGTCGTCACCAACGAGACGGTGAAGGTGGGCGAGACGGTGTTC
>KN173952.1:8355-8819 GCA_000759655.1 Acidicaldus organivorans | reverse complement strand
CCCGATCTTCCCGACAGTTTCTTCGCCGACTTCACCGATTCCGGCGATCATCCGACGGTGAAGATCTGCGTCGAGGCCGCCCTCGACGGCAAGCCGTGCGGCGGGCGCCTCGACGTGATGCTGCCGCAGGCCTGAGCGCGGGCGAGGGGCGGGGGATGAATGCCGGCCCGGTGATCGAGGCGCGCGCCGTCTCCAAGTCCTTCGGCGGCGTCGAGGCGTTGAAGGAGGCCTCGTTCCGGGCCTTCCCCGGCGAGGTCCACGCCCTGGTCGGCGAAAACGGCGCGGGGAAATCGACGCTGATCAAGATCATCGGCGGCCGGCTGCGCGCCGATCGCGGCGAGATCCTGCTTTCGGGAGCGCCGATGACCGGGGGCGTGGATGAGGCGCATCGGCGCGGCTGCTGGACGGTGTTCCAGGAGCTCACTTTGCTCCCCTATCTCACCGTTGCCGAAAACCTCCTCCTC
>KN173952.1:345-8279 GCA_000759655.1 Acidicaldus organivorans | reverse complement strand
CGCCGCGAACCGAAAGGAACGCTCGGGCTCACCGGCGGGCGGCTTCTGGCCCGCGCCGCCGAGGCGCTCCTCGCCCGCTTCGGCATCACCCATATCGACCCGCGGGCCCTGGTCGAGGATCTGCCGCTCGCCGAGCGTCAGGTGGTGGAGATCGTGCGGGCGCTCTCGCACGATCCCGCCATCCTCCTCCTCGACGAGCCGACCTCGGCGCTGATGGAACGCGAGACCGCCTGGCTCTTCGACCAGGTGGCGCGGCTCCGCGCGGCGGGGACGGCGATCGTCTTCACCTCCCATCGCTGGAGCGAGATCGAGCGGCTTGCTGATCGCATCACCGTCTTCCGCGGCGGGCGGGATGTGGGGAGCTTCACTGAGCTCTCTGAAGACGAGGCGGTGACGCTGATGACCGGCCAGAAAGTCGAGACCCTGTTTCCGGCGCCCCCCTCTCTCGCACCCGATGCGCCGGTGCTGCTCGAGGCGGAGGGGCTCAGCGCCGGGCGGCTCGCCGGTTTCGGCTTCGCGTTGCGGGCCGGGGAGATCCTCGGCATCGGCGGGCTGGCCGGGCATGGGCATCGCGAGCTCTTCCTCAGCCTCTACGGGGCGATGGGCTTCAGCGGCAAGGTCCTGCGCCGCGGCCGGCCGATCCATCCCCGCACCCCGCGCCAGGCGGTGCAGGCGGGGATCGCCCTCGTGCCGGAAGACCGCAAGACGGAGGGGCTCCTCCTCTCGCTCCCCGTCCGCGACAACCTCACCCTCACCGTGCTCGGCCGTTTGAGCCGTCTCGGGGTGATCCGCCGCCGCGCCGAGGCGCGCGCCGCCCAGGGCATGATGCAGCGGCTCGCGGTGCGCGCCGCCCATCCCTTCGTGCCGGTGGGGACGCTCTCGGGCGGCAACCAGCAGAAGGTGCTGCTCGGCCGCGCTCTGCTCGCTGAGAGCGAGGTGCTGCTCTTCTATGACGTCACCCGCGGGGTCGATGTGGCGACCAAGCATGAGATCTACCTGCTCATGATGGCGCTCGCCGCGAGCGGGCGAGGCATCCTCTTCTATTCCTCCGACACGGAGGAACTCGCCCATCTCTGCCACCGGGTGCTGGTGCTGCGCGAGGGGCGGCTTGCCGCCGAGCTCCCCGGCCCCCGCATCGCCGCCGAGAGCATCGTCGCCGCGGCGGTGCGCGAGCGGGCCGCGGCCTGACATGGCCGGGCGCAGCCGCTCCCCGCTCGCCCATGCGCTGGCCCGCGAGGTCGGGCTGGTGCTGGTGAGCGTCCTCCTCGCCGCCGCGGTGCTGCTCTATGTCGGGATCTATCTCGCGAGCCAGCAGCGGCTTCCCGGCAGTTGCGAGCTCATCACCACGGTCAACAACACCCTGCCGCTGATCTTCGCCGCGCTCGCCCAGGCGCTGGTGGTGATGACGCGCGGCCTCGATCTCTCGGTGGGCGGCATGGTCGATCTCACCAACGCGCTCGCCGCCCAATATCTCGGCGCCACGCCGGCGCATGCGCTGGCGGTGGCGGCGGGGATCCTCCTCATCGGCGCGGTGCTCGGTTTCCTCAATGGCGCGCTGGTCGCCTGGGGACGGCTGCAACCCATTCTCGTCACCCTCGCCACCCTCTCCATTTTCCAGGGACTCGCCATCTGGGTCCTGCCGCAGCCAGGGGGCAGCGTGCCCGAGTTCTTCAGCCGCTGGCTCGCCAACACCACCTGGCCGGTGGGGCTCCTCTATACGCTCGCCGCCGCCCTCTTCTGGCTCGCCTTCCGCCGCACCCCGCTCTGCATCGCGGTGCTCGCCATCGGCAATGACGAGAACGCCGCCGCCGCGCACGGCATCTCGCCGGTGCGCACCAAACTCGCCGCCTACACGCTCGGCGGGACGTTCTCGGCGCTCGCCGGGCTCTTTCTCGCCGCCACCGCCACCGCCGGGGATGCGACGACGGGGAATGGCTACACGCTTACCTCGATCGTCGCCGTGGTGCTGGGCGGGATCAGTCTGTTCGGCGGGCGGGGGTCGGCTCTGGGCGCCATTCTCGGTGCCTATGTCACCACGATGATCGTCAACATCCTCTTCTTCGCCCATATCGACCCGCTCTATCAGGCCTTCTACGAGGGGCTCTTCCTGGTCATCGCGGTGGTGCTCGCCGAAGGGGTGGGCCGCCTCATCCGGGGGCGCAGGGCGGCATGATCCGGCTGAGCGAGACCGCCCGCCGCGCCCTCTATGCCTTTCTCGCCGCGCTCCTGCTGTTCGGGCTCGGCGAATGGGTGCGGCCCGGCTTCATCGCGCCCGCGAGCGTCTCGGCTATCCTCACCGTCGCCGTCTTCGTCGGCCTGGTCGCGGCGGGCCAGACCTTCGTCATCCTGATCGGCGGCATCGATCTCTCGGTGCCCTGGGTGCTGAACGCGGCGGCCATCCTGCTTGCCACGAGCTCGCTCGGCGAGAACGGGCGGGCGCTTTCGGCGCTGGCCTTGACGCTCGCCATGGGGCTCGGGGTCGGGCTGCTAAATGGGATCGGGATCGCCTTTCTTGGCGTGCCCGCGGTGGTGATGACGCTTGCCATGAACGGCATCATGGAGGGGCTCACGCTCGGCTTCAGCGGCGGCATGACCTGCGAGGCCTGCGCCTCCTACGCCCCGCCTTCGATCCAGAGCCTCGCCCATGGGAGCTGGCTCGGCCTTCCCGCCGCCCTCTGGCTCTGGCTCGGGGTGACCCTCGTCGTCTCCTTCGTGCTGGGGGCGACCGTCTTCGGCCGCGTCACCTACGCGATCGGGGTCAATGCGCGGGCGAGCGCCCTGGCCGGGGTGCGGGTGCGGGCGGTGACGATCGGGCTTTACGCGCTTTCCGGGTTCTTCGCCGCGCTTGCCGGGGTGATGCTGGTGGGCTTCGGCGGGCAGGCCTCGCTCGGGATGGGCGAGCCCTTCCTTTTTCAGTCGATCGCCGCGGTGGTGATCGGCGGGGCCTCGATCCTCGGCGGACGGGGCCACTATGTGGGCACGGTGGCGGGTTCAATCGCTCTCGTAACTTTGATGAGCGTGCTGCTCGCCATGAACATGCCGGAATTTGGCCGGAGCATCATCTACGGGGTGATCATCCTTGTCCTGCTCCTGCTCTATGGGCGGGAGAAGGGAGAGGCCTGAGGCGCGGGAAGAGGCCCGCTCTTGCCATCGCGCCGGTCTCGAGGGGACGTTTCCGGGGGACGCGCCTTGGGCGTCCGTCGCCGAGGGCGGGCGGCTTGCGCCCTGGCCGAAAGGGGCCACATAGGAATTGGGGGAACGTCCCCGTGGCTCGCGACGGATATCGAAGATCGAAGAAAGGATCCAGCTTTGGTGAGTTTGACGAAGAGTTCACTGCGGCGTGGGGCAGGGGGGGATGTCAAGCGCCCCAGCCGGGCCGAAGCCGAGGAAGCGGTGCGCACCCTTCTCCGTTGGGCGGGGGATGATCCCGAACGCGAGGGGCTCCGGGACACCCCGGCGCGGGTGGTGCGGGCCTATCAGGAGTTTTTCGCGGGCTACGAGGTGGACCCGCACGCGCTGCTCGCCCGCACCTTCGAGGAAGTTGAGGGGTATGACGAGATCGTGCTGCTCCGCAACATCCGGCTCGAGAGTTTCTGCGAGCACCATCTCGCCCCCATCATCGGCCGGGCCCATGTCGCCTATCTTCCCAACCGCCGGGTGGTGGGGATCAGCAAGCTTGCCCGCGTGGTCGATGCCTTCGCCAAGCGGTTGCAGATCCAGGAGAAGCTCACCGTCCAGATCGCTGACACCATCCAGGAGGTGCTGGAGCCGCGCGGCGTGGCGGTGATCATCGAGGCGGTGCATCAGTGCATGACCACCCGCGGCGTGCACAAGCCGGGGGGGACGATGGTGACGAGCCGCATGCTGGGCGTTTTCCGCGACGATCCCGCCTCGCGCCGCGAGCTCCTCACCATCATGCAGAACGGCACCAACGCCGATTTCGAGGGATAGGCTTTCGAAGGACGGGGGGCCCGCGTCCTCAGGCCGCGTCCCCCAGGCTGCGTTCCTCTGGGGGGCGGGCTCCCGAAAGCCGGGAAAAATGCCGCGAGGGCACGGGAGAGGGGCTTGCCGCTCGCTCCCCCCGCTCGCCCCTCCCGATCACCCCAAGAGCGTTGCGCCTCCTCGAGGTGGGGGCGTGGGAGCGCGGCAAGGCGTCATAGGCCGCATGCGCGGCAGGGTGTCATGCGCGACAAAGCGGCCGCCCAGCGCGTCGAGCCCGCGAAGGGTATTTGGAGAACGGAGAAAAACATCAGGAAAGAATGGCGTCCCGTAGGGGATTCGAACCCCTGTTGCCGCCGTGAGAGGGCGGTGTCCTAGGCCTCTAGACGAACGGGACCCAAGCCATGAGCCTTTCCATAGACGACCCCGGGCCGGACGGCAAGCCCGGCCGCGGGGGTCCGTGGATTACATCGCGTTGACGGTCTTCGCGCGCGGATCGATCACGACCGAGACCTGCTTGTTGTCGTGATCGAGGGCGGTCGCCTTCACCTTGCCGCCCTCATAGGTAAGGTTGGAAGGATCATGATAGCCCTTGGCATAGAGCATGTTGAGGGCCTCGGTCAGCGCCATCCCTTCTGGCGTGTTGCGGCCATGGGTCGCCTTCTCCGCCGCCATTGCCGGCGCCCCCGCGAAAAGCGCCGCACCCGCCAGACCCAAGAGAACGTTCCGTTTCATCTTTTCTCTCCTTTATTGTGTCGTCGAAGTCCCACTGATCGTGCCGAGACGATCCGGCAACGGGTCTTTTCTGCCCACAATCAAGGCCCTAGCACGGATTGCACCGCTCCTTCAAGCCATACAAGGCGCGTAACTCCGCACTCGGGCCTCTTCCCGGGCTGCGATCACGCTACGCCCTTCGATCTATTTTTCCCTTGCGCTCGATCAAGGGTTTCAGACGTCGAGTTCCTCGATCTCCGGGGCCCGCTCCTGGATGAAGCGGAAGCGGAGCTCGGGCCTTCGTCCCATGAGCTGCTCGATGAGCCCCGCCGTCTCCTCCCGCGCCGCCTCCGGCACCACCACGCGGAGCAGGGTGCGATGGCGCGGGTCCATCGTCGTCTGGCGGAGGATGTGGGGCGGCATCTCGCCCAGACCCTTGAAGCGGCTGATCTCGACCTTGGCGGCATTCTTGAACGCGCTTGCGAGCAGCCGGTCGCGCTCGGCATCGTTCATCGCGTAATGGACCTCTGCGCCGTGCGCGAGGCGGTAGAGCGGCGGCTGGGCGAGATAGAGGCGGCCCGCCTCGATCAGGCCGGGAAGCTCGCGGTAGAAGAATGTCATCAGGAGCGAGGCGATGTGGGCCCCATCGACGTCGGCATCGGTCATGATGATGATCCGCCCGTAGCGCAGCCGGCTGAGGTCGAAGTGCCGCCCCGTCCCGCAGCCGAGCGCCTCGACCAGATCGCGGAGCTCCTGGTTCTGCTGGAGCTTCTCCGAGGAGGCGCTCGCCACGTTGAGGATCTTGCCGCGCAGGGGAAGGACGGCCTGGGTCTCGCGGTTGCGCGCCTGCTTGGCCGAGCCGCCCGCCGAATCGCCCTCGACCAGGAAGAGCTCGGTCGCCTCGGGATTTTCCAGGGTGCAGTCGGCGAGCTTGCCGGGAAGGCGCAGCCGGCGGGTCGGGGTCTTGCGCGCCACCTCGCGGGCCTGACGGCGCTTGAGCCGCTCCTCGGCGCGGGCGATGAGATGGGCGAGCAGGGCGTCGGCGCGGGCGGGGTCGGCGGCGAGGAAATGGTCGAAATGATCGCGCAGCGCCGTCTCGACCAGGCGGGCGGCCTCTTGGGTGGTGAGTTTCTCCTTGGTCTGGCCCTGGAACTGCGGCTCGGCGAGGAAGAGCGAGAGCTTGCCGGCGAGGGCCGAGCCGATGTCCTCGGCGGTGACGTCGCGGGCGCGCTTGACGCCGCGGCTCTCGCCATAGGCGCGGAACCCCTTGAGGAGGGCGGCGCGGAGCCCCGCCTCGTGCGTCCCCCCCTCCGGGGTGGGGATGGTGTTGCAGTAGGAGTGGAGGAAGGGCTCGCCCCATTCGCGCCAGCCGATCGCCCATTCCAGCCGCCCGGGCGGCAGGCCCTCGCGCGGGGGCGGGAGGGTGGCCTCGCCGTCCCAGATCCCCCCGATCAGGTCGGCCTCCTCGCCGAGCTCGGCCTCGAGGCTTTCGCGCAGGCCGCCGGGGAAGTGGAATTCCGCTTCCTGCGGGATGGCGCTTCCCGCCACCACCGAGGGGGCCGCTTTCCAGAAGATGCGCACGCCGCGGTAGAGATAGGCCTTGGAGCGGCAGAGGCGGTAGAGACGGGCGGGGTCGAAGCGGAGCGGGCCGAAGATCTCGGGATCGGGGCGGAAGCGGATCAGCGTGCCCTGACCGCGCACCCCCTCGGCCACTTTCTCGAGCGGGGTGAGCGGCTTGCCGCGGGCATAGACCTGCCGCCAGCGCGCCCCCTCGCGCGTCACCTCGACCTCGAGCCGCTCGGAGAGCGCGTTCACCACCGAGCTTCCCACCCCGTGCAGCCCGCCCGCCGTGGCATAGGCCTTGGCCGAGAACTTGCCCCCGGCATGGAGCGTGGTGAGGATCACCTCGAGCGCGCTGAGATGGGGGAATTTGGGGTGGGGATCGACCGGGATGCCGCGCCCGTTGTCGCGGATGGCGAGCAGGTTGTCCTCTTCGAGCGTCACCTCGATGCGGTCGGCATGGCCGGCCACCGCCTCGTCCATCGCGTTGTCGAAGATCTCGGCGGCGAGGTGGTGGAGGGCGGCGGCATCGGTGCCGCCGACATACATGCCAGGGCGGCGGCGGACCGGCTCGAGCCCTTCGAGGACCTCGATGTCCTCCGCCGAATAGGCCTTGCCGCCCCCCCGCCGAGAGGAAGGCCGCGGCGCGGCTTTGGATCCGAAGAGATCGTCCATGACCGTCCCGTGCTTTCGATCCGTTCTTTGCCCGCCCTCCGGACGTCCCCGCGGGGGCGTGCCGCCCGGGGGGCGTGGGCGGGGTTTGGGTGGCAGCTTGGCCCGGCCCCGTCAAGCCAAAGTCCCTCAAGCCGAGACCCTGTCGAGCCGAGACCCCGTCGAGCCGAAGGCCGTCAACTCGATGCCGCGTCTCCGGTCAGGGCGCGGCGCTCGCGGTGAGGATGCGGGTCTCGACCTCGATATGGATCAGGCCGGAGGCGAGCAGCGGATGCCCGGTCATGCCCCAGCGCTGGCGCTCGAGCGTGCCGGAGATGGCGAAATCGCGGTCGGAGCGCGAGAGCGTGAAGATGAGCGGCCCCGCGCGGTCGCGCAAATGGAGTTCGCCCGCAATGAAGCCCCCCTGCGCCGAGACGGCGCGGCAGGTGCCGCTGAAATCCATCTCCTGATAATGCGCCGCATCGAGGAAAGCGGGGCCGACCGCCACCGATTGCGCCGCCTTGGCGTTCATCACGAAACTCGTCGTGTCGATATGCATCCTGACTGCGCAGAAGCGGGGCTCGGCGGGATCGAGGAGAAGGCGGCCCTCGAAACGGGTGAAATGCCCCTCGAACGGGATCATCCCGAAGAGGTAAACGCGGATGGTGATGGCGGTGTTGGCGGGGGTGATGGTGTAGGCAAGGGGGGCCGCGTGAAGCGCGTGCGGGAAAACCCCGGCAAGGGCGAGGGCGGCGAACAGCGCCCACCTCTCCCACCCGCGACCGCTCCCCCCGCCGGGCTTCACCCGTTCAGTCGCGGGCGCTGTGGATGTCGTGGATGACCATCCCCTCGCTTTCGGGCGGCGGCTCCAGCCAGTCGCGGTGCTCGAGCGTGGCCTTGGTGTCGCGGTAGCCCGCCCGCCAGTGTTCGCGCATGGAGACGGCGCTGAAATCGTAGTCCTTGTCGTCTCCCTCATAGGCCTTCTGCTGGTAGATGAGGTGAAGGATGGTGATCTCGGGCAGCGAGGCGAGCTCCGCCTTGAGCGCCCGCTCCTCCTCGCTCAGCCGCTC
>KN173952.1:0-305 GCA_000759655.1 Acidicaldus organivorans | reverse complement strand
CGAGCACGTCGAACATGTCGCGCGGCACCGGGCCGCGGGCGCCGAAGAGATCGACCTGGAAGACGAGGAGGTCGTTGTGGCCGGCGTGCTCGCAGAGATGCTGGAGCGGGGTGTTGGAGACGATGCCGCCGTCCCAGTAGTAATCCGTGCCGATGCGGATCATCGGAAGCGCCGGGGGCAGGGCGCCGCTCGCCATCGGGTGTTCGATGTCGATGCGCTGATAGGCGCTGTCGAAGAAGTAGAAATTGCCGGTGGCGATGTTCACCGCGCCCGCCGCGTAGCGCACCGGGCCTTCGTTGAGATAC
>KN173951.1:7355-11344 GCA_000759655.1 Acidicaldus organivorans | reverse complement strand
GGGGGGAAGGGTGAGGGCGGCGAGCGGCGGGGGATGGCGTTCGGCGAAGCTCTCCACTCCGAACAGGGCAGCGTAGCGGGCGCGGGTGCGGGCGAGTTCCTCCGCCGTCGCCCCTTCGCCCTCGCGACCCCAGCCGAAATGTTTGAGCCGTGCCTCTGCCATCCCCCGCCCTCCCTTGCGCCCAGCGGACATCGCGTCCCAGCCTCGGGCGGCTTTCCCGGCTTCGTTTCCTCCCATGTCCGGGACCTCTGATATATCAGAGCGCGCGCCGCAGGCCAAGGGGGACGTCGGGGCGATTGGACAAATTTGATGGGATAAGGGGTTTGATGGGATAAGAGGTCGGGCGGGCCGCGCCGCCTGTCTCGACGCGCAAGATGGGTTGGCAGCGCCGACGCGCCTGCTAAGCTCGCCCCCACCACACCCCCCAGAGGAAATCCGGAGGAAACGTGAGGGCTGCAGGGCGATGAAAACCATCCGCCTCGGCGCAGGCGCCGGGTTCGCCGGAGACCGGCTCGATCCCGCCCTCGAACTCGCCGAGAAAGGCGCGCTAGACTACCTCGTCTTCGAATGCCTCGCCGAGCGGACCATCGCGCTCGCCCACCGCGAACGGCTCGCCGGACGGAGCGCAGGCTTCGACCCGCTGCTTCCCGCCCGCATGCGCCTCGTCCTGCCCCATCTCCGCCGCCCCCATGCGCGGGGCGCGGGATTTCGCCTGATCACCAACATGGGCGCGGCGAACCCACGCGCCGCCGCCGAGGAGACGGCGAGGATCGCCCGCGAGCTCGGGCTTGCGGGGCTGCGCATCGCCTATGTGCTCGGCGATGACGTGACCGAAATCCTCCGCGCCGCGCCCCCCACGCTCCCCCTCCTCGACCGCGCGGGCACGCTTGCCGACATCGCCCCAGAGATGGTCGCCGCCAATGCCTATTTGGGCGCGGCCGGCATCGTCGATGCGCTGGCGCAAGGGGCGGAGGTGGTGATCACCGGGCGCGTGGCCGATCCCGCCCTCTTCCTCGCCCCGCTCGTCTTCGAGTTCGGCTGGGACTGGGAGGATTGGGACCGGCTCGGCCAGGGCACGGTGGTGGGCCACCTCCTCGAATGCGCCGGCCAGTTGACCGGGGGTTATTTCGCCGACCCGCCGCGAAAGGAAATCCCCGGCCTCGCCCGCCTGGGCTTTCCCTTCGCCGATGTGAGCGCCGATGGCCGCGCCGTGCTCGGCAAGGTGGAGGGCTCGGGCGGGCGGATCACGCTGGCAACCGTCAAGGAGCAGCTCCTTTACGAGGTGCTCGATCCCGCGGCCTATCTCCAGCCCGATGTCAGCGCCGATTTCACCGAAGTCCGCCTCGAGGAGCGCGGCCCCTCGCGCATCGCGGTGAGCGGCGGGCGGGCGCGGCCGCCCACCCTCAAGGTCTCGGTCGGCTATCGCGACGGGTTCATCGGCGAGGGCGAGATCTCCTATGCCGGACCGGGCGCGGCGGCGCGGGCGGAGCTTGCCGCCGCCATCCTCCGCGAGCGCTTCGCCTGGCGCGGCCTTCCCTTCTCCGAGACCCGCTTTGACGTGATCGGGCGCGATGCGGTCTGGCGCGCCCCCCTGCCCCCGAGCCTGCCCGACCCTCCCGAAGTGCGGCTTCGCGTCGCGGCGCGGGCGGGGACGGCGGAGGCGGCGGCGGAAGTGGGGCGCGAGGTCGAGGCGCTCTATACCAACGGCCCGGCGGGCGGCGGCGGGGTGCGCCAGAGCGTGCGCGAGGTGATCGCGGTGGCCTCGGTGCTCATCCCGCGCGAATGGGCCGCGCCGCGGGTTGCGATGATCACCGCCTGAGAGGATCACCGCCTGAGAGGATCACCGTCTGAGGGGAGAGTGCCATGATGCGGAAGGAGGCCGGATGATGCGTCTTGCCGCCCTCGCCCATGCCCGGAGCGGGGACAAGGGCGATACCAGCCAGATCTCGGTGATCGCCCACGACCCCGCCGATTATCCCTTTCTCGCCGCCCATCTCACCGTCGAGCGCGTCGCCGCCCATTTCGGGCCGATGATCGAGGGCCCGATCCGCCGCTACGAACTGCCGGCGCTCGGGGCGCTCAATTTCGTCTTCGAACGGGCGCTCGCGGGCGGGGTGACGCGCGCGCTCACCCTCGATGCGCACGGCAAATGCCTAAGCGGGGTGATGCTCGCCCTCGAGCTTCCCGACCCGCAATGACGCGCAAGACGCGCGGGCGGCTCGGCGGACGGGGCGCGGCCCGCGCGGCGCTTCAGGCGGCGATTTTGACGTATTCGAACGTGCCCGGCTTGCCGTCGATCCCTGCCTTGGGCGGGGCGATCCACGGCGCAAACCGCCCCGGCTCATAAACCGGCTTCATCAGCGAGGCGAGATAGGCGCCATCCTCGGGCGTGGGCAGGGCGGCGGCGCGCACCCGCGCGGCCTCCTCGGGGGCGAGCACCTCGCCCGCCGGGCCCACCGGTGCCCCGGCGAAACTCCCGATGCGGCGGTTGAAGCCCACATGGGGCAGGGAGAGCGCGTAATCATAGCCATAATGGGCGATGATCCTGTTCCAGCGCCGGATGCCGCCCTCGGTGTCGTGGATGTAGTCATCCCGCAGCCGGGCATTGAGCGCCGAGAGCGCTGGCGCCTCCTCGCGCCGGATCGCACCCTCCCGCCAGAGCAGCACCGGGTAGGTCGCCCCCTCCAGCCGGTGGTCGTCGGTGAGCTTGTCCTCGCGATAGCGCCCCTTGAGCCCCATCTCGAAGGAAGCGGCGGCATTGGTGCTGATTTCGTTTCCGAAAAGATCGAGGGTGAGCGAAAAATGGAGATTGATCTTTTTCTGGATGAGGGGGAGATCGATCACGCCGAGGCGTCGGACGCGCGGAACATCGGTCGGATCGTCGATCCCCGCCTCGCGCATCGCCTGGCAGGTGCGCTCGATGATGCGGGCGATACCGGAATCGCCCACGAACATGTGATGCGCCTCTTCGGTGAGCATGAAGCGGCAGGTGCGCGAGAGCGGATCGAAGCCCGACTGGGCGAGGGCGGCGAGCTGCATCTTGCCGTCGCGGTCGGTGAAATAGGTGAACATGAAGAAGCTCAGCCAGTCGGGCGTCTCCTCATTGAAGGCGCCGAGCAGGCGGGGATTGTCGCGATCCCCGGCATGGCGGCGGAGCAGTTCCTCGGCCTCCTCGCGCCCGTCTGCCCCGAAATATTTGTGCAGCAGCAGATAGACCATCGCCCAGAGATGCCGCCCCTCCTCGACATTGACCTGAAAGAGGTTACGCAGGTCATAGAGGCTGGGCGCGGTGGCGCCGAGGAAGCGCTGCTGCTCGACCGAGGCGGGCTCGGTATCGCCCTGGATGACGATGAGGCGGCGCAGCGCGGCGCGGTATTCGCCGGGCACCTCCTGCCAGGCGGGCTCGCCCTTGTGCGCGCCGAAGGGGATGGTGCGACCCTCGACGGGCGGGGCGAGCAGGATGCCCCATTTGTAGTCCGGCATGCGCACGAAGCCGAATTTCGCCCAGCCTTCCGGATCGACGCTGACCGCGGTGCGCAGATAGACGAGCGCGTCCTGGAAGCCCACGGGGCCCATCTTGAGCCACCAGTCGAGATAGCCGGGATGCCAGCGCTCGAGCGCGCGGCGCACTTTGGCATCCGCGGCGAGCCCCACATTGTTGGGAATGCGCGTATCGTAATCGACGGCGTAATCCGACGGCATCGTTCCCTCCGCTCCCGACGGGGAGCCCCTTTCTTCGATCTTTCTTCTTCGCTCTTTCTCGCCCCTCCATCCTAGCCGATCACCGCTTGCGCCAAAAGAGGGCGCACCACACAACACCCACGCCATTGCCCCTGCCCTTCCCCGGTATCGCTCGCTGAGGGATGTCCCCTCCCTCGATTTTCCTTGGCAGAGGGAGGGTTTTCGGCCGAAATTGGTGGGGCTGGATGGGGCGGCGGCGTATGCGCCCCGGCGCGTCCGGTAGGAGGGGGAAAGCTCTTGCGGGGGAA
>KN173951.1:6503-7248 GCA_000759655.1 Acidicaldus organivorans | reverse complement strand
GGCGAGGATGCCACTGAAGGGCAGGATCGGCGCACGAGGCAGGGCGTGGCGGAGCTGGAGAGGCGTCTTCCTCTTCATCCTCGCCCTTTTTTTGCTCGGGGCAGCGGGCGGGCTCGCCCGCGAGGCTTGGGCTGGTGCGGCCGAAACCGAGGAAACCAGGCGCTCGGGCACGCCGGTCGATCCCTCGAGCCTCGATCACAAATTCATCCTCGGCTATCAGGGCTGGTTCGCCTGCCCCACCGACCCCGGCATGAACGGGCACTGGAGCCACTGGTTCGCCGAAACGCCCCACGGCCTCGAGCCCAGTTTCGATCTCCTTCCCGATGTGAGCGAGCTCTCGCCCGCGGAGCGCTGCGCCACGCCGCTCCATGACCGGGCGGGCCGGCCGGTCTATGTCTTCTCGGCGCAAAATCCGCAAACCGTCGATCGCCACTTCGCCTGGATGGCGGAATACGGCATCGAAGGTGTCGCGCTGCAGCGTTTCGCGGTGGCGGTGCGTGATGCGGCGGTCCGGGCGCATGTCGAGCAAGTGCGGCGCAACGTCACCCGCGCGGCCGAGGCGCATGGGCGCATCTTCTTCATCATGTACGACCTCCCCGGCCTCAAGGACGAGGAACTTGGCGTCGTGCTCAAGGACTGGGCCGAGCTCGAGGCCGATGGCGCGACGGCGAGCCCCGCCTATGCCCATCATCGCGGCCATCCGGTGCTGGCCCTCTGGGGGGTCGGCTTTCACGACCGCCCGCTG
>KN173951.1:6231-6308 GCA_000759655.1 Acidicaldus organivorans | reverse complement strand
GCCACCCTGCTTTCCCTCTTCGCCGCGCTGCGCCGGGTGAGCGCGGCGCATGGCGGGGTGACGCTGATGGGGGGCGT
>KN173951.1:2674-6147 GCA_000759655.1 Acidicaldus organivorans | reverse complement strand
GCCGTGGGGCTGGCGGGCGGATATCGAAAACCCCGAGACCACGCTTGATTGGGAACGCGTCTTCCGCGCCCTCGACATTATCAGCCCCTGGGCGGTCGGTGCGTATGGGGATGACGCGGGGGCCGATCAGTTCCTTCACCGCCAGATCATTCCCGACCTCGCCCTCACCCGCGCCCTGGGGCTTGATTACATGCCGGTGGTGTTTCCGGGATTTTCCTGGAAAAATCTGATGAACGTCTATCACTCGCCGAATCCGCACCCCCTCAATGCCATTCCACGCCGCTGCGGGCGGTTCTTCTGGCATCAGGTGGCGAATGTGGTGGGGGCGGGCGCGACGATGATGTATGGCGCGATGTTCGACGAGGTCGATGAGGGCACCGCGCTGTTCAAGGTGACACCGCACGATACCGGCACGCCTCCCGGTTTTCTGGCGCTTGATGCCGATGGCTGCCATCTCCCCGCCAACTGGTATCTGCGGCTTGCCGGACTGGCCTCTTCGATGCTCGCGGGTCACCTCCGCTTCACCGCCACCCTTCCCCTCACGCCCCCCTGACACAAGGCGCGGCTCTTACACCACATTGACGGGCGTGAATTAATTTTCCTCGAAGCCAGCGTTACGAGGATGGCATAATCTACGTCCACCCCGAACGCGCCTTCGGCGGCTTTAAAGATAGGCTTTGGGATCGAAAACCGCTGAAATCCCTTGAGGGCGACGCCTCATGCGGCGCGGCGGAGGGGGCGGAGATAGCGCCACTCGAAGGCGCGCTTGGCCGCGTGCCACAACGGGTTGGGCAGCACCACGCCGCGGGAGGGCGTGCGATAGACCAGCACGCCGCTCGAGAGCGTATCGACGATGCAGACGATTTCGGGACGGAAATGATGGGCGGGCGCCTTGCCCTCGAGATGGAGCAGCGCATTGTCCGCCGCGGTCACGCCTTGCAGGTCGGCCATGTGCCCCTGTTTGGGAAGCCACTCCGGCGCGCCCGCGTAAGAGCCGGCATCCCCCGCGACGAACACCCCCGCCATCCCCTCCACCGCGCACGTGGTATCGGCGCGGATGAACCCGCCTGGCGAGAGGGGAAGCCCGCCCTCGGCCACCCAGGCCGGGCCGGTGAGACCGGGGAGGAAAAGGATGAGATCGGCCTCGATGTCGCCCCCTTCGGTGAGCACGGCGCGTTTGGTGAAGCCCTTGAGCTTGTGGCCGAGATGGGTGGTGATGCCGCGCGTCTTCATCTCGGCAAGGATGCGCTGCACCGCTTTCGAGCCCAGCCGGTTGCCGGGCTCGGTCATCGGGTTGAAGAAGACAAGCTCGATCGCGCCCCGCAGGCCCCGCTTGCGGAGGTAAGTTTCGATCCCGAACAATATCTCGAAGGCGGGCCCGCCGCGCACCGCCTGCGGCTCCTTCGGATTGCCGGCGAAGCCCACCGCGATGCGGCCCCGGCTGAGCGCGGCGAGACGCTCACGGATCCGTTCGGCATCGAATGGATCGCAGATGGCAAGCGTGTGCTCGATGCCGGGAAGCGCTTTGAGGCTCCGCCCGCCCGAGGCGATGATCAGCGCGTCCTGTTCGAGACGGCCCTGATCGGTGCGGAGCGCCCGACCGCCCTCCTCCACCGCCACCGCCGTCCCCTTGACGAAGCGCACCCGGTTTCGGGCGAAGAAACCTTCGAGCGGGATGCGAAGATCGGCGGCGCTGCGCAGCCCGGTCGGGATCCAGATCAGGCTCGGATAATAGAGGAATTGCGGCTCGGGGGCGAGCACGGCGATCTCGCCGTCGAATCCCCGCTTGCGCAGGCGCCTTATGGCGGAAATGGCGGCAAAACCCGCACCGACGATGGTGATTTTCTTCATTTTCGAACCGCTCCCGTCCTTTTCGTCTCCGCTCCGCCCTTTCCCATTCGACAAAGGGAGAATGAGCGCACCCCTCCTGCCGGAAGACCCCGGCAGGCGCTCCCGCCATTTTCGTTGTTTACAAGTAGGAAGCGCCCCCTTATGGTGCAAGCCGCCAGCGAGGCCAGGAGGAAAGGCATGGGCGGCCCGGGCGTCATCTCCTCCGTAAAGTTACGGAGGCCCTCTTCGTGGCCCCACCCTTGCCAGACATTGTTGCATTGCATAAATCGGGGTCACTGGAAAGGAGGGAGCCATGCCGGCTTCGTCACTGATCGTTGATTTGTCGCGTCTGCAGTTCGCGCTGACCGCGCTCTATCACTTCCTCTTCGTGCCGCTCACGCTCGGCCTCTCGGTGTTCCTCGCCGCGGTGGAGACGGTCTATGTCATCACCGGCAAGGACGTCTATAAGGAGATGGCCCAGTTCTGGGGCAAGCTGTTCGGCATCAACTTCGCCATCGGCGTGGCGACCGGGCTCACCATGGAGTTCGAGTTCGGCACCAACTGGTCGATGTATTCCCATTTCGTGGGCGATGTGTTTGGCACGCCGCTCGCCATCGAAGGACTGATGGCCTTCTTCATGGAATCGACCTTCATCGGCCTGATGTTCTTCGGCTGGGACCGCTTGAGCCGCCCCGCCCATCTCGCGGTGACCTATCTCGTCGCCCTGGGCTCCAACCTTTCCGCCCTCTGGATCCTCATCGCCAACGCCTTCATGCAGGACCCGGCGGGGGCGAGCTTCAATCCCGACACGATGCGGCTCGAATTCAACGATTTCGCGGCCCTCATCTTCAGCGAGGACGCCCAGGCGAAATTCGTGCACACCTCGATCGCCGGATTCGTTTCGGCAGCGATGTTCGTGATGGGCATCAGCGCCTTCTACCTCCTCAAGCGCCGCCATCGCGCCTTCGCCGCCCGCTCCTTCCGCATGGCCGCCCTCTATGGCCTGATCTCCACGCTCGCCGTGATCACCCTCGGCGACGCGCTCGGGCGTGACGACTACCTCCTGCAGAAGACCAAGATCGCCGCGATCGAGGGCATCTGGGACACCACCAAGCCGCCCGCTGAGCCCTGGCTCCTCTTCGCGCTGCCCGATGACGCGGAGAAGACCAACCATTTCCCGATCGGCATCCCCTATGTGCTGACCCCGCTGATCACCCACACGTTCGACAAGCCGATCCCCGGCCTCAAGCAGGTGATCGCCGAGACCAAGCCGCACGTGGCGAATGGCATTGAGGCGGTGCTGGCGCTACGCGAATACGCCACCACCCACAGCCCGGAGGCGCGCCAGCGGCTCGAGGCGCATGAGAGCGATCTCGGCTATGGTTTCCTTGCCGAAATGTATGCGCCGAACCACGATCTCGCCGCCCTCACCCCCGAGACCCGCGCCGCGGTGATCGACCGGGCAGCCGAGGCGACGGTGCCTGACGTCTTCGTCGAGTTCTGGGCGTTCCGCATCATGATGGCGCTCGGCTTCTACTTCCTCGCCCTCTTCGCCTTCGCCGCCTATTTCAGCCTCAAGAACGAACTCGAGCGCCATCCGCTCGTGCTGCGGCTCGCGGTGTGGTCGATCCCGCTTCCCATCC